>JAVBUZ010000184.1:0-7529 GCA_031554725.1 Lachnospiraceae bacterium | reverse complement strand
TACCTATCATAGGCCTCTAATTCAAACTTTTCTTCATCAATGCTTTTTATTCTTTCAAGTGCCAACTCGAAACGTTCTTTGATAATTTCCATAATTTTATTCCTATCCACTGAGTTTTCTACTTTTACTACTTATATATATACACCTGCATAAATTACAATGCCTATTCCCAAAATTGCTATCATGTTAAAACATAGCCCTAGGCTTGGAAAAAGCTTATAAGCATCCTTTTCTATAATGGTTATGATTGCCATAACAAGACCAATTAAAGAAAATAGCATAACCAACATGCCAGTAAGTCCATAAGAAATAGGGGCATCCCCGCTTTGCAAATACGTTAAATAAGTAACTGCTGCCAGTGACAGGGTACTAATAACACCTAAAATTGTAGACATAATCGCCATATCGGAATGGGTTTTGTTTGTAAAAATATATCCTGATCTCTTCTTCATACCAAGCTCCATTTGCACTATTTCAAACTCTAAATGGGCATTCCACTTGTGAAATGCCCATCCTATCTTAGAATAATATTTTTGACTTTCCAGCTAGTAGCTTTGAACCGCCAATGATTAGTAAAATTCCGCTAGCTAACCCTACTACTAGTAACACAACACCAACTGCAACGTTTAGTGCACCTGCACCCCTCATGGTTTTATAAGTTCTTTCTTCCATATCCGTCTCCTTTTACTATTGCTAACCACATTCTACGCTACTATTTTGCACCATATTCCACATAATAAGCATCAATGGCACTCTTTATCGTATCATCAATATAAATATTTCCTTTATATGGCTTATTATACAGGTACTCGGTTACTTCTGCCATAGAAACAATGGCATTTGCTTCAAATCCGTATTTTTCCTTTATTTCATCTAATGCACCAACTTTTCCGCCAAGCCCAACTTCCATGCGGTTTAGGGAAACCATAAGACCTTTGATTTCTACCTTTGCCTGTCCCATAAGGATTGGGAAGGTTTCTTCGATGGATTTTCCAGAAGTAGTTACATCTTCGATGATTACTACTCTATCGCCATCTTTAAGCTTGCTACCAAGTAAAATTCCCACATCACCGTGATCCTTTACTTCTTTTCTATTAGAACAGTATCTAATTTCTTTTCCATATAAATCACTGTAAGCAATTGCTGTTGCTACGCTTAGTGGAATACCTTTGTATGCTGGTCCAAATAATACGTCAAAGTCGTCTCCATAATTGTCATGGATTGCTTTCGCGTAGTATTCTCCTAATTTACGAAGCTGGGAACCAGTTACATATCCACCTGCATTCATAAAGAAGGGAGATTTCCTACCACTCTTTAATGTAAAATCACCAAACTTAAGTACCTGGCTGTCTACCATAAATTCTATAAACTCTTTTTTATAACTTTCCATTTATCTATTATCTCCTTATTTTAATCAATGATTGAAAAATATACCTTTTAAAGTATAGCATGTCATATTGTTGCTTTCAACCAAGAAATAATTTTAAATATCTAGTCTCTGCCCCTATCAGTCACCAGCAATGTACTCTCCTGCATCTTCTAAAAATCGATCAAAATCACTTTCAAATAATTGATCTTGCCTAATTCTGTATTTTTCAAACTCAGCTTCTGCATGTTGCTTTGCTATTTCTGCTGAAATCGTTCCTGCATTAGTCAATATTTCCTTTTTTGACAAACGTAGTATCCCTTCAAATTGTTTTCCCCAATCCTCCATTGTCATAGGAATCTGTTCTTCTGCTCTCATTTCTGCTAAATCAAGATAGGCATTCACTATTCTAGACATGGCCGTAAGCTCTTTTTCTGATAAATAGTTTTTTGCAACAACCACATCAAATTTCTGAATCTTTCCCTCCGGGGCATCCTTCCATGTCGTTAGTCCCATATTTTCTTTTTCACTATTTGCACGGTGATAGATTACTTCTGCTGCTGTTTCTCCATGAATTGCCCAGTGTAGCTGATTTTGTACCTTAGCAAAAAATGCACAGGTAAGGTTTGCTCTCGGATCATAGTCTATGCTAGTAGCATATATATCTGTGATTTTTTGATAAAATCTTCTTTCAGATAAACGAATTTCACGTATTCTTTGTAACTGCTCTTCAAAATAATCTTTTGTAAGTACAGTTCCACCATTTTTTAGACGTTCATCATCCATAACAAAGCCTTTAATCGTATACTGTTCAATTATATCATTCGCCCATTTTCGAAATTGTACCGATCTTGGAGAGTCCACTTTGTTTCCCACCGAAATTATCGCTTTCAAATTATAGTGCTTTGTGTCATATTCTTTTCCATCACTGGCAGTTACTCGAAATATTCGAGTAACTGCTTTTTCCTCTAATTCGCCACTTTTAAATGCTTTTTGTAAATGATAGTTAATCGTATGTGATTCCACATCATAAAGGAGACCCATCATTTTTTGAGTGAGCCAAACATTTTCATCTGCATAGATAGCATTTACATCACCTTGGCCTGTAGCTGTCAAAAATGTTAAATATTCCGCTGCTGAAGACCTGAGAATTGTAACTTCATTCTTTTTCTTTGCCACCCTTACACCTCTACTTTTGCGATACTTTTTAAAAGTCCTATATCAATCATATTGCTATAACTGTTATAGGACTTTAATTTATAATCTCAACATGTTTTATCTATTCGCTAGTGCCTGTGCAATATCTTCTCTCATATCTATAACAGCCTGTCTTGATGCCGCTGCGTAATTTTCTGCGCCAAAGGATTTATATTGCTCCATCTGATACGCTGCGATAATTCCTCTTGAAGAATTGATAATTGCTCCAAGTCCATCTTCATTAAAGAAGTGAACTAAGTCAGCTCCTTTTCCGCCCTGTGCTCCATAGCCAGGTACTAGGATGAAGGTTTTAGGCATTACTTTACGAAGAATTTTTCCTTGTTCAGGGTAGGTTGCTCCAACCACTGCACCAATGTAGCTATAAGAGTCGCCCATATGCTCTCTTCCCCACTGGTCTACTTTTTCTCCAACCATTTCATATAGAGGCTTTCCATCTATTAACTGATCCTGGAATTCTCCACTGCTTGGGTTTGAAGTCTTAACTAGAATAAACATACCCTTGTTTTCTTCCTTGCAAACCTTAATAAAAGGATTTATTCCGTCAGAGCCAAGGTATGGATTAACAGTGACAAAATCTTCATTAAATCCATAGTATGAATTACTTCCCACCGTTACTTTTCCAACATGTCCAATTGCATATGCTTCTGAGGTTGAACCGATATCCCCTCTTTTTATATCTCCAATGACTACCAAACCTTTTTCCTTACAGTAATCTACGGTTTTCTTAAATGCTATCATACCTTCGATACCAAACTGCTCGTACATAGCAATCTGTGGTTTTACTGCTGGTATTAAATCATAAGTAGCATCAATAATTCCTTTGTTGTATTGCCAGATAGCTTCTGCTGCACCTGCAAGTGTTTCACCGTGTTCTGCAAATGCTGCCTTTAAGATATGCTCTGGCACAAAGTTCATCATAGGATCCAAGCCTACTACAATTGGTGCTCCTGTTTTTTGGATGTTTTCAATTAGTTTGTTAATCATTTTCTAATCCTTTCCGTAGTTAAGGCGTTGAACACGAGTGCAACGCCTTATCATTTTAACTATTCTATTATACATTAGCAAGTACGCACTGGTCAACGTACTTCTTAATATTTGATGCATTTACATACTTCTTAAAATTGTCACCATCAACCACAACTAAAGTTGGTGCTTGCATGATTCCATATTTGGATGCCAGCTCCATGTTTTCTTCTGCATCAATGACAACATATTTCATATTTTTTAGGTATTTCTTAGCCAATTTGCAGTTTGGACAGGTCTTGGTTGTAAAAAGGTACTTTACATCCTGTGGTGCTTCTACAGATACATTTACATCTTCTGCATAATTAGATAAGGTTACCATGCTAACTACTGGCTTCTTCAAGCTGGAGTTTTCAACATCATATTCTGTACGATTACGATATTCTTGTAATTTTCCATCATTCCAGTTTTGTACAGGTCTATAATAACCTGTAATACGGCTGTAAACCTCTGTTTTTGCGCCACAATGTGGACATTCTAAAATTTCTCCTGCTAAATATCCATGTTCCTTACAAATAGAATAGGTCGGAGAAATGGTATAGTAAGGTAGCTTATAGTTGTCTGCAATCTTTTTAACTAGCTTTGCTGCTGCTTTCCAATCTGGCAATTTTTCACCTAGGAAGCCGTGGAATACAGTCCCTGATGTATATAAGCTTTGTAATTCATCTTGAATATCCAAAGCATCAAAGATATCGGCGGTAAACTCAACTGGCAAATGAGAAGAATTGGTATAGTAAGGTACATCTCCTTGCTTTCCTGCTGTCTTAATCATTGGCCAACGTTTTCTATCATGTTTTGCCAAACGATAAGTGGTGCTTTCTGCTGGTGTTGCTTCTAAGTTATATAAATCTCCGTATATCTCCTGATAATCGGAAAGTCTATTTCTCATATGATTTAGAACTTCTTTTGTAAACTCCTGAGTTCTTTCATCTGTCATATCTGCACGTAGCCAGTTTGCATTTAGACCTACTTCGTTCATACCAATTAGACCGATGGTAGAAAAATGACTTTCAAAAGAACCTAAATATCTTTTGGTGTATGGATATAGTCCTTCATCAAGAAGCTTTGTAATAACGCCTCTTTTGATTTTAAGTGAACGAGCCGCTAAATCCATCATATGATTTAAACGAGTATAAAATTCATCCTTGCTAGCTGCCAAATAAGCAATTCTAGGCATATTAATGGTTACAACACCCACACTACCAGTGCTTTCACCAGAGCCAAAGAAACCACCAGTCTTCTTACGAAGTTCTCTTAAGTCAAGACGTAAGCGGCAACACATACTACGTACATCACTTGGCTCCATATCTGAATTAATATAGTTTGAAAAATATGGTGTACCATATTTTGCTGTCATTTCAAAAAGCATTCTATTGTTTTCGTTGTCTGACCAATCAAAATCTTTCGTAATAGAATAGGTAGGAATTGGATACTGGAAGCCACGTCCATTGGAGTCACCCTCTATCATTGTTTCGATAAAGGCTTTATTAACCATATCCATCTCTGCTTTACAGTCTTTGTATTTAAAGTTCATTTCTTTTCCACCAACAAGTGCTGGTAGCTCTGCTAAATCATCTGGAACCGTCCAGTCCAAAGTAATATTAGAAAATGGTGCCTGTGTTCCCCATCTGCTAGGAGTATTTACACCGTCGATCCAGGCCTCAATGCATTTTTTCACTTCAAAATAAGATAGATTATCCACTTTTACAAATGGTGCTAAATAGGTATCGAAAGAAGAAAACGCCTGTGCTCCTGCCCATTCGTTTTGCATAATTCCAAGGAAGTTAACCATTTGATTGCATAATACAGATAGATGTCTAGCAGGTGCGGACGTAATTTTACCTGTAATACCGCCTAAACCTTCTGTAATGAGTTGTTTCAAAGACCAACCTGCACAATAACCTGTAAGCATAGATAAATCATGGATATGAATATCTGCATTTCTATGTGCGTCTGCTATTTCCTCATCATAAATTTCTGAAAGCCAGTAATTAGCTGTTACTGCGCCAGAGTTACTTAAAATAAGACCTCCTACAGAATAAGTAACTGTAGAGTTTTCTTTTACTCTCCAGTCCTCTACCTTTACATAGCCATTTACTACTTCTTTATAATCCAAAATCGTAGATTTCATAATGCGCATTTTTTCACGTTGTTTACGATAAAGAATATAAGCTTTAGCTGCCTCTTCATAGCCAGCCTGACCCAAAACCTTTTCTACGCTATCTTGAATCGCTTCCACATGTACTGCGTTGTCTTTTACTTTTTCTTGAAATTGCGCTGTTACACGGAGTGATAACAAATCCACTATTTCATTTGTATAATATACATGTGTTGCATTAAATGCCTTCATAATAGCATCGTTGATTTTGGTCAGAGTAAAATCCGCCTTTTCTCCATCCCTTTTTATAACCTGAAACATTATGAAACCTCCCTCTTTTGTACCTATCTTATTCTTGCATGTGATATTCGGATAAAATAAGGTATCGCTTTCTGCCTAATTTATCCATCACACCCACGAAATCAGTGTATCATCTTGTAGTAGGAAAGTCAACGTCCAGACACAACATATTGTGTATACATGTTATTGTATACGCAATATGTGCAATTCATGTAAAGCCCGTGTTGCCGCCACATAGAGCAATTTTGCCTGACTTTGCTCCCTCATCTGCTTTTCAACATCTATGTTCCAAAGAACTACCACATCAAATTCTAGTCCCTTGGTTAGTCTAATCGGAAGAACCGTTGTGTCCTCTAGCCAATTCTTCATAAATTCTGCTTCTTTGTCATCTTTACAAATAACAGCAATACTACGGTAACCATTCTCCTCTGCCTTTTGTATAATTGACACTGCTTCTTTATAAAGAGCTTCCTCACTTGGTCTAAATACATTTTGTACTGGTATTCCATGTCTAATAACTGGTTCAATTTTGTATCTCCCAAAAGAAGCCTTTTCCAGGATTGTACCAGCAAACTCTGATATTTCGATGGTGTTTCGGTAGCTCTTAGAGAGCAGCCTAAACTCATCCTTTTCACCCTTTATCATCCACTTGCGCATATCCTCCCAGTCATTCATGCCCGTATCAAAGTTAATGTTCTGGGACACATCACCCATAATCGTAAAATAGCATTTGGGCAGAACTCGTCTTAGTGCATAGTAAGGGGTAATACCAAAATCCTGGGCTTCATCGATAAATATTTGACCAAACTCTTCGTCCTCGGCTTTTCTGGTAATGCGATATTGAATCATTAACAATGCTGATATATCATAGATATCGTACTCTCCTGCTGCCGCATGCATTCCATGCTCTGCCAAATCAATGCTTTCTGGGTGGTTACTTGTATATTCCTCTAAAAACATTTGATAGAGCTCATAAATGCTTTCCTTGGGAATTTTATTTTTAAAGTAATCCCTATATTGTTTAAGCTTGGCACTACAAAATTCCTTCTCTCCGTCAGGTGAAAGAAACTTAATCCGGTCTCTCATTCTTTCTTCCAGGGTCTTTAAAAGGCGAACCGCACTAAAATCTGGATTTTCCGCAAAAAGTCGCTCATTGTTTGTCTTAGAGAGAATCGTTCCAAGCTGTTTATCTACAAGAGGCGAGCAATCCACATACTCCTCCTTTTTCTTCATTAGAAATAATTCTAGTTCCAGCATGAAATCTATTTTACTTCTAATAGGAGCATCCTTTGTAAAGTCGATTACTTTCTGTTTTTTCTTCCATTCTTTTCCTAGTAGGTGTACTAGCATAACATCCATACGTTTTTGCTTAATATCTGGTAAATCTAGCACAGGCAAGCCACTGGTAATATATTCAAGCAGTACATCATTGCCACCAATAATACAAAACTCATTGGACATAAAGCGTTCTTTATAATTGTAAAGAATATAAGAAATTCGATGCATTGCTACTGTGGTTTTTCC
>JAVBUZ010000068.1:0-3895 GCA_031554725.1 Lachnospiraceae bacterium | reverse complement strand
ATCATAACAATATCTACCCAGCCCCCTAAGAAGGCTGCTACTGATCCAAAAATAGAACCAATTACTAAAATAATTGCGGTTGCAATAAGACCAACAACAAGCGAGATACGGCTACCCATCATAACGCGGATTGCATAGTCTCGTCCTAATTTATCTGTTCCAAAAACATGAGGAAATATTTTTTCCCCATTTTCTATTTTTTCTAATTCACTAGCTGAATAAGTCATTGGGCTTAAATTTTCCGATCCCTTAATCTGTGTCTTATAATTATATGGATAGAACGCTGGCACAATAAAGGAAAATATCATAATTATGCAGATAACGACCAAACTTGCCATTGCTACCTTATTTTTTTTCAGACGTCTAAAACCATCCTTCCAAAAGCCTACGCTTTCTCGCATAATTACCTGGCTTTGCTTTTCTGCATCAGTTGCAGGCAAGAAGTCCTCTGGTTTATATTTTGCATGGAAGCTGATTGGATTTAAATTTTCTTTCATCATTTTCTTCCTTCCTAGTTCAGTTTGATTCTTGGATCAACAATCTTGTAAACAATATCAACTAGTACATTGATTAATATTAAAAGTGTTGCCAAAAATATAGTTGTACCCATAATGATGGTATAATCACGGTTCATAATAGAACTAATAAACTCCCCGCCAAGTCCAGGAATTGTAAATACCTTTTCCACAACAAAGCTACCGGTCATGGTATATGCCATCATCGGCCCTACATAGGTAATTACAGGTAATAATGCATTTCTTAGTGCGTGTTTAAACAGACACCAAAAAGGCTTTACGCCCTTTGCTCTTGCTGTTCTAATATAATCCTGACCAAGAACATCAAGCATAGAAGAACGCATCAATCTCATAATGTATGCTGTTGGATAAAAGGACAACGCCGCAACTGGCATAATATAGTGTTTCCATGTTCCTATTCCATAGGTCGGAAGCACCTTCATTGTTGCACCAAAAATATACAATAGCATTGTACATATTACGAAGCTAGGAACTGCAATTCCGCATGTAGAAATAACAGAAATAATGCTATCAATTTTCTTACCACGGTTAGTAGCAGAAATACATCCTAATGGAATTCCAAGTACCAATGAAACTAATACTGCCATTCCACCTAATCTAGCAGATACTGGAAACTTGGATGTAATAATAGAAGTAACGGTTCTACCTCTTTGTTTTAAGCTCTCTCCAAAATCGCCGTGTAACGCGTCACCCATATATGTTAAGTATCTTGTGAGTAAAGGCTTATCCATTCCGTATTTTGCCTCTAATGCCGCCTGCGCAGCTTGGCTAACAGCCTTTTCAGACACAAAAGGACCTCCTGGTACCATATTCATAAGAAAAAACGTCAATGTCGCTACTGCAAAAATTGTCACAATGGCTAATCCCACTCGCTTGACAATATATTTACCCATCTTTTCAACTCCTTATATTTTCTTTTGCCGACTGACAATTTATCATAGATTTCCTATCTTTTTCGACTTTATGTATATTACAACAATTTTGACTTTGTGTCAACATTGGAAACATTGTAAAAACCTTGTATTTTCCCTATTTTTTCCACTTTTTGTACGGTATTTCATGTTGATTTTTCTTAATAAAAGTTACATCTTTATTGCATAAATATTAATTATTTCCGTATTAATTCTTATACTTTTCTTAAATATTGGACTTTTGCCATGTTTTACCTTTGTAAATATTCGTTTACTTTGCATATTATTTTTTAGTTTTTTTTCGAAAATAAAAAAGATGTACAGTTTTTTTCCATACATCTTTTTTTCTTGCATATCCTAGATTTTGTTAAATGGATCTTTATATTGGGCAGCTGTTTTAAGCTCCTCTTCAATCACCAATAATCTATTATATTTAGCAACTCTATCACTCCTGCAAGGTGCACCCGTTTTTATCTGCCCTGCATTTAGTGCCACTGCAATATCTGCAATGGTAGTATCTTCTGTCTCTCCTGATCTATGAGATATAATTGCTTTATATCCATTTTTATGAGCCATTTCAACTGCGTCAAAAGCCTCTGTTAATGTTCCAATCTGATTGACCTTCACCAAAATGGCATTTCCTACCTTAAGCTTGATACCTGCATCTAAACGTTTCGTATTTGTAACAAAGAGATCGTCTCCTACCAATTGAACCCTATCACCAATCCTTTTTGTCATTTCCTTCCAACCATCCCAATCATCCTCTGCGAGCCCATCCTCAATGGATATAATTGGAAAGTTTGAAATAAGATGCTCATAATATTCAATCATTTGATTGGTATCACGAATTACTTCATATCCTTTTAGCTTGCTTTCACCGGGGAAATAATACATCTTGGTTTCTTCATCATATAGCTCACTGCTTGCTGCATCCATTGCAATTCTTATATTGGTTCCCGGCTCATATCCCGCCGCCTTTATAGCTTCCATAATTAGATTTAGCACACCTTCAGCATCCGGCAAATCAGGTGCAAAGCCTCCTTCGTCGCCAACTCCAGTGGACAAACCCTTATGACCCAAAATTTGTTTTAGATTATGGTATATTTCTGCACAGATGCGTAAACCATCCGCAAAATTTTCCGCCTTTACAGGCATAATCATAAACTCCTGAAAATCCACTGTATTATCAGCATGTTTTCCACCATTTAAAATATTCATCATTGGCACTGGAAGTAGCTTGGTATTTATGCCACCCATATACTTATATAATGGCATGTTAAATGCATTGGCGGCTGCCTTGGCATTTGCCATAGAAACCGCTAGCATAGCATTGGCTCC
This sequence comes from Lachnospiraceae bacterium, assembly GCA_031554725.1. Lineage (GTDB taxonomy): Bacteria > Bacillota > Clostridia > Lachnospirales > Lachnospiraceae > JAVBUZ01. Next base: position 1,110 of record JAVBUZ010000068.1, on the reverse strand, counting down.
CAAGTTTCCTTTGTTTTCAGTTCCATCTGTTTCTAAAATTATTCTGTCTATTAATACCTGCTCTGCGGCATTTCTTCCAAGTAAAACACTTGCCAGTTTGTCATTTATGTTCTTTACCGCATGCTCTACGCCTAGACCAAAATATCTAGTCTCTCCATCTCTAAGCTCTACTGCTTCAAATTGACCTGTACTTGCTCCCGAGGGTACCTGAGCACTTCCTAAGTATGTGCGGCTATCCAAATGATTTAAAACCGTAACATCTGCCATGACTGTTGGGTTTCCCCTAGAGTCCAAAACTTCTCTTCCTCTTACGTCTACAATATCCAAAAGCTGTAACATAATAACCTCCTAGCCAGAAATAAATTCTCAAAGGCAGGTCAATGCCTGCACTTCATAATATTTCCAATTAGGAGGTTTTTATTCTTATTTTTTAATTAGTAATGATTTACCAGTCATTTCTGCTGGCTGCTGTTTACCCATAACTTCAATCAGCGTAGGAATAATGTCTGCTAAACATCCATCTTCCTTTAATGTATAAGCTTCATCATAGTTTACTAGGATAAAAGGAACCTGATTTGTTGTATGAGCTGTAAATGGTGTTTTTGTTTCATAATCAACTAGCTGCTCTGCATTTCCGTGATCTGCACAGATAAACATTGTTCCATCAACTTCTTTGATTGCCTCTACTGCTTTACCAACGCATTCATCTACTGCTTCTACTGCCTTGATTGCTGCGCCTTCAATGCCAGTATGTCCAACCATATCAGGGTTTGCAAAGTTAATAATAATTACATCATATTTATCGCTTCTAATTGCATCTGTTAGCTTATCACAAACTTCGTATGCACTCATTTCAGGTTTTAAGTCATAGGTTGCTACTTTAGGAGAATTAACTAAGATTCTATCTTCTCCTTCATTTGGTTGCTCAACACCACCGTTAAAGAAGAAGGTAACATGAGCGTATTTTTCTGTTTCAGCAATTCTTGCTTGGGTCATATTGTTCGCTGCTAACCATTCACCAAAGGTATTGGTTACTGCAACCTTATGGAAAGCTACTTCTTTATTTAGAATAGTTGGGTCATAGTCCGAGAAGCAAACGAAGCAAAGGTC
>JAVBUZ010000058.1:0-65434 GCA_031554725.1 Lachnospiraceae bacterium | reverse complement strand
ACCAAGCTATAATCACAGCCCACCATATCAGCGCCAGTCTCTTTCGCTTTTGCAAGAAGCTTCTCGTAGTAATATGGCATCACCCAATCATCGCTATCAATAAAACCTATCCACTCTCCGCCAGCTATCTTTAGACCTTCATTTTTTGCTCCACCCTGACGCTTATTGTCATTATAAGAAATCACCTTGACCTTGTCAGGATGTTTTTTCTCATAATCCCTTAGTATCTCCAAGGAGTTATCCGTGGACGCATCATTTACCGCGATAATCTCATAATCTGAAATGGTCTGTGCTAGCAAGGAATCCATGCAATGATTTAGTTTTTGATCTGCTGCCATGTTGTAAACAGGCACAATAATACTTAGCTCCACAACTCACCTCTTCACTTTGTACTATCTTTCTAAAGCTGCTTTTCCTTCTTCTACTCGATAAATCATGTCACATTTTTCAATCGTTTGTAATCTGTGAGCAATAATAACCAAGGTCTTCTTACCATGCAATCTATTAATTGACTCCATAATAGCTGCCTCTGTATCATTATCAAGTGCAGAGGTTGCCTCATCAAGTATTAATACTTCTGGATCTTCATAAAGTGCCCTAGCAATACCAATTCTTTGTCGTTGTCCACCAGAAAGGCGAATACCTCTTTCTCCAATTCCAGTTTCTAAACCTTCGGGAAGTTTCTTAATAAACTCATCTAACTGAGCTTCCTTTAGCACTTCCCACACGCGATTTTCATCAATTTTATCATCTGGAACACCAAAGGCTACATTTCTTTTTATAGTATCATCCAGCATAAAAATCATTTGAGGAATATAGCCTACGTTCTTAAGGAAAGAGCGATAGTTTTTCTTTATATCTTCTCCATCTACACAGATACGTCCCGTTTTCACTTCTAAAAGTCCTAATAAAATGTCTACTACTGTTGTTTTTCCTGCACCCGAGGTTCCTACCACGCCCACTGCCGCACCTACAGGAATTTCTAGGTCCGCATGGTCAAAAATAAGCTTGTCCGTATTTGGATATGCATAGGTTATATCCTCTAGCTTTATGGACTTAACTATAGGAAGCTTTTTGTCTGCCTCGGTAGCAAAAGCCATATCGATATTTTTGCCACTAATCTCGTCTTGAAGATTGTCGCTAACCCCCATAAAAAACGGTTCAAAATATGCCATGGAATTGATTTGATTGTTTACACGATTAACGCATGGCAAAAGCACCAAGGAGGCTGCCGCAAATGCAGTAATTGTATTCGTAATAGCATCTCCATCTGCACCATTAAAAAGCATAAACATCATATAACCAATCATACAAATAACACACACAGATTCAATCAAAAGCTTGGGGATATTATTGTATAAGCTATATTTTTGTACAGAATCAACATAGCCCTTTCCACATTTTACATATTCAGAAATAAAGTAGTTTTCTTTTCCCGCTATTTTTACTTCTTTTATTCCCTGCACAGTTTGAGATATCCACTTAAACAAGCCACTATAATAGTGTTGATTATTTTCTCCGGCGGTATACATAATAGGCTTTAACACTCTTTTAATAATGAGCAAAAGAAGAATTAATACGGTAGCCAATAAAATGGTCATGCCCACATCCTTTAACAAAAGATAAACCACCAAAAATACAAATACGATTCCATCTGATGCTAGCTGTAGAAGCGCCAATATTAAAGCATACATATTATTAACATCTGAAGTAATGCTTCTTTGAACCACTGCAGTGTCTGCATTTAGATAAAATTCATATCCTCTGCGCAAATAGTTCCTCATCATACGTTCTGAGGTTTTAAATTGATTCTTGTAAACAAACGCATACATCACCTTCTGCTGATAATATAAGAATATATTTTTAACAATAAAGATAACTATTAATGCTAACATAATAACAATCGTAAATTGCTGCATGGATTTCATTCCTAACAGCTTGTATATCCAGGCAACCTCTTTATTACTTTCCAGCACATCAGCTTGCATAACTGTGTTCACAACATTAACAAGTAGGCTGATACCAGCCGTTTGTAATGCCGCTCCAATAACCATAAGTACAATCTGCCATGCCATAGCTATTTTTTGTTTTTTATCTAATAAAACATTTAGCTTCTTTAATATCTTAACCATTTTAGCTCCATTCTGTTATAACCCTTATATCTGCTCATTTTGCCTATGCACCATAGGATTCTCATACTTATCCATGAAATCTCCCCCTAAGCGTACCACCTCATCAGCAAATTGAATTGCTTTTGTTTCTGTCAAAACTGCCACTGCTTTTTTAAAATGAATACCTGGGAAAAAGTTAAGCATTTCCATGGGTACCGTAGCATCAAATTGTGGATACTGGGAAAACAGCTCGCGATAATTTAATTCATCTCGGGGGTGCTGCTTTATAAATATAGTTCCTTCTTTTTCATAGGTTGTAATAATGTCTCTAAAAATTTGCTCTCTAATATCCAATGTACACAGCGGATCTGTTAAAATAAGAATTTTATCCCCAATACTGCTGCTTTCATTTAATTGCTCTTTTAGTCCATCAATATCTCTTATAAATGCCTGTAATATAATATCCTTATCCGCTTGCGTTAGCTTATCCACTAGTTCCTGTCTTGGAACCTGGACATATTTTTTGTAGGGATACTTTAATACGGAAATATCATTTACTTCCATATCCAAGCAATATTTGCCGTAGCCATTTTGAATAAAAATCAAATTAAGCTTCTCAGACATAAACGCTTTAAAACCAAACATACCACGATTATCGTATCTTGCTGCATCATAGTTTTTCAAGCAGTTAAGTCCGTCCTCTAGGGCATGATAGAAAATTTTATTTTGATTCAAATAATAACCAATCGGGTCTGAATCACAAAACACATATATATCTTTATATTCTTTAAAGTCAACAGGAAGAAACTCTTCCTCAAGGGCGGCATACTTTCTTGTAAAAAGAATTCTATTCCACATGTTTAATAGAATATTTCCTCTGTCTTTTTTATACTTTGCTAGTTCTGGAAAATAAGTGTCTCTCTTTTCATCGAAAAAAACTACCTTTTCAAATAAACCTGTAGCTTCTACTCTTTCATTCAGCTTTTCAAAATCAATAGACATTTTACTTAAAACTAAAGTGGCCTGTCCACGCTTACCCTTAGGCAAGTTAAGTTCCTTCAGAAAGCTTACATATACGTGATAATAAGTATGACAAACGTAGATTCTTTCTTTCATTTTAGATAAAGTGCCTCCATTTTTAATCTTTTTATTATAACATCACTCTTCTAAAAAGACAAACGCTTTCCCTTTTTTCACTTCGGTGCTATAATGATTGTTACATTGCTATATTTTGAAAGGAGCACTTAAATCATATGGAAAAACTAGCCATTTTTGGCGGAAACCCTACACGAAAAAATCCAATATCTTATGGAAAACAATATATAGACGACGCAGACATTGAAGCCGTTGTAGCTACTTTAAAAAGCGACTGCCTAACCTGCGGACCCAAAATAAAAGAGTTAGAAGACAAGCTTTGTAGCGTAACCGGCGCCAAATATGCGGTTGCTGTAAGCAATGGCACCGCCGCCCTTCATATTGCTGCTATGGCTGCTGGTATTTCTGAGGGTGATGAGGTTATTGTTAGTCCTATTACCTTTGCCGCCTCTGCCAACTGCGTACTTTACTGTGGTGGCACTCCTGTTTTTGCCGATATTAACCCTGAAACCTATAATATTGATCCCGCTTCCATTCTAAAGTGCATTACGCCCAAAACAAAGGCTGTGGTAGCCGTTGATTTTACTGGTCAGGCTGTGGAATTAGATGAAATCCGTTCCATATGCAAGGAACACAACCTCATTCTTATTGAAGATTCTGCTCACGCCATAGGAACCAAATATAAAGGTCAGCCTGTTGGTAGTATTGCCGATATGACCTGTTTTAGTTTTCACCCAGTAAAAACTGTTACTTCGGGAGAGGGCGGAGCTGTTACCACCAATGATGAAGATCTTTACAAGAAGCTATCTCTTTATCGTACTCACGGAATCACCCATGACGCCACACAGATGGAGCATACTGTGGCAGGGCCTTGGTATCATGAGCAAATAACCTTAGGCTATAATTATCGCCTCACAGATATTCAAGCGGCCTTACTTATAACCCAGCTCGATAAGCTTCCAGCCTTTTCAAAACGTAGAAAAGAAGTTGTTAAGCTGTATGATGATGCCTTTTCTTTGATACCGGAAATCCAAGTACAAAAAGAGATTGCCGAATCAGATACTACTAGACATTTATATATTCTACGCCTACACCTGGATATGCTTACTTGTACAAGAAGAGAGTTTTTCGAAGCATTACGAGCTGAAAATATTCTCACACAGGTACATTACATTCCCGTGTACCATCATCCACACTATGAGCATCTAGGTTATAAGCATGGAATTGCACCAAATGCGGAAAAGTATTACGAAGAATCTATGAGTCTTCCTCTTTTCTATTCCTTAACTGATGAAGATGTTTCTGATGTTATCCAAGCTGTCAAAAAAATTATTGCATACTACAAAATAGAACGCTAGAACAAAAAATAGAAAGAGAATTTTCTCTTTCTATTTTTATTTTCTTTATCTTAGTAGTAGGAACCACCCATAAAAATGCCGCTAAAATATAAAATTCCAAGTACAAAATGCCCCAAATAAGCCAGCCATTGTACACCTAAAATCCAAGGCTTTTGATTTTTCAAATATGTGTTTTTTATAAGTATCAACAACGATGCTACAAAGGCAAAAAATATTCCATGCATATATCCCCAAGAAAAATTCATGTCTGGCAACCTAAATCCCTTTTCATACAAGAAAAAGACCTGTGCGAAACTCATCAAAAATAATTGTAGCGAAAAGCGATAAAAGCCTTCCTTTTTTACCTCTTTATAGTTAAAAACAAATACCGCAATTGGAAATGCTGCTGCCAATAATACCGAAAAGAGTATATTACTGCTATACAGCTTCCACGCTGTTGCTATACCAAAGCCAATCCCACTTTCACCCTCTTCTATAGGGCCAAACACACCAAAAAATTGATACAATAGGGCACAAAAAGTAGGGATAAAACAAATACCTAGCTGGATTGTTGGTACAAAATTTGAGAAACGACTTCTAATCAAACGATATAACATAATAAGGCCCGCCGCTGGCACTAATACAAAGGTAAAGCTCGGCTTTGTCATCGTCGTTAGTAGTAGAAATACGGCAAATACAATATTGTCTTTCCAGTTTATCTTCTTCTCATATTCTAGCAAAATCTTGGCAAATACAAAAAAGCACACAATTGAGAATGGCCTAGTTGCCATATAAGTTGCATTATGAAAAGGATTCGGCGAAAAAATACCTACATATCTGAATCGCAGTCCCGGAAGAAATCTTCCACCAGGTATATATACCATAGATACAAAAAATATAGAAAATATCACTACAGTTGTTAATAAACTCACCCATAGTTTTTCTTTTTCATACTGACTTAAGGTTTTATCCATATAATACTTTAAAAATATCGGACTAAAAGCATTTAGCACTGTCGCCGCAAGAGCAATACTAAGCTCTGGACTACTAACGAACAAATGAAATAGTGCTCCTAGCTTAAAGAAGATAGGATAGGGGAAACTATACTTTGTGTTCAATCCTTGCATTTCCAAGATATATGCCTTCATATCGGAATGATAATAGCTTTCACTTCCTAGCACTTGTCTTTGAAACAAGATAAACATAATTACCGTATGCAGAATTAACAGTATGCAAAATAACGCCACATCAATATTCTTATTTTTATTCCAAAATTTAGTGTAACTCATATAATACCATTCCTTCACTACGTCCAACTTCTTTTTTGCCTTGTTCAACACAAAGGGTCTCTATTTCGCCGCCAGGAACCACTGCCAAATACTTACTCTTTAGCTCTCCCAGTTCTTCAAGCACATATTTTCTTTCACAGCAGCTAATGCCATATCCTTCTGGTAGCATATATAAGTATTGCCATGGTGTAAGCAAGGACTTTTCATTCACCACATCATTAAAGGTCCAAATGACTACATTTTCAAAATTGGGGACCTCCTGCTTAGCAAACTCCAGATTGCTATCAAATATACTCTGCCATGTATCTTCCTCTTCTACTAACTCTTGGGTTCTAAATGGAATTTGATAATCATAAGGATCCAATGCCATAATGCTATACAAATAGGCAAAAACAGCCGTGGCAACAATCATTTTTTTATAAAATCTTGTTTCCATAAGGCATATCGCAAAAATACCCACTGCAATAAATGTTGCCAAATGTTTACTTCCCTCTGTCATCTTATACATTAAAAGTAGTGCCATCCACATCCCGAAAAAGCAAATAGCCAAATACAAATTAATAACAAGGGCGTTCTTTTCTTTTTTTCTATAATTCATCCATGCTTGTATAAACAAAATTGCCATTACTAGCATGAAGCCAGCAAATAGCGCTCCTGATGCTAGTCCTGTTTTAAATCCTTCAAGTAGCATCCCCGTAAACACCTTGCCCACCGTCCACAAACGATAAATAACGTATTTTGTACCTTGAAAAATTCCTTCATGCAAAAACTTTTCCACCCATGTTGTATCAAATAATGGGGCAAAATATTCTGCTCCTAAAAAGTGCTTAATCGCCGCATAGGCGCCTCCTGTTACCACAATGGTACCTAACGAAGCACCCGCTCCAATCCATTTGCTTTTTCTAACGCTTAAGTAAATAGGCAAAAGCATAAACACAATTAGATAAGGTCTCATTAAGGTCATCACTGATGTCATAACAAACAATAAAACAAGCTTTCCAAGGTGTTCCTTTCTTAGGTAACAGATACCTACTGTTAAAACTAGGATAACCATGGAGAAGCAAATTACCTCTGGCATCCCAGAAAGCATATAGCGTGTAAATGGTGTAAATGTTATAAAAAGAATTGCCAAAATTCCTAGTTGCTTTTTAGATGGCTTCACCAACCAAACAAACAAGAACATCGTAAGCATCATCAAAAAGATATTGCAATAAATAGGAGACATCAAATTCCACCCAAATACCGCTCCCCAAATAAGCCATGGCCACACTAAAACAGGGCTCCATGCCGCAAAAGACAGTTTCAAGGCGTGGCTTTCATTAAAACCAAAGAAACCTTGTGGAAAGCCATAATTAATAATTCCCTCCACTTGCTTGAAATAGAACAGCTCATCATTCCATTCAGAACCGGGAAGATAGACATCCTTTATCCCTCTACCTTCAAGTGCGCAGGTTACAATACAGCACAATAAAGGTAATAGCGACATAATTAGTGCTGTAATTAGCCCTTCTCTTTTCTTTATCCCATTCATAATTTTTACGCTACGTTTCAAATTGTTTTCCATGCTTTTTAGATTTCCTTTTTTTCCACATTAATTCTTTCTCTTATTACATATTGAGGAGAATTATTCAAGCTTATATAAATTCTTCCTATATACTCACCTATAAGTCCTAACATAATCATAATCATTCCGCCTATAAATACAATCGCTGCCATGCTGGCGCTAAAGCCCTGTGGTACATTAGGATTTACAATTCTCTTTATGACCGTGTATATTCCATAGGCAAATCCACCGCAGGCGCAAAATATTCCTACCCCTGTAGCAACTCTAAGAGGCTTAATGGAAAATGCTGTAAACCCATTAAACCATAATCCCAAAAGCTTCTTCAGTGTATATCCTGAAGCACCTTCTTCACGTTCTCGATGATTTACTGGTACATTTGTAATATTTTTCGTAGCACGAAGTACCAAGCCAATGACATATGGATAGGAGTTTTCGTATTTGATCATATCTTCAACAATAAAACGTTTTACTGCAAAGTAGCTAGATAGATATAAATCCTTGGGTTTCCCTAGCATATAGCGAGTCATTAGCTCATTGACCTTACTTCCTAGATTACGAAAAGCAGAATGCCTTTTATGTTCATAGCTTGCATAAACAGCATCAAACCCCTCTTCCAGCTTATCAATCAGCTTATCTACTTCATCCGCTGGTGTTTGTCCATCATCGTCTAAACACACCACATACTCACCGGTTGTATGGCGTAGACCTGCCATAAGTGCAGCATGCTGTCCAAAATTTTGAGAAAAATTAATTCCTCTTAGTTTATCATTTTCTTCACATAATCTTCTAATGATTTCAAATGTATTGTCTGGTGAGCTATCATTCACTAACACCACTTCATAGTCATAGTTATTTAGTTTTTCCATAACCGCACTTATTTCGGCAATAACATGGGGTAGGGTGTGTGCCGATCGATAACAGGGTATTACAAAACTTATCTTTTTCATGCCTTAAACTTCCTTCCTCACAATTGCCATTAAAACAATATCATGATATGTATTATCAATGTAAACATCATCCTTCAAATGGGCTTCTTTCTGAAACCCCGCCTTTTCATAGCTTCTAATTGCTTGCGTATTATCTGCAAAAACTCGCAAGTATAATCGATGCAACTTCATATCTTCAAAAGCATGTTCTACCATCAGCTTAGCAGCTGTTGTTCCAACGCCTTTACCTCTTGCCTCTTCCTCACCAATAAAAATTCCATATTCACCTTTATTATGAGTTAAATCAATATCTCTTATATATACCGAACCCAAGGGCTTATCCGTTTTAGCATCACAAATAATGGTCTGCACCACTTTCCCAGTGTCTACCATCGTTTCCACCCATTTTAAGTGAGATTCTACGGTAAAAAGCTCTCTATAAATAAATCTGCTTCTCACCGCTTCACTATTTCGCCATGTTACAACATTAGAGGTATCCTCTAGAGTCATAGCCCTAAGATATATTCCGTTCTCCACTCTTCCTAACACGTTTTGTCCTCTTTTTATCTATCCGTTTTATTTAATACCATTTAAACGGTACTCGAAATCTTTCTTATCCTTGGTATTGATGCAAGAAAGCATTAATCCAGTGAAGAAAGACTGCAAGGATGCGATTCCCAAAAAGCAACTAGCAATAAAGGTTGGAAATTTAGGTACCAGTCCTGTTTTTAGAAACTCAACCAATATAGGAGCAAAAAAGGCCACTGCCACAAGCATTAATAGCACACTAATTGCCCCAAAAAATCCTAATGGCTTATAGGTCTTAAACATATGAACTATCTTCCAAAGCACCTTTATACCATCAGAATAGGTGTTTAACTTTGATTCGCTTCCTTCTGGTCGGTCTCTATAATCTACTACTATATTTTCAACCTGTAGTCGATAATTTACTGCATGTATCGTCATCTCTGTTTCAATTTCAAATCCTGCAGAGCAAACCGGAAATGTTTTTACAAAGCTATAACTAAACGCACGAAAGCCTGTCATAATATCTTTTATATCAGAGCCAAACAGCCAATTAATTGTTCCACGAACAATACTATTTCCGAAATTATGGAAGGGACGTTTATTCTCTGTAAAATAGGTAGAAGAAAGTCTGTCACCTACCACCATATCTGCATTATGGTATAAAATCTTCTCAACCATTTCTCTTGCCGATTCTAGTGGATAGGTATCATCACCATCTATCATTAGATAGCACTCAGCATTCACCTCGCGGAACATACGACGAATTACGTTGCCTTTTCCTTGCTTATATTCATATTTCACAACAGCTCCTGCTTCCTTAGCAAGTTCTACCGTTCTGTCTTTTGAGTTATTATCATAAACGTAGACCACCGCCTCTGGTATTGCTGCCTTGGCATCTCGTACTACCTTTCCAATTGTTTTCTCTTCATTATAACAGGGAATTAATATTGCAATCTTGTCCATATGTCACCTTCCTATTCTTTCACTGATTATCCCATAAACCCATTGCACATGGCAACCACTTTATCAATTTCGTCCGCTTGCATTTCTGGATACAAGGGCAATGTTACACAGTGGCTCGCCAAATATTCTGCATTTGGGCAATCCCCCTGTTTATACATTAAATGCTTATAAGCCTCTTGCAAATGGCAGGGTACCGGATAATGCATGTTACATTCAATACCATTCTCCTGCATATATTCAATAAATTTTTCTTGCTCGGGCACCGTAATTACAAAAAGATGGTACACAGGCTTGGTATTGTTTGGGTGAGCCTGCATTGTGATAAGAGGGTTCTTAATTTCACGTATATATTTTTCCCCAATTTCAATTCTTCTTTCGGTCCAATCCTTTAAATATTTTAGGCTAACGCTAAGTACAGCTCCCTGCACTCCCTCTAGACGCATATTATAACCAATTTCATCATGGTAATAGCGTCTGTCACAGCCTTGGTTTTTTAAACGATTTATATGTTTGAAAAATAGCTCATTGTCAGTAGTAACACTACCGCCTTCACCGAAAGCGTATAAATTCTTTCCAGGATAAAAGCTAAAGCAACCCAGCTCACCTAAGCTTCCCACCTGTTTTCCTTCATATAACGCGGCATGAGATTGTGCGCAATCCTCTACCACAAATAAACCATATTTATCTGCTATGTCACGAACCTTTTGGTATTCAAAAGGTTGTCCATATAGGTGCACTCCTATAATTCCTTTTGTCTTAGAAGTAATTTTTTCTTCAATTTTATCAGGATCAATTTCCCATGTGTCGGCAGTACAATCTACAAAAACTGGAATTGCACCTGTATAAGTCACTCCCCACGCAGTTGCAATAAACGTGTTGGCTGGAACAATCACCTCATCGCCTGCACCTACACCCAAGGCTAGCATTGCTAGGTGTAACGCCGATGTTCCGTTATTCACACCTGCCGCATATTTTGTTCCTACAAAGTCTGCAAACTCTTCGTCAAATTTATCCGCATATTTTCCACCCGAAAAGGCTGTTTCTTCACAAACAGCTGTAATCGCGTCTATATACTCTTGCTGATGATTCTTGAAATTTCTAGTTAGATCAATTCTTTTAATCTGACTCATCACGTATTTCTCCTAGTAGCCTTCTATTTTCTTATATGTTTTTCTTAATATAAAATTCAACAAACAATCTTGTTATCTGCACCATATAATTGCAGATTGTCTTAAATATTTTAACCGTTGTATTGTAGTCTTCTTGCCAGGTAACAGGGTAATCCAAAACATTTTTATGACGCTTTTCTGCTCGAAGCAAAAATTCTATCATATAAAACCAACCATTGTCCTGACTTGAACCCTTTACTAGTTCCTCCGCCAAGTCTTTTCTAACAAAGGTAAATCCGCAAATTGCATCTGTTGACTTCATTCCAAGAAAAAGCTTCAATAGAACAAGCAGCCCTTGAGAAGTGATTTTTCGATACCACTTTCTACCTTTCGTATCTGACTGTGCCGCAAATCTACTACCATTTATATACTCTATCTCAGGTCTGTTCTCAAAAATATGAATTGCCTCACCCAAATGCCTAATATTCGTAGACAAATCAATATCCATATAGCCTACAATATCGCAGTCATTTAATTCAACGCCCCTTCGAAAAGCGGCACCCACACCACGAACTGTAATTCTTTCATAAGTAACTCTTTTATACTTTTCTGTTAGCTCCTGGGCTATTTGAGGAGTTTCATCTTCAGACCCATTATCTACAATGGTAATTTTGTAGTCTTGAAAATCTATTTTTTTTAAATACTCCACGGTATTTACAATGCCGTTCTTCAAGCGTTTTTTTTCATTTAGCACTGGAAATATAATGTTTATTGTCATAGCTTCTCTACTCCTTCAATAACGTATCGTTGTTTTTTAAAAGAGATATTTAGAACAACCGACAAATACTTTAAAATCAGTGTCAGTAATAAAAATACACCAAAAAATCCAAACGAAATTAATCCCATAATTGACATCCAGCCTTCAACTGGACGAACAGCACTAAATACTGACCAGATTACATATCCCGCCATTACTAACATAGCTATCAAAAATGCTACACATAAAAGCAAAGAAATCCGTTCTAAAATATCGGTAAAGATAATGAAAGAGTCAAATGCCAAGAGATTTCTGCTACCTCTTTCCTGCTTATTTCGATTTCTATGTTCTCCGCGTTTATTGTCATAGTCTATGGAAATAAATCTAAGTCCGCATTTTACATATGTCGCCTTTCGGTAAGGGATATATGTATTTAATTGATTCACCCTATTAATTGCTCTTCTTGATACAAAGCGAAAACGTTCCTGGCGCAGTTTCATAGAAGCCTTATTTCCCCAATTGTATACGGCATAAAATAACTTGGAGGAAAGCGGAATAAAATATTTAGGCGTTGCCGCTACAATGTCATATCCTTCTAGTGCTTTATAATATATCTTCATAATTAGATCCGCATCGTAATCTACACTTACCATATCAAACTCAAAGACAAAATCACCAACAGCCAAATCACGCCCTGCGTTCATTGCCACTTCAATTCCTTGAAAGTAGCTCATGTTAACAAGACTAATTGATTTAATGCTATCTTCCTTCTTTAAATACTCTTTTAGCTTATCAACGGTTTCATCATCCGAAGCATCATTTACACAAATAATCTCATACTTTTCAAAGTTATCTTTTAACACTTGAACGGTAGTTTCTAAAAATCTTTCTATTGTATTAGCTTCATTGTGCAAATAAACTACACAGGAAATAAAATTCTTTTGCTTCTCCCTCATATTTTTCTCCATTTTTATATTAATATTTCGTCTAAGTCATATACGGTATTAATCTTTCCAGAAAGCACACTAACAAATGTCGGAGCATTTGAAGCTACTTTTATAACTGTTGGCCTAGAATCATCAATTTCAGATGCCTTTAAAATCGGTTTCATTGAAAATAACGACTCTTTATATTCAAAGCCATACTCCTCGAGCATATATTTCTTTGCCAAAGCATTCATATATTCCCACGCACTTTGTGGCTTATATAAGCATTCATTGCAATTTCCTAACTGCTTCTTCCTACAATTTCCATCTACCTTTTTCGTGCACTCAAACTCCGGTATTACATGATAATCTGTTTCATGAGGTGTAAACGTAACTGAGGTCAGAGAATGATAACCAGTCTTTCCGAAAGGCATAATAGAAAAGAAGGGCCCATCCATTACTGTAAGTCCAAGATTATTTAGCTTTTCACTTGCCTTACATAATATGATTTCACACAGCTCATACTTTAGTGCAAATTTATCTGCCTCCACATCCTCCAGCAGATTTAGAACATGATTTACTGCCGCATAGGTTGCATTGAGTACAAAGGGAGCCTCGTATTGTGCTTCTTTCGCAGTCGCAAGATAATTCTCTCCACATACTTGTATTTTCTCAAGCTCGACTCCATATTCAATTGACACATTAGGAAACGCTTTTAGCTGCTCCACAAAATAATCCCTAAGTATAAAGGCGTCATAGGTATATTCCTGAGTCAAGAAGGCTCCATCGCACATTCCTGCTTTAAAATACGCATCTGCGGGAAGCTCCATACACATAATATCTGCAGCCTTACAAAACTTTTTAAACTCCTGCGCATCTGTCCACGAAAAATGGGCTGATGTTGCATAAATCTGCTGAAATTCCTGGTGTATACAAAATCCATAGTCTTCCACAAATCTTTTAAAATAACCCGCAGATTTTAGTGCGGTGGATATCGACCTAGGGTAATGATATCCCATATGCACTCTTGCTTGATTGATATAGGTTGCACGACAAAATGGCATTTTCTCCTGCTCCAAAACGATTACCTGCTGTCCCCGTTTTGCACAAAATAGCGCCGCATATAGCCCATATAAACCTGCACCAATAATAATTTTATCCGCCTTTAGCTTTTTCATAAACTTATTTCCATTCTAGATAAATAATCATTAACAAATTTCACAATCCCATGCATCTACGCCACTGTCTTGAAATACTTCCTTGAGACGATTTTTTAACTGCTGCTTCGAAATACCTTTTTTCAAAATAACCTGCAAAAACCCGCCACCGCCAGCTCCTGCAATAAACCTTCCATCTATAAGATCTTCGCAAACCATAAAGATCTGTTCTATACAAGTATTCGTAGATCCAGCATCCAATTGCTTGGATAGTTCCCAGTGCTCATTAAAAAGTTTCGCCAGCTCATCAATGTTTCCTTTTTCCAATTCAAAACGCATAAGTGCTGCAAGGCGCTGCATCCTAAACAAAGCCGCTAATGACTCAGGGCGTGCACCAATGTAATTACCGACAACATCTCTTAATAGATTTCGTGCCAATCTTCTTTGCCCAGTGTATATTAGCGCAAATCTTTCTTGTAGCTCCTCCATCGCTTGTTTGGGAACCTCTATATTTTCTACCTTTAGAATTTGTCTAGCTCCTGGCTTTGAGGTAATAAACTTTATGCCAGGCACAATTCCGCCGACTTGATCCTGCCAACCGCCACCAGTGCTCATAATTTGTTCCATGTTCAGAACAATATCATAAATCTTATCCTGCGCAATATTTTCTCCTAGCAGCTCAAAAATAGCTTTTACACATGCGCCTGCTAAAATACTACTCGTTCCCAAGCCTGAGCCTTTTGGTATTCCAATTACTTGCGTGGAAAGGAAAATTCCACCTCCAAGCTGCTCCAGGATTTCTTCAAGCTTTCCACCTTCTTCTGGAACCAAACCACAAGCGATTAAAGCTGCTTTATGCAGAGCAAAGGAATCATATGGGTTATGACAGTCTCTTAGCTCTTCCACCGTAAGGATTTCTCCATACGCACCCACATCTTCGCTTGCCACTTCAAGCTTGTATTCTGAAAGCTTCTTTGCAACTACCTGTACTGGATATATACCATTCAGTTTTATTGCTGCGTTCAAAACAGTTCCGCCTTGTTCCATACAGTGAGGAGGGGTATCGGACCATCCACCACCCCAATTAACACGTACTGGTAGCTCTACTTTGACCTCTTCCTTTGCTATTTTCTTAGTTTCAACTAGACCAATATTATTAACAAGGCTATTATCAATCTCTTTACCTATTGTCCCAAAACAAAGGCTTTCATACTTATCAAAATCGAGACCTCTGTCTTTTTCATATTGCATCAACGCATAGTAAATTCTGATTTTCAAGGAAAAATCGGATTCATCAGCAATTCTTAGTAGCATTTCCTTTTGCTTATCGGTAATGCCCATCTTTCCTAAATTAAGAACCGCTTCGCTCCATTGTTTTTGGTTTCTAAGCTCTTCCGCAAATCTTCTAATTCTGATTTCTTCTTCTAACTCATGAACCCACGCCAAAAAGGCTCCAGTATCCGCTTGGTTAAAGCTAGCCTGTAAGCTCGTCTTCTCCTGTTTTTTCCACCACTCTTTTTCTTCTACCGAAGCACCGCCCTTCATCATTCGATAGGTAACAAGAGCCGCTTCCACAGCTTTTTCCCAGCTATCACAGATTGGATAAATTTTTGCCTCCCACAAGGAAACATCCTCTACTAGCTGGTTTACCATAGATGCCGACAAGCACTCACTGCATTTATCTTTGGGGTTGTCTTTGACTCCATATACTCTTACTACAAAGCTTCCATCCTTTAGCTGTAAACCGTGTAAAACTATCTCTGAAGGAATGATTACTTCTTGGCCTCCCCTGTTCTTCAGCTCTACTCCTGAAATAATACTTCCTAAGCCAACTCGCACACCACTGCCGATAACGCTATTCTCTATATATGCACCCTCACCAATAAGGGTTGTTTTTTCAATCATACTATTATAAACTGCGTATTTGTTAGAATCTGCATTGGTTAAAACTCGCTTTTTCCACCCCAAGAAGCCATATTCTTCCACTTCTTTGGTCACTAACTGCTGTAGCTCTAAGGTGGTTCCAAAGTGAATAAATTCTGCTGGTGATAAACTAATTAGCCTCATTTGATGTGCACTCAGAACCTTCCAAATCTCTTCTCGGCACTGCATTAATTCTTCACAAGCCTCTCCCTCTGCTGCCTCCATAAAATATGCTTCTTTTGTTGCTTCACTGGCAAGAGGAAATAAAAAATCTCCGTAAAAGCTGATACGAGCCTTTTCATTTACAAACATATCAAATTTTTCTTTTGAGAACTCTCCTTGGCTGGATATCAGAGAATATAAATCCTTTAAAAGTTCAGCGTCTAATGCCACCGCACCAGTGTCTAAATCTACCATACCAGTCGCATTTGTTGCACCCATCTGACTTAAGGTTTCTTCCGATTGTTTATGCAAGAATCTGGCTACGTGATCGTTTCCATCATTTAGAAACACACCATGGTTCTTTCCAATGCTTACCTTCTCCTTGATTGACAACGCTGCCGCACCTTGAAACGTAAAATCTATTTGTAAAGGATTAAATAATAGTAGTACATCTCCCGACAACACTAGCATGCCCTCTTTTAGCCTACCTGCCACACCTGACATTCCAATAATAAACTCGTCAAAAAGCGTCGAGGCTCTGCCATCTGGCAATTCTCTAGGTACTGGAGAAAACAGTTTTCCACAAGCACTATACTGGGGAACACGTTTACTGTCACCACCTGAATGTATTACAAGTATTCTTTGACCACAAAATGGGTTAACGCAAGCCTCCAAATTTTCCTCAGTCGCTATATATTTTAGCACATTCAAAGTTGCTCCACCTGAGCCCACGCGTTTGCCGTCTGGATCAGAAAGCACCACATACTTTGTATCTTCAGGTAGACATTTATTTAAAATGCGATACTTTATTTGTTCACGATATGTTTCAGCTTGTTCCTCATTAGAAGCTGTTAACACTACATAATCCCACTTAATAAAAGATTCTTTTTGTAAACTTTTTTCATACGCTTCATAGCAGTCAATATAGCTTTGTTGTAGAAATAAACGTTGCATATATTCTCCTTACAATTCCCATTATATAAAACAAGGGCACCCGTTTTTCGGTTACCCCTCGCTTTATCTACTATTTTTCCAAATTTACATTCTTTAAAAGTTCTCTTATCTCTTCTACTGATAGCCACTGCGTATTATTATCTGAGCTATAAGAAAATCCTTCTGAAACTTTCTTGCCTGTTGGCTGAGTCTTTCTATGTTCGCTCCATACCATTTGTGGATATACAATAAAATGCTTATCATACTCGTAAGTAGTAAGTGAATCTTCCACTGTTACCATCACTTCATGTAATTTTTCGCCTTCACGAATACCGACTTCAGGCATTGTGCATTCTGGGCACATTGCTTTTGCTAAATCTGTCACTTTGAAAGAAGGTATTTTAGAAATAAAGGTTTCCCCGCCTTTTGCTTCTTCAAGAGCCTTAATTACAAGCTCAACGCCTTCTTCTAGGCTTATCCAAAAACGAGTCATTCTATAATCTGTAATTGGTAGCTCTGTTTTGTTTTGATTTAATAAGTTCTGGAAAAATGGAATTACAGAACCACGACTTCCTGCTACATTTCCATAACGAACAATTGAAAAATTAACATCTTTACTACCTGCATAAGCATTGGCTGCAATAAAGAGTTTATCAGAAACTAGCTTTGTTCCACCATATAAGTTAACTGGGTTAACTGCCTTGTCTGTAGACAGTGCCACTACCTTCTTAACTCCTGTATCTAAGGCTGCATCAATAACATTCTGCGCTCCATTAATGTTTGTTTTAATTGCTTCTGCTGGATTATACTCACAGGCTGGCACCTGTTTTAATGCCGCTGCATGTATAACATAATCCACACCGTCAAACGCTCTTGTTAATCTTTCTTTATCACGAACATCCCCAATAAAGAAACGAAGCTTGTCTGCATATTCTTTAAATTCATTTTGCATATGAAACTGTTTAAACTCATCACGAGAATAAATAATAATTTTTTTAGGATTGTAATGCGCCAAAACATATTTTGTAAACGCCTTACCAAAAGAACCAGTTCCTCCAGTAATTAAAATTGCTTTATCATTTAACATAATATTGTCCATGCCTTTCTATACACATATAAATCTTTTTTACATTATTTTCAACAAACTACATTATAACATCATACGCTTAAAATGCCAAATATTTTATCACCTTTCACAAAGCCATACACTATCCCCATGAACGCCGTCTGCTATTAACTCTTTTGTCACCTGATAACTATATTTTTCTGTAAGCAACTGGGCTAATAGGTTTTTATCTATTTCGCCTTTTACTAGCACTATCACCTGATTATTTTCATCTATTACCGCATCTTCATTTCGCTGTTTTAGCTCATCAAAGGTTACCAAAAGGGTTTCCTCATAGTTTGTAAATTCCATCAGGTTTTTATAGAAACCATATCCTTCATAAACACAAACACATGGCAAACTCTCATACTCTCTAGATACCTGTTCCTGAGCCGCATATCCCTTAAATAAGTATTCACCATTATAAGCAAGTCCCGTAAAAATCCCCAAGCACAGAGCTATTAGTAGCCCTCCTCTTATGCTTAAGCTACATCTCTCATAAATACAAACAATCAGTAGCGTCATCACAGGGAATATCGGCATAATATACCTATCTACAATATAAGGTGACATTTTAGCTGCCAATAAAAAGTAAATTACAAAGGGAACACCTAGCATCATCCATACAACAATATCCGTTGTGTTCTTTTGCTCCTTTTTCGATATGATTCGATATATCCAAAAAACTAGCAAGCCAATTGCCAAAACAGCTCCCACAATTCCACCAGGCATGCTTTGTACTAGAACCTTACCAAAGCTAGCTAAACGCTCTCCATATCCATGAAAGCCTTCTTTCAAATTGTCGATTGCCTCTACCCCTCTTCCGCTAAACAACACATCCGAAATAGCAAAAGGAAATGCGCACACACCGATGATTGCCGCTATAAGCATGGTGCGAATATAATAAAAGATTTCTTTTCTTTTCTTCGTAGCGCAAAGGCAAATTACCGTTATTGCGGCTAAAGCAAGAATATAGAACAAGAAAAAATACTGTGTCAAAAATCCAAGCACTGTAACTATCGCAAGTAGCTTGTTTTCTTTTTTCCAGTTATCACTTTTCCATTTCTTTAAATGCAGGTATAGTGCCCACACACAAAACAAGGTCATAACACCATACATACGGATTAGCAAAGTAGTCGCTACTCCACCCGAAGACATGCCATACAGTAGCACTGCCATTATGCCATATCGCTTTTCAAACCCTAAAAGATTACATATCTTCATTAGTAAGATGCTGCAGCCTAAAATGGCAAGCATATTAATAATACACCCCATCCAAGGGTTAATTTTTTCTTTAAACAAAGATGACACCGTATGTAAAAGCATAAAATGTATTGGTGGGTGATTGTCATCCTTGACGTTGAAATATACCGAAAGATAGTTAAAGTCGTCCGTTTTATCTACCGTAATATATTCTGTAAACTGCTTCCTATTTATCCAAATCGGCTCATCATAGATATCAGCCCTATAGTTAGCAATTAAACTACCACCTTTATTTTCTACTACATCTTTCACAACTGCAAAAATATTTTTATAAGTTTCTGCTATCGTCTCGCCATCAATCTCTTCCTGCACAAACTTTGCCAAACGCCCCTGAGGCTGAGTTGGTACAATCCAAGGGTTATACTCTGCATTAGAAAGTTCAAAAGAAAGCAATTCATCCATATGATAGCCTTCTTTTTGGGAAACAAAAAAGCTTAGCATTACCATCACCAATGCCAAAGCTGCAAGCTCCCATTTATAGCTTTTTATTTTGCCTAGACAAGCATATAGCTTGTTTCTAATTTTCATATTCTAATACCGTATAATAAGAATCCTGATATAAGAGCTCAGCATCCTTAATCTTCTCACTATCTTGGTACAAGTCCATTTCCGCTGCTGTTAAAAGGATAAAGCTTGCTTTTCCCTCATAATTCGCTTCATAATATTTTTTCGGACTAGACCATTTAAAATACTCCATACTCTCTGGATTAATAATATTGGCAAGCTCAACTTCGCCATTTGAGAGCTCTGTCATAATGTTGGCATTCCAATAAGTAGCATAGCCAAAATCGTAGTCGTTTTCCTCTAAAAATGTTAGCACTCCCACTTTATCTTGATTTTTATCCACTGTCATCAAAGAATATACTACCTTGGATGTGGCTAAAAGCATACATCCTACAAAGATAACTCCAATCACAATTTTATCAAAAGCAAGCTTTTCCATATCAAAAAAGCTGGCTAGTAACGGTAAGATAAAAATAAGCGTGGTTATATAATATCTATCCACAATAGTACTGGTGGTAAATAGAAACACAAAGGTATTAAGAAGAAAAGAGACCACAAAAAAATCTTGCACAAACCTGCGATTTAGCATTCCGTCATTTTTAAGTTCCTCATCTTTTAGCAATGCCCCACTTCTCTTAACAACGAAAACACCAAGTGCAATAAGCACAAAGGAAATCATTGTAATCAAACCTCTTAAGGATAAAACACTTTTATTGGAAATATACCCTAAAAGCATCATTAAGCTTCCGAAGGTATTCTGAACCCGTTCTAAAAAAATACCCTTATAAATTCCGATGAATTCAATGGTATCATATGTCTGGAAAGAGTAATTTTTGGCAATCCACACAATGTTTATTCCATAACCTATTACCACCATCACAGCGCCTAAAATACTATAAGTAAAATAGGTCATTCCTTTTTGTTTAAAAAACATTTTAGCATTTGCCCAAGAAATTTCCTTTCGTAATACTAAAAATTCCCGACTCCTTACGAGGAGAACAAATGCCGTTATTACTAGTGGGCAATACAAAGCAAGCATATATCTTACCCCTGACATTCCACATACAATGCTCAGTAAAACATATACCGCTGTTAAACACAGTCTATATAATTTGCTTTTATCTTCTTTCATGCTCAAGCGCAGAAACATACCAAAACTAAAGAATATTATTATTACATGAGACATATACGTATTTCCCATTTGCATATGCGTCATCAATGTTTCAGAAAATGGTAGTACCAAAATGATTGAGGTTAATGCCACCCAGGTTTTCTTTATTTTCAGCGGCTTTATCATATAAAAATAACTGCCTAACATAAGTAGGTAAAAAACAATATTTGTTATACTTCTAATAAGATGCCAGCTTGAGCACAGCTTAAAAAGTGGTACCATCAAAATTTGTGTATATAATACTCGAAACTCTGAAGAGTAGTACCATTCTGATGAGGTAAGAAACTTACCTTCCTCTGCAAGCTGCTTAGAAAAAATCATTTCTGCTGCCATGTCTGAATCTAACCAATGCTCCAAGCAAAATACATTTAGAAACACAAGTATCCCTAACACTCCCAACAAAAGTACATAGGGAATCCAACTATAATTTCTAGTTTTCTTCATATACTGTTCTCCCTGCGCTTATACCCTTTATAATAACGATTGCCCAAATCGCACTTACAAGCATCACCTTTTTATAGTCCTGTATACCAGCGCCCTCCATCGTATACCAAAGTATCATGCTCGCGCCAGTCAATATCGGTAACAGCAAGCTTTCTATGTATACGCGCCTTTTTCTTATCCCACTGCCTAAAATCAGTAATAGAGCCAATACCATTTCAACATTCCAGCTCTTTAATGCGTACTGCATATAATATTTTGTAAGAACAGGTGCTTTCTCATGCATCTGGGCATAATTCCACCCCGTATAAGAAACACCACTACCTGATAATTGACATTGCACCGCCACTTGTGGGCAAATGTACGAAGCAAAATCACTTCCTATCGATTTTGCAATTTCCTTTGTTCGCATCTCAAAAGATGTCTCTATCATATGCCAATAAAGGATACTCGCTTCCTTCTTTCCGTATTTTTCTTCTAACGAAGCTCCTAGTACATATAGTACATTTTCCGGTTCTGTAGAAATCTCTGCAAGCTTATTATCATCTATCACACTTTTAATATTCTCGCCCCAAAAATAGCTATTCTTTGCAAAATTCGGCCATGCAATACGTCTTAGTAAAGTCGCCTCAATAGACTTAGGGATTCTGTCTCTACTCCCCTTCTCTTGAGCAAGGGCGCTAATCCCCACAACGCTCAAAATCGTAATTATAAATGCAAGTGCAAGATACAATAAGCTATTTTTTCTTTTTCTTACCACCATACAAAGTGTTATCGCCGTTAGTAATCCTCCAAACCAAGCATACTCTGGAATAAACATCGTCATGATAAACCAAGTCACACATATCTTAACCCAACTCTTTCTGAGTGAGATATCTGTACTATTTATTACATAGATACACTCACCAAGTAAAAGTAGGAGTAATGAAAAAGAAATAGAATATGCTAAAACAGCCATATGACACTGTAGTATCATCGGCACTGTTAGGATATACAAGGACCCAAAGCACGCCGCTATTTCTTTATGCTCACCGTCTACAACCTTGCTTTTGATAAGAAAATATCTACCAATAAAAAAAGCAAGAACTATCTGTAGGATATAAATAGGTATCTGATATGGAATACCCATAAAGCTTTCTATTCCGCCCATAATCCACAAAATAAATGGATACCCAATTCCTACATACTCATCCAATATCCATGTGTTGCTGATGTCAAAAAATTCTATACTTTCTGCAAACAAAGGATATCCAGACAGATTTGTACACAGCCAAATGAATCCGAGCAATATTTGCCCGCTCATCAAAAGCAAAACAAGCGAATATGTTGTTTTCATCAAATGCCGTTTTAGTGTTTTCAATTACAAATAGAACTCCTTAACTTTATCGCATATCTGGTCTACCAACTCTACTGTTAAGCCATAATACATCGGAAGTCTGCTTAGTCTTTCACTTTCCTTGGTGGTATATTTATCTTCTCCATGAAATCTTCCAAATTTTAAGCCTGCTGGTGCTGTGTGTAATGGAATATAATGGAAGACCGACATAATCTCATTTTCTTTTAAGAATGAAATTAAAGCGGTTCTTTCTTCAACATCCTTGGCTTTAATATAAAACATATGCGCATTATGCACACATCCTTCAGGAACTACAGGTAACTCTATCTTTCCACTTGCTGCAAGAGGCTTTAAGTTCTCATAGTAACGATTCCAGCATTCCAGTCTCATATCATTTATTTCATCTGCCATTTCTAACTGCGCATATAAATAAGCAGCATTCATATCACTTGGCAAATAAGACGAACCATAGTTTACCCAAGTGTATTTATCAATTTGACCTCTATAAAACTTACTTCTATTGGTTCCCTTTTCTCTAATAATCTCAGCATCTTCAATATCTTTTTCATGCTGAATCATTAAAGCTCCGCCTTCACCCATGCTATAGTTTTTAGTCTCATGAAAGCTTAAGCATCCAAAATCGCCAATCGCCCCTAAAGCTTTTCCTTTATAGGTGGATAAGATGCCTTGTGCTGCATCTTCAATTACATAAAGATTATGTCTTGAAGCAATGTCCATAATTTTATCCATCTCACAAGATACCCCTGCGTAATGAACTGGAACAATTGCTCTTGTTTTTTCCGTAATTGCTGCCTCAATTAAGTTTTCGTCAATATTCATTGTATCTGGTCTAATATCAACAAACACCACCTTGGCTCCACGTAAAACAAAAGCATCTGCTGTAGAAACAAAGGTAAATGCAGGCATAATTACTTCGTCGCCTTCCTTTATATCCGCTAGTAGCGCCGCCATTTCTAATGCATGAGTGCAAGAGGTTGTCAGCAAACATTTCTTTGACTCGGTTCTGTCTTCCAACCAAGCATTACATTTATGTGTAAACTCCCCATCGCCGCAAATTTTATGATTTTTTACAGCCTGCTTGATATAATCCAATTCTTTTCCCGTACATGGTGGTACATTAAAGTTAATCATGTTGCCTCACTTCCTACTTATCATTTACCATAAAAAGCGTAAATTTTTCATTGGAAAACTTTAATTCATAGTTATATTCCAATGCAAACTCCATAAGTAATTTGAATTTTTTGTCTTCTTCTATCTTGATTATTTTACTCTCTTCTAGTTGCTTCTCTTCCAGCACTTCTCTGCCACCTACAAAAAAGTTACCATAGCTTGCCTCGAATAGAATTGCTGGTAGCTGGCCTCCCGCTTGAACTTGCTTCTTAACATTTTCCAAATCCGACTCCATTACCTCATAAGTGTAGGATCGTAAATCAGGCCATGCGCTAATCGCAAAGGGCATTTCCAAATAGTATGATAGGGATGGTATTTCACCATATAAAATAACTTCTTTCCCTGTTAGCTGATTTTCTTTGGTAAACACCGTCAAGGACTCCAGCTGCTCCGCTCTAAAATCATCTGTATACATGCCTTTAAGTATATCACTATTTTCTATCTTTGTGTGAAGATTTTCGCCTCCATCACTTTCTGAAAATACATAACCAAAGCCAAAACCAATACTCTGAACCAGTAGCATACCTATAATCATTGCTAATGTTGCCTTAATTGGATACGAATATAAATGAAGTTTCTTTTCTCCTATTTGAATTTCTTTTACTGCCACTAATTTTTTAAATGTTTTCCATAGCATCCACAAAATAACTGGCGCGCAAAAAAAGAGATTATTCATACTGGAATATAAATGATTATTACTTCCAAGTGGTGTTATTACCGCAATAATAATCGCCAGACCACACAAGAGCTTGTCTTCATTTGATGTACTTTTATTAAAAATAGTATAAATTCCAATAAGAATAGAAAAGGTGAGCAAAAATATTGCCCATTGAAATACCGATAACTTGGTACTATATTTCATGTTAAACATATTTTGATTCATCAGCCAATAGAACACGCAAAGCATTCCTGCTACAAATCCAACTTGCTTTATTTTTATCATCTTCTTTGGCAAAATCATAAATCCTATCACCCCTAAAAGGACAAAAGGAAGGATGTATCCAAGCCAAATCATATTTTGCCAATAATTTCTTAATTGATACTCAACCATCGACCTGATGGTATAGTCTGTAGCATCACTAGTCATTCCAAATAATCTTTGTATTGCATCTATATAGGTGGTGAATCCGTATCGTACACAGATATATCCCAAAACTCCTAGTGCTCCAGCTAAATACCCTACAAGGCAAAGTCCTGTCTGAATAGCCACCTGCTTAAAGGGCTTCTTTTGAATCATAGCGTAGGCCCATACCGCCACAATTAAAGCCATTTCTGCCATATTAGGGAAACGCACAAATATGTTTATCCCTAAACAGATTCCTGCCACTATAAATAATTTCTTTTTCTCTTCTGTAAGTGCTAAATACAGAAAAATTACCCCCAAAAGCATCAGCAGATAGGTGAGATAATTGTATAAAAGTGCTGTTGGACACCAGCAAAGTCCTATCCCAATAATCTCGCCAGCAAATGCAATTATTGCAGGCATTTTAACCTTTTTTGTAAAAAAGAAATAGCCACTTAACGCTAGTACACTTACCACCATACCCGTATAAAAGTTCATGCCTAGCATATATTTCCCAAAGGGCATTTTCGTCATCAAGTTCCCAATGACATTTGCCAGATACGTGCTAAAAATCCACATGGAATCCATTTTATCTATAAAAACAAAATTCCCATAGTTATATCCGGTATCCCACCACTCAGCACCATAACATATATGTCTTAAGGGATATAAAAAAAGCAATATCGGAAACAGTATTGTTGCAAGCTTTTCATAGAGCCCTTTATTTTTCCATACTTTCATAATTTACTTCCTCAATTTGGATTACTTCATTTACCTGAATACATCGTCTATTTTATGAATTAGTTTTGCAATTTTTCCTTTTGCAAATACATGCCCTACCCCTTTAAATAAAAGTCCTCTAACCATATCAATCAATGTTCCCACTGCAAATACGAGAACCACACATCCAATTGCATGAAGCACAAAAAGAACCGAGTTTTGTATCTGCCCTGCACCTACCCATTTCGGCCAAAGATATCTAACTTCTATCTGTTCATGTAATAGATAGACTCCAAAGGTATGCTTTGATATCTTACAGATAAGATTAGCGACTCTTCCCTCTGGTATTTTCATATAATAAAATGCATAAAATAGCGCAACTGCTGCAAGTAAGTTTAACACGTGATTATAGCCATAAGAGGCACCTATAAAGTATTCTAGTGCTCCCGTTTTTAAATATACTACCCTAATCAAAAATGCAATACCAAACATTCCTATGCATCCCATAAAATATGTGATTGCACTAATACCACCATTCTTAAAAAAAGCAATGCCATACAAACGAATATATGCTGCGATTAAATATACGCACATAAACCAGATAGCATCGTAGCCCAAATTATCCATTTCTAGCTTTACTGGCAATATCGACTTACTCACGGATAGAACAACAAGCAATAAGGCCAGCGTTACTTGAAGCTGCTTTTGACTCATGCTTTTAACTGCCGTTCCTAAAACTGGAGAAAATAAGTACATCAGCACATATGCTGTCACAAACCAGTAGTGTAGCATCTGGGTTGGAAAGATATAATGTAATATTTGATATGTCGTAATATCTTGAAGCGATAAAATTCCCAAGCTTATAAGGCATATTGGAACTAACAAGCTATAAAATAAAACCTGCAATATCAATTCAATTAATCTGTGAAAGTGAAACTTTGATTGTACCAAAAAATAGCCACTGATTATCATATAAACATTTACAGCAACTATGGATAAGCTTTCTAAGACCCACGCCAAAACACCATTTGCATCCATACTTGATGTGAGTTTAGGTAACACATTACCTTTCGATAAAAAGTGTAGCATCACCACCATCATCATCGCAAGTATACGTAGTAGCTCGATATTAGCCATTCTTTTCTTCTGTGTCTGTATCTTAATCTCTGTCATGGTGCTCCTTTCAGATATTCTTTAGGCCTTTCCTTTAATGTTTCCTTGAACATTTTCAGTCACAGCACTAATAATATACTTAGGTCTACCCTTTACTTCCTCATATATTCTTGCAATATAATGCCCAATAATTCCTAAGCTTAGCATTATAAATCCGCCAATAATCAAAATCAACAAAATAACTGTAGTAAATCCTTCTACCGCAGTTCCCATTAAGTATTTAATAAACGTCTGTATTGCTAATATTCCGCTAAAAAGTATAGAAATCATTCCCATAACTGTTATTAGCTGTAGTGGCAAAGTGCTAAAAGATGTTGCATTGGAAATTGCATATTTCATCAAGCTAAACACAGACCACTTGCTTTGCCCATATTTTCGTTCCTGCACTTCATATTCTACTGCTGTGGTTTTAAAACCCGCCCAAAAAGTAAGGGCTCTAAAAAACGTGTTCTTTTCAGTAAGCCCTAGAAGAACATCGACCACCTTTCTATCTAAAAGCTTATAATCCGAAGAGGCATTCATATCCATTTTCATTAATTTACTCATAATCTTATAGAAAAGTCCTGCTGAAAGCTTATAGCCTAGACTTTCTTTTCCTCTGCTGGACTTGATGCCCTCTACTACTTCGTATCCTTCCTTCCATAGTTCCCACATCCTTGGAATCACCCCTGGCGGATGTTGAAGATCGCAATCCATTACAATACATGCATCCCCGCATGCCAATTGCAAGCCTGCAAAAATACTTGCTTCTTTTCCAAAATTTCTACTAAACTGCGCACCCTTAACGCAAGCGTTTTTCTCTGCTGCTGCTAGTATTTCACTATAAGTATTGTCTTTAGAGCCATCACTTATAAATATAAGCTCATATTCTATCTTTTCTTTTTCCAGAAAATCCGACAAAACAGACGCCGTATTTGCTATATTTTGCTCTTCATTGTAAGAAGGCAATATGATTGATAATAGTGGCATATGTTCTCCTTTTCTTGCATTTCTTCTAATAGCTATTTTCAAGGATATAGTCAGAAATAAAGTTTCCTAACAAAATCCTTCCTTCTACACTAGGATGTAGTCTATCTTCTAAATAAAGCTCTGCTGTATCCTCCCAAATTCCTGATTCATGATATACATCAATAAGCTCTATATTAAATTCCTGTGCAATCTGCTTTTCTAGATTCACATAGTCATCCATAACTCCACCGCCGTAATCCTTATTATAGCACTTATTAATTCCATTTTCACCTAATTCGCAATAAGCTGGCGTTACAAGTATAATTCTCATCTGGGGGTAAGACTCTTGCAAAAGTCTTAAGCTACTTCTCAGCGCTCCGCCAAAGGTCTGACTATCATAGGGGTCATTCGCATTCTCTAGCAGCGTTCCTTTATTATAATCATTTGTCCCGTGCTCAATAATAAGTATCTCCACCGAGTCAAAGTAAATTTGAGACAAATTTTCTAACCGTTCTTTAAAATAATTGAGCACCTGTGTATTGGTTTCACGATAATTGTCCGCATATGCGATGGCTGCTTTTTGACCACCCCAATCTCCGTTACATATTGCCTGCGCTAATTCATACATAGATATATTCGCCCCAACTTTTGAAGGTCGCCTTGATGGATTACTATTGTTCATAGTTGTTCCACCCAATCCACCATTAAAAACAGACGTTTCCAAACGTTCCTCCATCACCTCTGTCACACTTGGATAAGACCATACATTTCCTATCACACTATCACCTAGGACTACTATGGAATACTCTTTTCCCCCCTTACTTGTTGGCGAAAAAATCCAATAAGCAACGCCAGCCAAAAGCACTAGACCTATGAACCAATATATATAATTTTTATTCCAGATTTTTCTTTTTCCCTTCAATGGCTTTTCTCCACTTAGTTTTCACTTTTTGCGCTGCCCATTGTACCCCATATATTCCCGCTGCCGCATACGGAATTATGAGTACCACATAGGATAAAACATATCTGCCTTTGGCCTCCCATAATATACTAAACAGCACGCCGCCAATAATTCCAATTAGAGGCAGGCATACGTATAGGTCTGTTTTTCGGCATAGCAGATAAAAAGCACCTGCCGCCATCCCTAAATATAACACAAAAATATATCTTTGCATAAATTCAATTATAGCAAGATGTAGCTTCCCATAGTAAACATTATATACAAAGCCGGTTGGTTCTTCATCAAAATATTTTGTTAAGATAAAGCTACTAAAGGTATGATCATTCCATTGATAGAGTAGCTTATTGCAAAAAAATCTTTTTGCATATCCCAAATCCTCAGAAAATTCTTTGGCTCTTTCCTTTATGTACTCTTTTCCTATCTCACTACATACCCGAGAATCCATATTAGCATCCCAAGTGTACACAATATTACTGTAACCATTATAAAATCCTGGTCCATTCCAAGTATCCTGCATTCCCATTGCAATCCACATAATGGAAGGAATACCCTCACCTATTTCCATACCAGAACGTTTTTCATAAGAGACCTCAATCAAGCTCATGCATAAAAACGGTATTGTCACTAATAAAAATGCCACCAGGGCAGATTTCCACCTTTTTTCTTTTATCGCATGTATGACGAGTACCATTATAATAGCAATAACAATAACCCAGGTATTTCTTCTTGCTGTTACTGCTAAAGTCATCCATATGATTATTCCTAAAGCAGACTTCTTTTTTTCTTCCTTGCACCAGCGTATAACCAAAAAGCTACAGATCACACTGGCTGCCGTTGCAAAAATATCACCATACACAAAGGTGGAATAAAGATATAATGGCAGAAACGCCGGTAACAAAAGCAGATAGTAAAACTCTATCGTTTGATTCGCAAAAATTTCTTTTACCAGCTTGTCACCATAATAAATAATCAAAACTATGCATACCACATTAATTATTTGTATTATCTTATAGCTTCTAGAAAAGGTAAGCGAAAAAATAATTTCATACAAAAAAGTTAGTCCATATTGATGTGGATAGATATTGGTATAGTGCCCAGGTAACATATCCGAATAGTCACCATTTAAAAAGCTATTTGCTGCCCAATAAACCTGAATCTGATCTGCCTGAAGATCCGTATGACTGTAGGCAATCCATAGCAAAAGTAAGCAGCCTATAACTATGCATTCTACCAAGAAAAGACTTCTTAAAAGCTTTTCATTTTCTTCAAAGCTGTCCTTTAAAAAAAACTTTTGTAGGCAAAACATTCTTAGTAGCGCAACACACAACGCAAGGATATTTCGAATAATCGAATCTGGATTTCCATCCATTTTCTCAACGCAATAATCCATTGGATAGTTGTGAGTATAAACTCCTGCCCAATATGCAAATATTAATCCAATAAACATTATAAATAATAAAACAAATTTAACAGACACCTTCTCAAATATTTCCATCATTTTCATCAAGCTATATTTCCCCCATAAAGCTCTTTATCATTTGTACTATGTTCTTATTCCTTTTGATAAACTAACATCACCAAAAACATAGGAACTAATATAATAATTGCGAATACATATCTTACTTGAACCACAGGTCCTAAAAACATGGTAAGCAAGTACGTCAACGGTAATATTGTCATAAGACACTTTTTCTTTTCTTTTATATAAAGTAAGCCAATAAATATTAAGAGCAGTACCCAACAATAAAAAGACGTTTTAAAGAAATTAGAAAGAACCGGCCAATTATAATATGAATTCGCACTTGTAATTTCTTCTAAAGCTGCCTCTAGCTTAGGCATTTTTGAAATATGCTCTATTCCATCAAGAACATCTGACTCTGTAGAATTAAAGGTTGGTAAAGCACCCATTCTTCCATCTATCCCATAGCCAAAAACCTCTGCATAAGAGACATCATCTAAAAACCAATAGCCACTTGTGAGGCATAAAAACGCATCAATATATTCATTTGGATATTTCAATCCCAATTTTATCCATGAGCCTAATACCTCTGGCATCTGACCCTTCCAGTTTTCGGAATAGTTGTCAATTGCAACAAATATTTTTACTGAATCCGCTAACGGTGGATAATACTTTTTCCAATATTCCTCAGAAACATATTTATTAAGAAGCTCCTTGTCCTCCTTCGGCATATCCTCTCCATGATAGTAGCCTACGCGAGCAAACTGCTGAATTAAGACACTATACTTTTCGCTGTCGCTTCCTCTGCCTTCGGTTCCAATGACAAGCTGCATTCCTTCAAATGCCAGCTTTCCTCCAATCACCAATAAAAGGCACATGACTAATACTCTAACTTTTTCCTTTTTCTCAGCGCAAATCACAAAAATAATTCCAAATAAAAGAACCGCATATAAGGCATTATTTCTGAAAAGAATCATTAGGATACCTTCCAGCACTAACAAGATATCAATAATCAGCTTTTTTCTTCCCTGACAAAAAAAGGTTCTTTCCATCAGCAATAAAACAAACACTAAAAGCAATGCACTAAATAAAACATCCTTGGTCACTCCCACTGCTAAAATCGAATTATAGGGAAAAAAACCGTAGAATATGATAGAAACTACTAACGGCCATTTTTTCTTTGCAATCCGATAAATCATGGCACAAGAATATGCCAAGGCCGAAGCTAAAACTAGCATCTGAAAAATACTGTAGCATGCCATTCCTACCTCATAGGAACCTACTGCCTCTCCTACATGTAAAAACAACCAAATAAGCCAAGTATGAATTAAGGGATGATGGCTATTAAACCAAATAAATCCCTTCATCGCTTCTTGAGACTGGCGATGAAAATCAAAGCCCATAACTGCTGGATAATACGCCAAAAACACAGGTATCCAGCTAACAAAAATCAGTATCCAGCTAACAAAAAATATATGTTTACCCTTCCAGAATTTCTTTTGCTCCACGTCTTCAAAACTTTTGTTCTTTACTTTTTCCAAAATCACAAAAAAGAAATTAGAAAACGGAAACACGGCGAAAGCTATACACAAAGACCTAATTAGAATCAGCCCTTTTCCTCTAACTCCGCACTCTGTCATGCCATAGGCTCTTAGCTGATAACCAAATACCATCATTAGCGAAAACAAAAATGCCAGTCCGATACTATAGCAAATTCTCCTTTTTTTATCTTTCTTATCCGTTATTTTTTCCAAGCTTTTTTCTGCATAGAAGAGTGATGCTAAAATCATAGCGAATACCATCACGGAAAAAACACTATTTGAAAGTGCTGTTCCACTCACTAGTGAGTATAGATAATTTATCCCATAAACACCGAGCAAGGCCTCAATTACTAGCATCGTATTTTTAATCATTTGTCTATTCATACTATACAACTTTTTCATTTTTTCCAACTTGTCCACCTCGACCAATTTGTTACTTAATCCATCCCCATGAAATACTCAAAAATTCACCTAGGAAAAACATTCCTCTTAACCATATAAGGGCTGATATTCCCCACATCATCATTGCTACGTCTTTTCTTTCACGGACAATATCCTTTATGAGGGATAGAATAACGCATATCAGCAGCACCATTGTCCCAAAGGTTGCTCTATCCGGATAATGAGGCGATAATACCATTGCCCCCCACGATAAAAGCGCGCATAAAAGTAGCAATATATTCTTTCTTGTGATGTTCACTTTCAAAATCCCTTTGCTTATAACAAGTAAACAAGCTAAAACAAGTAATGTTGGAAATAGATATTCTAAAGCCGCCTTACTCTCTGCATAGCAATGTAAGAAAAGCTTCCATAAGGTTCCAAATTCATTAGATGCAACTCGTGCCCCCCTGACAAAATTACCAGGGGCGAGAATCATCAATACGCTTCCCACAAGAGATGCTAAATTACCTAAGATCATCCAAGGCTTTATTTTCTTTTGGTCCTTTTTTGCCAGCAAAATAATTAGCAAGCTGATAACCCATATTGCGGGTCCCATATTTTCATTGCTCCATCCAGCAATAACTCCCAAAGGAACAATCCAAAAGGTAATACCAGGCAACCCTTTATTGTTGTCATCTTCTCGAAGATAACAGTATAAAAATAGCAACACAAAAACAGTAATATATAAATAATTAGCCGCTCCTGCTTGCCAAAACATACTCATCTTCCAATTTGCATTTAAGCCTAATAGCATGCCCAGTGCGGCAAAAAAAGAAAATAGCTTTTTTTCTCCTGCCATAACACACATAAGCCATGCTAATAGTAAGGTGGCTACTATATTTAATACATCCGCAACCCGCTCTCCTGCCAGCAAAATCACCTGAAGTATCGAATGGGTAATGCTTCTTCCTCCCCAATTAAAATAATGCCACACTTGGCTTTCCCAAATATCACTTAATGAGGAAATGGGCATTTCTGAAGAAAGTTTTGTTAAGTACCATAAATCATCCATCATAAAAGGGACCGCTCTATGAGTCAAATACATCATCAAGAGTGTTATTCCTGTCAGTACCCATGTCATTATCCATAATATCTTGTCTTCTCTTCTATTCATCTACATTCCTCATTGTTAACTTCGGGTGTTGGACAAAGAAAAGTAAAAACATAATTAATTGCCCCGGGTTCCACACCACTTCCATTGTTCCAAATAATAAAAAAATGCAACCTATAAAAAATGGGATAATCGAATATTCGTTTTCTTGGTTCTTGTTAAGAACTTTATAATTAGAGCCTAACATTACCATCGAAAGTACAACAAAGACTACTCCTGCTGGTATTCCAAAGGAATATGCAATTTGTAACCATAAATTCTGCGCATGCCAAGAATGAAAGCCCCCTTCGCCCAGCAGATACATTCCTGAGCCTTGTGGGTTGCCTACAAAAGTCAAATCATCCCAGTAAGCTTTATAGATTGTAAATCGGTATACCAAGCCTTGATCTTCTGTCCACGGAAGCTCCACTAGGTCAACCCTTTCCATGGCTCTTGTCTGGATTACAAGAGGGTTATTACTTCCAACCTGTCTCAGCGTTCCATAGATACGTCCAAATACTTCATATAAAAATTCATCCATCTCTACATATTTCCACGAATTGGCAGGATCAAAGGAATGTACCTTATCTTCGCTATATCCTTCATTTACATACCATATTGGACGATGGAGGATGGTTGGTAGCCACCTTACGGTAGCAAAGACTATTGGAAAGGTCATCATCATAGTCAGTACCAGTGCAACTCCTCTTGCAACTACCTGAGTCCATTTCTTTTTCCAAATCTTTCTAATTACTAAAATTCCATATAAAAAGGTTATTGCAATGGATGTTATCCATGCAGTACGCCCCATCGTTAAAAACTGAAAGGACAAGAGTCCGCCTGCGCCAATCAGATAGAATAACTTCCATCCCTTTTTAGCCTTCTCTCGCTCCAGTAGATGTAGCTTAAAGAGTATCATCGCGTATACAATCAAATAGTATAGCGCCATCATATTACAATTTGAAAAAGCACCCTTATACCTTACCTCATCGTATGGCCTAAAACCATATGCATATATCTGGATTCCAAAAAACGAAATAATTGTTCCATAAATCATGCCATCCCAAAGTGCCTTCTTATCCTCGTCCGTATACTTTGTTAGATAAAAACAACCAAACATAAGCAAATACCATAATGGCCAAACTCTGCCACTTACCGAGCAAATCATAAGAACACTTAGAGCAATCCAAAGCCATCCTAAAAGATTGGGTTTAAAGGAAATACTTTTTTCAATAATTATCTTTTTAAATAGATGTTTTAAAACAAGGCCTATCCACCAGACATTTAAAACCGCTGTTTCGATCTGCCATAATAAATATACCCCAGCATGCTGTCTCCAATAAACATAAACCGCAACTAATGCAGCAGCACATACACCGGTATAAACATAACTCGAAATATTGCAAAAGTCTTTCAGCGAATATGCACTCATCACAATTACCATCATGACAAGTCCCATGCAGTTTATTGCTACATGCCATATATCCCCTCTTGCACTTGCATACAATAGTTCAATTACATTTACCATAATAAAACACAGTGTAAATAATGTTCTTTTGGAGAAAAGTTTTGCCTTCACTATATTTATTCCTTTCGTGCCATAAATGATTTAATTTCCTGGCGCATATCTAAAGGTAACAGAAATTGTTTTAACATTGCCTAGCGTATCCTTGTCTAAAAGAACTGAAGATGCATAATTGGTACCGCCAGCCGCACGCGCTTCATCTGGTGTTGATGTAACCCATTCATTAAACAAGTTAAGTCTGGTACACTTGCCATCATCAGTTGTTGTATACGGTTTCCCTGTTAAAGTTATCTTTTCGCCATTAACCAACACTTCTGTTATGTTAATTAGATATCCTGGAAAAAGCTGTTCGCCATTTGCAATACCAATGGCAGCAAATACTACACTATTTGCATAGCCTGCAGCTGTTCCTGTAAAATCAAGAGCTACCGTATATGTACCTTCACCTGTCACTTCAACGTCTGTGGCTACAATTCCATCTGTTTTTCCTGTTGGATCGTAAATATCACCGACGCTATAAATGGTATTCCAATCACTACTATTATACATAATCCAAGCAACCGATTCATCGTCGCCTAGCTTTGCTGCTTCTTCTCTACTTGCCACTTCACTAAGAATTGTATCCATAGAAAGCTTTGCCGCTTCCCTAACCTCTTCCGCCGTCATGGAAGACTGTGCATTATAGCTACGACTTGCAAAAACATCTCCAACCTTTTGATCCAAGAATTTTAAGTCTCTTCTTATATAGTGGCTACTGCAATCCCAAAACATTGGACAATATCCATAATAATCACAGTTGTCTAAAAAGTTTGTCAAAAAGTCACAGGTATTATCTTTTACA
The DNA here is from genome assembly GCA_031554725.1 of Lachnospiraceae bacterium. Lineage (GTDB taxonomy): Bacteria > Bacillota > Clostridia > Lachnospirales > Lachnospiraceae > JAVBUZ01. The sequence continues at coordinate 29,881 of JAVBUZ010000058.1, read as the reverse complement.
GTCCCATCTTCATTTAATGCCACGGAATATTCACCAAACACAACACCATAGCCCTGCTGGGTAAATTTATCCATCATCGCCAAAAGAGTATTTTGATCTGTATAGTTTCTTTCTGATCCCCAAGAGGAAAGGCTAGCACTTCCACAATAGCCAAATGGGTTGTAATAGTGTACGGAGATAAGTAGCTTATCTTTTACCTTATCTGTTGGCATAACAAAACGCGCATCACATGTCGCTTCAATATCTGTGCCATATCCTGCAATCAGAAGAAAACGTTGCTTATTGTTCCCCCCTGTAGCACGCACCGTATCTACAAAGGCTTGATTTATTTTGTTTGTCATTACATAACATTCATCCGTAGAAAGAGTTCCTGAATCTGGTGCTAAGTCTAATGCATTTAAACGATTTCCAAGCTCTTCATTCGCTGATTCAAAAATCAGATAATCAGAATAATCTTTATATCTTTCAGCGATTTGCTTCCACATCGAAACATACAAATCCATTGCCATCTTTCTTGTTTCTTCACTAGCAGAACCAAACTTGCCCCACCAGCCACCATCCCAATGGTCGTTGATGATTACATACATGTCCTCATTTAATGCATAGTTAATAATTTCTTCAACACGGTCAAGGTAATCCTCCCCGATAGTATAGTCGCCACTCTCAAAATTAATTGCATTGGTCCAAGCCACAGGGATTCTGAGTGAATCAAATCCAGCGTCTTTTAAACCACAAATAATTTCTTGTGTTGTTATTGGTTGTCCCCAAGCGGTTTCATAAACGGAAGTCTCTGCACCAACACCTGCACTTGCTCTTCCGTAAGCTTCCATGGTATTTCCTAAGTTTGTTCCATTTCCCATTAAATTAACAAGCTCTACCGATGTTAATTTGGGACTCATTGCATGACCATCTTTTGTTTTTTCTGTTCCACAAGCACTGAATGCCCCCACAGCAAACAGTACCATCACCGCGAGTAAAGCCACGCGTAATTTAATACCTTTCATTTTAACCTTATCCTCCACTATCTTTTATTTATCTTCAAAATGATAACTTGAAACAATTTCTTTCACATACGTTTTAATCATTTCGGGTTCACCATCTGTTACTTCTTTAAGCTTGTCTAACTGCTTACTAAATTCTTCTTCATCAAACTCAATTGGGCTTCCTACATATATCATCTTATTCAAGGTCTTTTTAAGACCTTCTTCGTCCATTAGAAGCTCTTCGTACATTTTTTCCCCTGGTCTAAGACCCGTAAATTTAATTTCAATATCTTCACCCACACGGTATCCTGACAACTTAATTAAGGTCTTTGCAAGATCAAGTATCTTTACAGGTTCTCCCATATTTAGTACAAAGATTTCTCCTCCTGCCGCATATGCACCCGCTTGTAGCACCAGTGACACTGCTTCTGGTATGGTCATAAAATATCGAATGATTTCTGGGTCCGTAACTGTTACTGGCCCCCCCTCTGCAATTTGCTTTTTAAACAAAGGAATAACACTTCCGTTACTTCCAAGCACATTACCAAACCTTACAGCAACAAAATTTGTCGCAGATCTGTTATTTAACATCTGAATAACCATTTCACAAATACGCTTAGATGCTCCCATAATATTGGTAGGATTCACAGCTTTATCTGTAGAAATAAGCACAAATTTTTGGACACCAAATTTATCTGCTGCCATGGCTGTTTTATATGTTCCAAAAACATTGTTCTTTATTGCTTCTCCTGGACTATCCTCCATCAGAGGAACATGCTTATGAGCAGCGGCATGATAAACAATATTGGGTCTATAGGCAGAAAAGATTTGTTCCATCCGGTTGGTGTTTCTCACTGATGCAATAAGCACCTTTAAATTTAGCTTCGGATATTTTCGAACTAATTCCTGCTGTATATCATAAACACTATTTTCGTAAATATCGATGATGATTAATTGTTTCGGTTTATGCTCGGCAATCTGTCTACATAGTTCACTTCCTATGGAACCGCCACCACCGGTAACCATAACCACCTTATTTTTTACATACTCAAAAATTTCTTCTGTATTTACCTGAATAGGTTCTCTTCCTAGTAAGTCTTCTATTTGAACCTCCCGTAGTTTAGAAATAGACACCTCTCCATTAATAAGCTGGAACACTCCTGGTAAGGTTCGTAGCTTGCACCCTGTCTCTTTACAGATTTCAATAATTTTACTTATCTCTGATTTTGGTGCGGTAGGTATCGCTATTACAATTTCATCCACACCATATTTTTCTACTGCCTCAAAAATCTTTGTGCGGTCTCCCACAACCTGCACGCCACGAAGCCATCTTCCATGGCATTGAGGATCATCATCAATTACGCAAACCACCTTCATGTTTACATATGCACTAGACTCAATCTCTTTGATAATCGTATTTCCCGCTGCACCTGCACCAATTATCATGGTTCGTATTTTTTTATCAGAATCTAACCAATTTGTTCTTTTGACATTTACTAATCGCAAAATTCTATAGCTAAACCGAATAATACAGATTTCTACAAACAAAACAAATGCATAAAAAGCATAATAACTTTTAGGCATTCTATAGCCCATTATTATACTTATAATTATTTGAGCAACGCTACAACTCAAAATTGCTCCTGCGATATTTATCATCTCATTTGCGCTAGCATATTGCCACACACTTTTATATAATCTCCAAATGGTAAAAAACATAAGTGCCACCGCAATATTAGGAATAAGAAGCATTGTCGCCATCTCCAGATACCTAGTTGGCGTGCCCGCTATACTCATATCAAAACGAAGTAGTATGGAAATGTATACCGCCAATACTACTGAGATAATATCTAAAATGAGCAATGCCAAAATTCTGTTAAGGGGAATCTTTAAACCCACTTCCTTATGCATCATATTATTTCACTCCTCCTGTTACACTTTACCTTAGTAATAATATAACATTCTATTAAAAAGCACAATAAAAAACAGACCACTCGCGGTTCCTTGACTATGCAAAATCATCCTAAAATCATTTTCACAACTTCGATAGCAACACATTCTACCATGTACCATCTGCTGTACCCATTTATACGATAACACCAGATATATCTATCCCTAATTCTGCTTACTGCGGATTTTAGTCCCTTTTGATTGCTTACTCCACCCATCTCAAAATTTGCTAAAACCTTATCAACAATCTTAATTGTTACCCCTTTTTTCTTCATTTGTAAAAAACAACCATAATCATCATGAATTCCTTCACACCTAAAGGGATTTTCTTTATAAATATTTGCCCTTACAAACATGGTCGGATGATTCCAATTTCTTGAGGTTTCAATCTTTGCCTGCTTTGATTTTTTAACAAAGCTACTTCCATTTGTCTTATGCATTCTAATATTTGCATATATTAAATCCACTGTACTATCACCAAAAGCGTCCGCCACCGCTTCCGCTGTATCCACCTCATACCAATCACCACTATTTAGTAGTCCTATTACTTCTCCGGTTGCTTTACGAATGCCTTTATTCATTGCATCATAGATTCCTTTGTCCGGCTCACTATAAACCCGAAAGGTAACCCCTTGATTTTCGAGTTTTTCTCGATAGCTTTCTGCTATCTCTACCGTTTTATCCTTGGAAGCTCCATCAATAATAATATATTCCAAATTGGTATAGGTTTGATTCAATACTGATTGTATCGTCCGTTCGATTTCCTTTTCACTATTATACGCAATTGTTATAATTGATATTTTCATTTGCACTTTTCCTCACCTTGTCAAATCATTTTTCCGTCTTAAAAATTGATTCTATAAAGCTATATAACTGATAGTTCCACTCCGCGTATTCAGAAAGTGCAGAATCATAATAAAAGCTTCCAAACACCTTTTGCACTACTCCTATTTTCTTTCCAAGCATTTTAAGTATTGGGTTAAATAGGGATGGATACCAAATCTCTTTGTCTACTGTTTTAGCAACTACTTTTACTAATTCAGTGGTTGATACGGTCCTTTGGTTTTGAGGGTGAAAATATCCCACCGCTCTTTTTTCAACTATGAGTCTTAAAAACTCACATAAATTTTCAATATATATCATGCTTCGTTTATTTTCTATATTAGGAAAAACAAAGGTCTTTTTGGCTAGCTTTGCCAGTCTTGGATAATTTCCTTTTGACCCCTTGCCATATACCATCGGAGGTCTAACAATAGAAACCAAAAACTCCTTTGACTCTAGCTCCATTAGCTTCTTTTCTGCTTGTAGCTTGCTATCACCATAAAAGCCACTTGGGTTTGGGCTTGTATCTTTTGAAATCTTCCCACCATCTCCCATAGATGAATTCTCACCAAAAACAATCATACTGCTTAGAAAAACAAACTGGGTAACCCCGTCTTGTTTTGCCTTTTCTGCTACCTCAATTGTTAAGTCTGTATTTATCTCATAATACTGTTTTCTTATTTCATCTGACGCTTTTTTCGTATCTGCATGGGCAATTCCTGTAACATAAAGAATGGCATCATATCCCATCCAAGTGATATTTCGCCACTCACTGCCTCTTAATGATATTTTTTCTATTGTATACTCTTCCTTTGAAAAATTATTTTGAATATACTGTTCAAAACTATTTCCGATATAACTATTTTGCCCCGCAATTAAGATCTTTTTCATATTAATTTCATCCCTTTACACTTTTATAAACCTTTTATTCTTTTATGTATCTTTCTAACTTGTTTCGGCGCAATTGCAAATAACGTTAGATAGACCTTATTCTTTGTCGTTAATATTGGATTTTTCCACGCCTTCCCCCATCTTTTTCGAGCACCTGCACAAACCTCCATATATTCCGTATTTTCTTTTACCATCATTGAAATAGGAATATGAAGTAAATATTCAATTCTTTGAAATACGCCAAATCGAAATGCCACTGGCACCAAATCCAAATACCGTTCTTTCACAATTTCTTCTACTCTATCCGCGTTTTTTACACAGTCAAAATAAACTCTAGAAAAAGAATCCTTTTCCTTTTTCCTAGTGTTACTTCCAATTCTATAAAACACATGATAGCTCTGCTTCGGAATAGATATTATTCCATCCACTTCCAGTAGTAACGATACTAAAAGTCTAAAATCTTCATTTAGCTCCCCTTCTGGAAAGCCTTTTTCTTCAAACAATTCTCGTTTTAAGAGCTTCGTACAAAAGGAAGCATCACCTTTATGCAAAAGTAGCTCTTCCAAAAAATCTCTAGCGGATATCCATTGTTCTTGGGTCGGTGGTTCGCAAATATTGGGGAGCTTATTGCCGGATGCATCTATTTCATCTCGTCCGACCTGTGCTATTTTACACTCCTTCTCCAAGATTGCTTTCACCAAAAGCTCATACATTGTTGGTTCTATATAATCATCACTATCAACAAAGCCAACATACTCACCTGTCGCTTCTTTCAAACCACAGTTTCTAGCAGAAGAAGAACCACCGTTTTCTTTATGAATCACCTTTATGCGCGAATCCTTCTGTGCCAATTGATCACATAGTTTTTCCGTTCCGTCATTTGAACCATCATCCACAAGTATGATTTCCAAATTACGATACCCCTGTTTGCAAACCGACTCGACGCATCTAGGTAGGTATTCTAAAATATTATATATAGGTATAATCACACTAACAAGTGGTTCCTTTATCATCAATCATTACTCCTATAAGCTTAAATTTGTTCTCTCTCTTTAATAACTCTTGCCTTACTACAAGGACCATTTTCCCATCGGTCAAGTAGCCCTCTTCCACACAGCACATCCTCCAAAACCGTAAATAGCCTATCTGCTGCTGTTTCCGCGTTCCACACTTCATTAATCGTTTTATAAGCTTTTTTCCCAAAGTCTTCTCTTAATTCATTATGACCTAGTAGCTCTGATACATACATATACAGTTCCTCTAGGTCTCCATCGTGATACATACATCCGTTTTTGCCCTGCTCAATTAAATATCTTGCCGCACCAATCATATGACTCGACACAACTGCACAGCCACTATTCATAGCCTCATTAAGTACCGCTCCCCAGCCTTCATATCTATCACTGGTTTGCAAAAATATATCTGCTCCCTCCATTGCAACTCTTACCTGCTCTGGAGTTAAAAAACCGGCTAGAGTAATAAGCTCTTCTAATCCCTTTTCCCTTATCATGCTTTTTATACTAGTTTCCATCTCACCGCCACCAATCATGGTAACGTGAAAATTATCATGGCTTTCACGAAGCTTTTGCACCAAAGCCACCACCGCCTCTGGATGCTTCCAATCCAAGAAACGCGCCGCCCACAAAATTTCTACCTTCGTGTTTTTGCTCTTTTTATTTTTCATAAGCTTTTCCACATCGTATTGCTTTGTTTCTGGGAAATATCCCCATTTTAGCATTTTATGTGGATAAGAACGAACGATATGAAAGTCCGAAGGAACATAGGCACCTGCACAAAGCAAATATACTGGTGCTTTTCGAAAACTAGTATGATCCTTATATTTTTTTATGAGCCCCCTTGGTGAAATAGCTTTCCATTGACCTGTCTTATATAGTCTTTCCGAGTAGCGAAATACTACTTTTCCTTGTAATAGTCTTGGCCATAGCATAGTTTCGTCTTCTACGCCACCCCAAATTACCACGTCACTATCTAATATTAATTGACTACATTCTTCTGGCGACTCATAGGAGCACTTTACAAAGTTCTGCTCTTGCGCCATAGGATTCCATCCCATTTGAACACGTTCTTTTTCCATCGGCTCCGTTTGCACAAAGGTAAAGTCATTTCCTAAACGCTTTATCATTGCATTACAAAATGGAATTTGATGGTGATTGATATAATTTGACACAAAAGCTACTTTCATATATTTATACTCATGCTCCTTATGCTTCCGCTATGATATGATAAATCTCGATCAACCTTTGATAGTTCTTTTCTTGATTATGTGTTTCCTTAGCATGCGCTCTAGCAGACGCTGAAAAGCTTAACAGTTCTTCTTCCTTGGACCACATTTTAATTACTGCACTTGCTAAGCTATGGGCTTGAGCCTTTTCCTTGTCGTTTTCCTGATTATAAAGCTCACTTCCATACCCTGGATAAAGAATTCCATCCTCGCCCTCAGCAAAAACAGAAGGTACCCCTCCTACCTTTGAAGAAACACAGGGAACCCCTAAAAGCATAGCTTCGCCTAATGAATTGGGCGAGTTTTCCAAAGTAGAGGCTGATAAAAACAAATGACTTTTCAAAAAAGCTGCTTTCATTTCAAATGCTGATAGTTTCCCTAAAAATACCACCTTGTCACTTAGGTTATTCTTTTTAATAAGCTCCAATAAATACTTACCGTAAGAAGAGATTTTAATTTTGTCTTTCAAGCTCTCCCTACTAACTATTGAATTACCTGCAACATACAATTTTGTATCTGGATAGCTCTGGCAGATCTCTGGCAATGCACGAAGAACATAATGTAACCCCTTCAAAGGATAATCTCCTTGGCTAAAAAAAATGCTGTGTAGTTCGCACCCTTCAGGACACCATGCGCCTTCATAAAAATTCTTACGTAAGGTTTCATTCATAAAATGATACGTAACACTCGGGTTCCAAAGCTTTGTATAATGGCTGTCAAATTCTGTCCGACCAGTCACATGTTTCGCATTGCGAATGGCCTCTTCCTCCATTTTTCCCCTAGCCGCAAATTTTTCCTTTTGATTCTTGATACTATCTTTTTTCAAATAATCACGAAAGGTAACTCTATTAATTACTCTTTCAGGTAAGTCGGCATAATATGTATCTGCACATACCTTGCAAAGACCTTGTATTCCCAGCAGCAATTTATTTGTGTCACACACCCTGCTTAAAGCTAAGGCATGTGGATATTCTGTTCCAAAACAGTGTACTACATCGGGGTTATAATCCGCTAAAATTGTTTCCATTCTTTCTTCAATACTTACATCATAGTTTTCTGGATTGTCCGTATTTTCATAAAAACCATAGCAACAAAGAGTAGCATCCATTTCCGGTATGCTAATTATTTCCTTATAATTTTCAAGCGTTTTTTCCACAGGAAATGCAACAGCAAGCTCAACCTTGTTGTCCCTTCCTCTTTCCAAGATAGTTGTAGATAGTCCCACAAGCCATCCCTCTTTATTACTTACCTCTTTGTTTAAATGCTCTGCCACCACTGGAAGCATAACATTACATACCCACAATACTTTCATAGAGTAACCTATTCCTTATTTCTTTAGATTTCCCGTTCCACCTTCAACAACACCTTCATGTGTAAATACTTGTGCGACTGTTTTTACGATGCAACAGCAATCCATAATAAATCCCATCTTTTTTACATACTCACCATCTAATGCCGCCTTCACTGGAATTTCTAGTTCATCTCTTCCATTTACCTGCGCCCATCCGGTAAGACCTGGCTTAATATCATTGGCACCATATTTATCTCTTTCTTCGATTAAATCATATTGATTCCAAAGAGCTGGTCTGGGTCCAACAATAGACATTTCACCTTTCAAAATATTGATAATTTGCGGCAATTCATCTAAGCTTGTTTTACGCAAAAACCTTCCAACCCTAGTAATATACTGCTGTGGGTCTTTTAATAAATGGGTCGGCATATCTTTAGGTGTATCTGTTTTCATGGTTCTAAACTTTAGGATAAAAAAGTGACTTTTTCTAATACCGATTCTTTTTTGTTTAAAAAAAATAGGGCCCCTGCTATCCAACTTTATCGCTAAAATTAGCACCAAAAAAATGGGTGACAAACATATCAGTGCCACTAGACTTAATACAAAATCCATAATTCTTTTGAAAGCGTTATACATATTTTTATCCTTTTACTTTCTTGTATAAAATAGTTAGTTAAAAATCCAGTTTAAATAAGGCAGTAGTCTTACGCTCACATCTGTAGCAGCGCGCAAAAACAAGCCAAAATACCCTATAAAAGCAACTGCCACGCCTAGGGTAAAAAAGGTCTTCCACTTCTTATTTGTAATCGTAATTAGCACTCCTGGTATTAGAAATATCTGTGAAATAATAAAGTAGTACCCTATACGTGAAATTTCAGGTATAAAAGAACCAAAGGTATATATGACTAATCCTCCAATATTTAGGAAGAAATAAAATCTATTTTGAATATTTTCTTTAACCGCACTCTTATAATATATAAGCACTAGCACTAGCGTACCTAGACATTTTGCGATATTAGTAATCGATATGTCGCCAGTGTCAAAAGCTGAATCTCTGTAATACGGGTAAAAGAAAAAGATAATTTCTCTGTATACGTTCTGAAATATAAGTAAGCTTGCCACTAATCCCGCGCCAGCTATATAAAGAAACTTAGGAATTTTCCTTTCCGCAAGCCATCTTGCACCAATATAAAATGGTATCACCACTATGATGGACTTATGGAAACAGGCGGCAAAAGCTATCCAAAGAATAAACTTTCCATATTCTTTCCTTAATACATACTTCATGGCATAAAGCGCAATAGAAAGAACAAAATAATATCTGACAGAATTCAAGCTAGAAAAATAATATCCGCTGGTCATTAGTAAAAAAACCGTAGCTAAAAACCACTCAGCTTGATCATAGATTGCTTTCACAAAAAAATAGCTAGTTGCTATGGAAAAAACCGCAAACACAGGAAGATAGTTGTCATATCCAAAAAGAGATTGAATTAGCCAAACCACCAAATTAAAACCCCATTCAAAAGAAACGTAGCGTCCCTGCATAATAAGAATAAACTGGTCCCTATATCCCCAATAATCATTGCCCACTGCTATACGGCATGCTGAAACAGATGCAAGTAACACAAAAATAGCAACCGCAATTAGAAGGTTGATTGCCTGCTGCCGCTGAAACTGTTTGGGCAACCTATTTTGCCTGCTTCTAGGTTCTATATGCAGTTTTACATACTCATAATTATTAGCAAAAAATGCTAGTCCAATCACAAGCAAAGTCAAGGAAATATAAACCGCCATTTTCATCCTCTTGTTCTTACGCTATTTTCTATACAAAGCCCTCTTTAATCCATTATAAATCTTAGACATACTCGGACTTTCTGCCATTTTAGTTCTAAGTGGTGCCAAGGTCAGTAATAAAACTGCCTTATATCTAAATCTATCAATCCTGCCCATATACATTGTTGTAATTTCTTTATGCTCGATGGCGGAACGTTTTCTATTTTCTTTTGTCTCCGAATATCCACCACCCTCATATTTCGCGATAATTACAGGGATATACTTTGGTTTCGCTTCCTGAGTATAGTAGCTCCACAAAAAATGTTCATAATCTGCTCGAACCTTATACCTCGGTTCATAGCCTCTAGCTTCAAACAGCTGGGCACTATATATGCATGCTTGATGGCAAGGTACGTTGCGATAACATGCAAAGCCATTTATATTAGGATTGGATGATATTTTTGTATTCTGTAGGGAGTTAAATATATCTCCGTAGTACAGCTTACTTTCTGCTTCTTTTTCCATTTCCTTGGTTATATTTTCAAGCACCTTCTCATCATAAAACAGATCACCGCAATTTAAAAAATGAAGAAATTGGCCCTTTGCTTTTTGGGTTGCCTGATTCATTCCTTCATAGATGCTCTTATCTGCTTCTTCAAAAATATGAATCTTCTCTACAAAATCTATGCTTTCATTCGCCAATTGCTTTTTTAGCTCTATCAAAGAGCCATCCTTAGATCCACCATCCTTAACTATTACTTCATAGTTTTGGTAGGTCTGCATTTTTATACTAGCTATCGTTTCAAGTAGCTTGTCACCTGGATTTAAAGAAACAACTATAATGCTAAACATCGGCTGCATTTATGATTCCTCCGCTTCCTTTATTCCTTCTCTCATTATTTTGAATGCTTCTTTCCATGGAATCTCGTTACACATTTTTGCTTTATGTGCTAGTAAAAAACGTAATGACATAAGAGTTTTTAGCCCTCCATATAAATAGTGATACAGAACTCCACGGTCAAAAAAGAACTTTCTGTTATATCCACTAAACCAAGTAGATTCCCCTTCTTGCTCTCTTCCAATTAATACCGGAACCTTATACACCTTCATCCCTTTTCTAATGCATTCGCTAATAAATAAGCTGTCCTCACCATTACTATACTTAGCTCCACCGCCAAACAAAAGAGAAAACGTAATATTTCGTTTGTGAATCTTTTCAGTTTTTACTGCCACACTATAGGTTGAATACCTTGCACAGTTATAGCTTCTCACTCTCCCAAACTTTTCGATGTGATAGGTTTCTCTTCCCTGAGATGCCTCCACATTGAACATCAGCATATCTGCTTCGGGGTGATCTTCAAATGCCTTGCAAATTTGCTCCGCATAGTCATCTGTATATACAATATCTTCATCTGCAAAAACACTAATGTCATGATCTGCTCGCAGTAGTGCATGGTTTCTGCTAAGACCAACTCCACGTTCTGCCATAGAAAAATACTTTATTGTCTTTCCCTTATAATCCACTTCTTGATAGGAGTATTCCTCACCTTGGCTTACAATAATCGCATCGCTGCCGATATTCATTTCTTTTGCTAGCTCTAGAGCATCCTTACCCATGGCTGCTACCAAAAGCTGCAACGTCATTTCTTTTTTCATTTGTCTACTCCTCTAAAACCAGAATAACAATAAGCCGCTATTAAGTGTTCATCTCCATTATATAAAACAGCACCATCTATCTTACAGTCTTGGGTTTTCAAATATTGCAATAAGGTTTCTATTCTTTTTCCATTATGAGCACCTGCCTCAATTAAAAGAACTACTTTTTCGGCTTCTCTTAATATCCTTGCCGCCTCTGGCAGCTGTTCTGGGCTTGGTACACATACATAGCTTCCTAAATTCATCGCCTGCGCTGCCTCTGTCAAATCAATCTCTGGCTCCAATGCAGTCACCGCTATTTTACCCTCCTTGCCTAGAACATAGCTTATATTTTCCTCTAGTTCTGTAGAAGTCTTAAGACCTGCAAATATTACGCCCAGCATAGGAATTCCATATCGATAGGAAAAGGTGGCTGGAACATAAATTGAATCATCAATTAAAAAGTATAAAAGCATAATAACGCATGCAAAAAACAGACCAATAAGCCCTCCTAGAATTGTTGCTCTCATTGTTCTAATATCTGCTTTTGTTTGCGTCACCTCGGTGCTATCTACTACCGTTATTTCATTAATTTCCTTTTGCTTTTCGCCAAATGCTACAAAAGCCTCTTCCAATGCCTTACCCAAGTCCGCCGTCATCTCTTTACTTTGAGTAACTACCTTGCTACTTGGAATGCGAAGATCTGTTGCTAAGGTTGCAGAAAAATATTGTTGAAAATCTGTTTTACTTAGAGCATATTTACTTACGTTCTCATTTTCTAGCACGAGTTGAATAAAATAATCTGTCGTAACCCAGCCATTCCATGTTTCACTGTTAATATATGTGTATTCGTTTCCCACCTGCGGGTCAATTCCATATTCTACATAATATTGGCTGGTCATTTCAAAAGTCACCGGTCCACCAAATACCACGTTTTTTACAAAATACCCACCACCAAAAACAGCCGCTCCTATGAAAGCGGCCAAAATGGGAATCCATATTTTTTTAGCAAAACACAATACCACGAGTTTTAAATCAAAAGGCTCCTTGGCATACTTTGCTTCCCACATCCTAGTTTCCTCCCACTATCACTGGTCTTGTTTTTTTCTTGGTTTTTCTTCAATTTCTTCTCGTAGAGCTGTGATTTGATCAGCCTCTACACCCTCCGTACTATCAGGCCACAAAAGCACCTTTAGCGTCAAAAGCATAAGTTTAATGTCTAGCCATACGGAATAGTTTTCGATATAGGCCAAGTCTAGCTTTAGCTTGTCATAGGGTGTAGTATTATACTTTCCATATACTTGAGCATACCCTGCTAATCCTGCCTTTACTTTCATTCTAAAAGCAAACTCTGGCATAATTTCCATATACTGAGCTATAATCTCTGGTCTCTCTGGTCGTGGCCCAATAAAGGACATATCTCCCTTGATGATATTCATAAGCTGTGGTAGCTCATCCAGTCGTACCTTACGAATAAACTTGCCCACGGGTGTAATTCTTGAGTCGCCTTTAGAGGCAAGTCTGGCTACACCATCCTTCTCTGCATCCATTCGCATACTTCGGAATTTCAGAATATAAAACTCTTTTCCTCCCGTAGTACAACGCAGCTGTTTGTACAAAATTGGTCCTTTGTCATATAGCTTAACAGCCAAGGCTGTAAGTATCATAAATGGAATTGTAATGATAAAAAGTAAAATGGAAAAAAAGAGATCTATAGCTCTTTTCAAAACTCGTTGTTCAATTGTTAAGCAATATTCCCTAGTAAGAAAAAGCGGTGTATCAAAAATATGCAACTCCTCTGACCCCTTCAAAATAACATCAGAAATCTTTGGCATTGTATAAATACGAATCCCTTGACCATAGCAAAATTTCAAAAGTGCACTTCGTTCCTCGTCTTCTATATCCCAAAGAACCACTGCATCATAGCGTTCTAACGCCTCTGCCCTTATGGCATCCAAGCCTGCTTTTATATGCATACACTTGCTTATTTCAAACTTATCCTTTCTACTATTAAATTTAAGTAGCAAAGAATCTATTGGTCTATCACCGTGCACCACCAATAATCTTCTTGGTGGGAAAACATTTTTATAAACATAACCTGATATGGTTGTCCAAATAAATATCCAAACCATTTGGATTATCATCATGGTAATATAGGTTTTAAAATAGTATGGTTCCATCACCATTAATGAAATCTGACAATAGGTAATGGCATTAACTGCTACGGAAGCAAATATCTGCGAAAAGACAATCTCTGTATTTTTTAAATATCCTAGTCTTGCACCACCATACATATTTGTAAAGAAGAATAAAAGTACCGCATAAATTGCAGCAATAACCCAATGTCCTTTGTTCCAAAAATCCAAATATTTTTTTATATCATTAAAGTAATGAAAATTCCAAAAGTATACAAATACCAATACTTGAACTCCCAAACATATACCTGACATTGTTAAAGAGATTAGTCTTTTAAACGATTCCAACTTTTTCACTTAGCTTCTCCTACTTCATCATTTGGTAGATTTATATTTTTATGAGTATAACATATTTTACCATGTCTTACCACATTCTTTACTATACCCTTCGCTTCACCGCACGCAGTGCCCAAAAGCAAAAATTGTATATACTATAAAGAAAAGAAAGTCCTTCTGCCTGTCGATATAAATTCCAAATTCGTCTAATAGCTTCTAGCTTGTTGGAGGATAATGTTTTTCCTGCTCGTCTATATCTTGCAAGGTTTCGATTAAGCCCATACCCTACATATCCATTTCTTAGAACCTTCCACCAAAGCGCTGTATCTTCACTTTTTATCCTTGGCATCTCAAGCATTTCTTTCGCAATTAAATCTGTATCAAAAATTACTGTAGTTGTAAAAATAGTGGTATTTCGCAATGCTTCCTTATAACTAATGGTCAAAGGTACAGATACTACCTTTCCTGTGCCTACACCATTTTCATCCGCAAACTCATATCCCGTAAAGGAAAAGGCCGCATTTTGCTCTTTCATGAAAAAAAGCTGCTCTGATAATTTACTTTCTTCCCAAATATCATCTGCGTCTAAATAAGCAATATATCTTCCCTTCGCTTCTTCTACGCCTCTATTTCTTGCCCTTGCAGCACCGCCATTTTCTTCTTGCTTAAGAATGTAAATTTCTCTATCTGAATGCCTTCTTGCAATATCTTCCATAACCTTGATACTATTGTCCGTAGATAAATCATCCACTAAAAGCAATTCCCAATTCCCATAATCTTGATTTAAAACACTCTCTATCGTTTCTGCAATATAGCCTTCTGCATTATAAATCGGAATAACAACACTTACCTTACCTTGATTTTCCATCTATGGCGTTCCTCACTTTATCCATCAGCTATGTATCAAGATCACATAATTTCCTATCTCACCTGCATAGCTAAAGGTTTCTATCTTATTTAATGTTTTTTGCAGCTCATTGTTAAAAGCCTCTTTCTCAAGAACAAGCACATTACAGTCATGAGCAAACGCAATTTTAAGAGCCTCATCAGGAGACATATCTCCCTCGCCGTTCATCCAATCATGAAGCCTGATTAAATCTGCTGAATAGGTATCATATGTATAGGCATTTAACGCTGGATTCCACATATTCCTACCATATATTAGCTCTAACTCTCCACTATATGCTCTAGCATATTCAAGCAACTTATCCGGTCCCAGCAAAACCGCACCATTCAAGCTACTTACCTCTTGCAAAACTTCCAGCTCTTCCGCTGGTATTTTAAACGAATTTGCTGCCTTTACCGTATTCTCCTTTGCAAAGGAAATCGTACCTGCCATAAAAATCAGTAAAGAAATCAAAAAAACAAGTAGGGGTTCTCCATATTTCTTATGCCCAATCACAGGTTTCCCCACACTATATTGCCTTGCCATATGAAGTATAATCACTGCCGCATATGCTATTACCAAGATTAAGGGAAGTAAGTTCCATAGGCTTGCATATGAATAAAAAGCCGTCTGATATTTTAGTAAGCCAAATGCCGTAAGGGGACACAGTAAAAGAAAAATCACAACGATTCCATAAATATAAAGTTCCTTTTCCTTTTTTCCTTTATATAGCACAAGCATAATACTTGCCAAGAAAAAAAGCGCCAAATACTGCCCACCACCCGTTACCTGCAAATATCCATGTTCCATATTATTTATGAGTTCTTGCATTTTTCGCACATACTCCTTTCACAAAACGAATCAATATGACTAATGCAATAATAAGTATCGAATATCCCAAACCATAGAAGGTCCAAACAATGCAAAGCTCTGCAAATGCACCTAATATGGCACGTAACCATTTCCTTTCCAAGCATGACAAAAGCACGTATGGTAAAATGACGGCTACCCTTATTGCTTCACCAGAAAAACCACTCGAAAACAGCAAAAAACTCTCCGTAGTCGTCGCATAATTTCCAAACTGATTTAAAAGCACAATAAAAAATAGAAAGATGCATTGTTTTTTTCTTTCCTCTGGAAACAAATATACCGCCCACCTGCTGTATACAAGATAGCTAAGTAATAAGACCAAAGTTGGAATCCACTCATAACAGATAGTCTGCACCGAAGCATTGCTCCATAAACCTATTGTTGCATAAAATACTGGTAGCACAAGTATTTTAAGGCGCATTGGCATTCCTTCTGTAAATGCTCTTCCAGTCATTGGATTTATCTCGTAAATACTATTCGTAGAAAGAATTGTCTGAACTGTTTCTACCGTAATATCCGTTTCTACATATGGTTCTTGTATATAATAGTTCCAAATAACTTGAAACAGAATTAAGCCTGCAATCAACATGCACCAGCCTGGAAACTTACCAATTGCATAGTTTTTATTCTTATGAAAAGATTTTGCTTTTCTTCTCATTTTTGCTCTGTAGAAAATATTTACCACCGCAAATAGTAGCAACCCCATACCCATAATTGTCGCACAGATACGAAATTCCATACCAAGTATAAAGGTTAATAGGTGTGAAGCCTCTGCTATTCCTAGAACAATAAAGCTTCCTATAATTATTTGATCTATTAAGCTCACGTTTTGTTTTTTCATAATAACTTCCAGAATTCTCCTTTTCAAGGGCTGAAAATATTCTTTTATTTCTTCCAACATATCTTGGACATTTTACCACATTTATGATATTCGCACAACTTAAGACAAAGAAATGGTAGGTTTGGAATTTTCCGAACCTACCACTAGCTCTGCACCTTGGCAATGGGAATACGATTTAATATAATCTTATTTCCCAAATATCTTATGTTAACGTTACATAGCTCTAATATCAAGCCTAATCTTATCTGCAATTCTCGCAATGTACTCGCTGTTTGTCGGTCTATTTTTCCCCGTTTCAACACTGTAGCCAAAGAGTTCGTGAAAAGTATCTGTGTTTCCCCTAACCCAAGATACTTCTATCGCATTTCTTATCGCTCTTTCTACTTTTTGATCGGTAGTTCTAAAATGTCTAGCAATGACAGGATACAACAATTTTGTAACGCTGCTCACTACCTCCATATCCCTCCCTGACAGAAGAATTGCATCCCTTAAGTAATGGTACCCTTTTAGATGCGCCGGTACCCCTATGTCTAACATAATTTTAGTAATGTACTTCTCTAGTTCGATGTCAGTAACTTTAGCAATATCCACAATGAAATCCCCTTCCTTATGTGCCGTGTATTGCCATTACCAAAATGCAACACTATCTTAGCACAATTGTCGAAAAATGAAAAGTTATTTTCATCGCGTAAATCAGCATATCACATCAAGTATCTTACTTAATCTACCGCATTTTCACCTAGATTTCTTCTTTTATCAAATAAATCGGACGTCTTTTTACTTCCATATACGTTTTCGCCAAATATTGTCCAACAATCCCTATACAAAACAATTGTACGCCACTTATCATGGAAATAATACAAACAAGTGATGGCCAACCAGATACAGGGTCGCCAAAAACTGCGGTTCGAATAATAATAAACAACACAAGGCATACGGCTAGCATACAAAATAAGACACCTATCACAGCTGCAAAAGATAGAGGCGCTGTAGAAAACGCTGTGATTCCCTCAAAGGAGTATAGTAGAAGCTTCCAAAAGTTCCACTTAGTCTCGCCTTTTGTTCTCTCTACATTTTCAAACTCAATCCATTTGGTCTCAAAACCAACCCAACCAAATATTCCTTTCGTAAATCGATTATATTCATTCATAGATAAAATGGCATCTACTACCTGTCTTGTCATTAAGCGGTAGTCCCTTGCCCCATCCATAATTTCTGTTTTTGAAATTTTTTTCATCAAGCGATAGAATATCCGCGCAAAAAGTGAGCGAATTACTGGTTCACCCTTTCGACTTACTCTTCTAGTTGCTACAGAATCATATCCATTCTTAATATAAGAAAACATTTCTGGCAAAATAGCTGGGGGATCTTGCAAATCTACATCCATAATAACTACATAGTCTCCCTTGCACTTTTGCAAGCCAGCGTACATTGCTGCTTCTTTTCCAAAGTTCCTAGAAAAGGATATTAGATGTACTCTTGCATCCTCATCATGCAGTTTCTTAATCTCTTCTACTGTATTGTCACGTGATCCATCATTTACATATAAAATTTCAAATGTAATATCCTCTTTTTCAAAGAAAGGAGCATTTTTGATAAATTCCAAGTAAAAATCTCTTACCGTCTCCTGCTCATTATAACAGGGTACTATGACACTCAATAAAGCCATCATGACCTCCTATAGATATTTTACATATCCACTGTTTATTTCCAAATTTGATACTATGATTCTTCCATTAGGATAACAGATGGCGCCCTTTGTGTCTATTAAAATGTGGCTTCCTATTCTACATTCTAGCCGTGTCTACATTCTCGCAGAACCACTTATATGCCAATTTTACGCCTTCATTAAGCTCTACCTTATGTTTCCATCCCATTGCATGCAATTTATCCACATTTGTCAGCTTTCTTGGTGTACCATCTGGCATATTCTTGTTCCATATAATTTCCCCTTGGAACCCAACCGTTTCCTTTACTGTATTGGCTAATTCCATAATAGAAATTTCTTTTCCAGTTCCTATATTCACGTGCTGCTCACCTTCATAGTTTTCAAGCAAAAACACACATGCATCCGCCATATCTTCTACATACAAAAACTCGCGTAGTGGTGTTCCTGTTCCCCATAATTCTACACTTGCCGCACCTGCCACCTTGGCTTCATGGAACTTACGTATCATGGCTGGCATTACATGAGAGCCTTCTAAATCGTAATTATCGCGTGGGCCATAAAGATTCGTTGGCATGCAACTTATAAAATTGTCACCATACTGTCTTTTGAAATACTTGCACATCTCTAGACCTGCAATCTTTGCAATCGCATAAGCCTCATTTGTAGGTTCAAGCTCTCCTGTAAGCAGCGCGTCCTCCACAATAGGTTGCTCTGCCATTTTAGGATATATACAGGTACTTCCTAAAAATAATAATTTCTTTACGCCAGTATCATGAGCACTTTTAATCACATTACATTGTATCTGAAGATTTTCATAAGCAAACTCAGCTGGCGCCGTATTATTTGCATTAATTCCGCCCACCTTTGCCGCAGCCAATATAACAATGTCTGGTTTTTCTTTTTCAAAAAAATCCTTTACTGCCGCCTGATTTGTTAAATCTAATTCTCCGTGGCCTTTTCCGATAATGTTCTCATAGCCTTTTTTGTTTAAGGATTCTACAATTGCACTACCTACTAGGCCTCTGTGACCTGCAACATATATTTTATCTGATTTATTCATATTATTTGTGTGCCTCTCGATATTCTTCAGAGTTCATTCCAAGAGCTGCTTCCAAATCTGCGCTCATCATCATTTTTACCAATTTAGTGAAATCTACATCTCTTTTCCATCCAAGTTCTTTTTCCGCCTTACTTGCATCACCCCAAAGGAATTCCACTTCTGCTGGACGATAGAACTCAGGATTAATATCAACTAAAAGCTTTCCAGTTTTTGCATCGTAGCCCTTTTCCAAAACTCCTGTTCCTTCAAACCTTATCTCTACGCCAACCTCTGCAAAGGCTGCCACAACAAACTCACGTACGGTGTGTGTTTCATTGGTTGCAAGAACATAGTCACAAGGCTTTTCTTGCTGTAGCATCATCCACATGCCCTTAACATAATCACCTGCAAATCCCCAGTCACGCTTTGCATCCATATTTCCCAAAGATAATTTTTCTTGCTTGCCCGCCATAATGTTTGCTATTGCTAATGTAATTTTTCTTGTAACAAAGTTTTCTCCACGGCGTGGTGATTCATGGTTAAATAAAATTCCGTTACAAGCAAACATCTGATAAGATTCTCTATAGTTTACAGTTATCCAGTAAGAATATAATTTTGCCACCCCATATGGACTCTTAGGGTAAAATGGAGTTCTTTCGCTTTGTGGAGCATTTTCTGCTAAACCACCGAAAAGCTCAGATGTAGATGCTTGGTAGAAACGACAATTTCCACCGCTAATTCTAATTGCTTCTAAAAGCTTAAGTGTTCCTACTCCTGTAGCATCAGCTGTATATTCTGGTACATCAAAAGAAATCCCTACATGTGACTGTGCTCCTAAGTTGTAAACCTCTGTCGGCTTTACCTTTGATATAATGCTTATCAAGTTACTTGAATCTGTTAAATCTCCATAATGCAAAAAGAACTTAACATGGTTATAGGAAGAATTAATGATATGCTCAATTCTGTCCAAGTTCTCATGACTGTGTCTTCGAATAAGTCCATGTACCTCATATCCCTTTTCCAATAAAAATTCTGCCAAATAAGAACCATCTTGTCCTTTTACGCCTGTAATTAATGCTACCTGTCTCATATTTCGTTTTCCTCCATATTTTAAATTCATCTTATTTTCTATAAACAATGTAAATTTTTGCTGTTCCGTTTTGAAGTATACTATTGTATAATATCAATATCAATACATTATATTGCTCAAAAATAGCATTTTATTGCTGTAGCACAATTACGAGGTTCACATGAAAAATAAGAATAAGACGTCTTTGGCAGATCGTATTTTAGTAACTCCCTCCTCCTATTCTCGTTCTCACTATTTATACGTACAGGAAGTAGGTACATTAAAAAGTCTTGAACCACATACCAGTCGTAGGGAGCGTTTGGAATCCTATCTTTTTTTTATTGTTCTAGAAGGTTCAGGAACACTTACCTTTGATGGACATGAATATCCGGTTTCTGCTGGCGATTGTGTATGGTTAGATTGCCAAACTCCTTATGCCCACGAAAGTAGTGCAAAGGATATGTGGTCTCTAATGTGGGTGCATTTTTATGGCAACGAGGCACCTGCTTTTTATCGCACCTATTGTGAAAGGGAAGGTACTTGCACATATACCCCAAGCTCTACTTTGCCATACATAGAGTCCTTACAGGCACTTTACCATTTGCAAGCTCAAAAAAATGCCATGTCTGACCTATATTGCCACAAGCATTTGACTGATTTAATTACGCAAATTTTTATGGACACCTTTCAGAATGACTTAAGTGACACCATTCCCCAAAAGTTTTTAGACATTCGTGAATATATAAAAACAAATTACATGGAAAAGCTTACTTTAGATGACATTTCTTCCCTTTTCTTTATAAGTAAGTATCACCTTTCTAGAGAGTATCAGAAGCTCTTTTCCGTAGGAATTTTAACCGATTTAACAATTTCAAGGTTATCCCATGCCAAGTCTCTTCTTCGTTTTAGTACGGAATCGATTGAAGAAATTGCTACCTCATGTGGTTTTCAAACCTCCACATATTTTATTAAAGTGTTCAAAAAATATGAAAACCTGACGCCTCTTGAATATCGACACAAATGGTGATATAATTCATTGGTTACTGCTTAAAATACAAAAGCACTTTAGGAGAATTTGATATGGATTTCTGGAGCGAACTATTACAAAACAAAATTTTAGTCTCCGCCTTAGCTGGCTGGGGAATTGCACAAATATTAAAAACCTTGATTCACTTATGGTTTACCAAAACCTTTGTTGCGGAACGCCTTGTTGGAAGTGGTGGAATGCCAAGTTCTCACTCTGCAACCGTTTGTGCCTTAGCAACTTCCACTTGCCTCGAATTTGGACCCGGAAGTGTTGAATTTGCCATATCTCTTATTTTCGCAATTGTTGTTATGTATGACGCAATTGGGGTTAGAAGAGAAACCGGTATTCAGGCCAAGGTATTAAACAGTATGATACAGTTATTTGAGGATATGGGAAGTGATATGCCACCCTATGAAAAATTGAAAGAATTTGTTGGACATACTCCGCTTCAGGTTTTTATAGGTGCCATTTTAGGAATTATTATCGCCCTTCTCATAACACCTTTCTAAGCTGTCTATATTAGTAAAAAATTAAGTTTTTAGGGAACATTTGTTAATGACGAATGTTCCCTTTTATGTTACAATACCCTTGTTGGACTTTTATTGTCTAACACTATGTATTTTGCGAATGAAAGCGAGGATTATTCATGAAAAAAACAAAAATTCTTTTTTTACTCGCCCTAACCAGTACTCTTTTACTTGGTGGTTGTGGTAAAGAAGAACCAAGCGAAGTCATACACCCTGCTGATCTCGGAGAGCCTATTGTGGAATCACAAGTAACTCCTGAAACTACCGAGGCGGAAGTTGATGTTCCACTTACAGACGAAGCTCCTGCTGCTGGAATGGTTCATAGTGCTTTAACTGGTTTATGGGTAGATGAAGAAGTTGCTAATGCTAGACCAATTGCAGTAATGTTTCCAACCGATAAGGGTTCTCAGCCACAATACGCTATCGGTCATGCCGGTATTCTATACGAATGTATGGAAGAAGGTGAAATGTCTCGACAAATGGGCGTTATTGAAGAATGGCAAAATCTTTCTCAAATAGGTAATATCAGAAGCGCTCGTGACTATTATGCTTACTGGTCCATGGAATGGGATGCATTTTTTGTTCACTGGGGCGGTCCTTTTTATTTAGTTGATGTTGTTACTCGTTCTGATTTTGACAACTTAACTGCCGTTTCTGTAGGTGTTAAAACCAAAGAAGCTCCTGCTACAGGAAATCAAGCATTTTACCGTAGCGATCCAAAGAATCCTACAATTCACAATGGCTACACCAATGGTGAAAAGTTAACTTCTACCATAAAAACGTTAGGATATTCTGTAGATCATCGAGATGCTTACTACGAATCAAATCATTTCAATTTTGCAACTATTGCTGAGCCAAATACTTTAGAGAATGCTCCCGGTTCATTTAGTGCTACAAAAATTGACTTATCAAAAATTTTCACCACTACTCGTTCATCTTTAACTTATGATGAAGAAAAAGGTGTATATTACAAATTCCTATACGGAAACAAACAAACTGATGTCTTAACCGACGAGCAGTTATCCTTTACAAATGTTATTGTACAAAATACCTATTGGGAGTATCGCCCAGACAACAAATACCTTGTATTCCAGTGTATTGATTCTACACGTGATGGTTACTATTTCACACAGGGAAAAGGCATCCACATTACTTGGAAAAAAACTAGCGATTATGGCCCAACAAGATATTATGATGATAACGGAAATGAAATTCAGTTGAATCCAGGCAAGACATATATTGCAATTGCTCAGGATGGAAGAAATGTTCTTTACGAATAAAAATCTTTAATTTTAATAGGTCGCTAGCACATTGATACATTGCTAGCGACCTTTTTTATTAACCTAATTTTAATCTGTTTATAGCCGAAAAAATTGCTCTAACGGAAGCTCTTGTTATATTAGAGCTTACCCCTACGCCGTAGGTCACTCTTCCCGTTTGGGCATCAAGCAGGTGGATATACGCTGCTGCTTGGGAGTTAGAACCACTTTGTAAAGCGTGCTCTTCATAGTCTAAAATCTTAATCTCTAAATCTAGGTTATCACAAAGACCTCTTTTCACAGCATCAATTGGTCCATTACCAACTGCCTCAAAGTTTCGTTCTTCCCCACTCTTGGTATAAGCCACTCGTACCCTTGTATCAAATTCACCATTTATTTCTTCACTCAAATCGTCAGCCTGCAACTTCTTAAAGTGAATTGGTTCTTTTTGATCTAGATATTCCTTTTTAAAGCATTCCATGATTTCTTCTGGAGAAACCTCACCCTGCTTTTCGGATATATCCTGAATCACATTGGCAAATTCCTTATGCATTCCTTTGGGAAGCTTAAATCCATAGTAATTGTCCATAACAAAGGCAACTCCACCTTTTCCCGATTGGGAGTTAATTCTTACAATTGGCTCATATTCTCTACCTATATCCGCTGGGTCTATTGGGAGATATGGCACCTGCCAATACTGGGAGTCTCTTTCCTTCATTGCCCGAACGCCTTTATTAATAGCATCTTGATGTGATCCTGAAAATGCTGTAAACACTAACTTTCCAGCATAAGGATGCCTTGGATGAACTGGCAATTTACAACATCTCTCATATATTTCTACAATTTCATTTACTTTTTCAATATGAAGCTCTGGATCAATCCCTTGAGAAAACATATTATAGGCTATATTTAAAATATCTACATTTCCAGTTCTTTCGCCATTGCCAAACAGTGTCCCTTCTACCCTATCTGCACCAGCAAGAAGCGCTAGCTCTGCACTAGCCACACCAGTTCCCCTATCATTATGTGGATGTACACTAACAATAATGCTTTCCCTATTTTCAAAATTTTCGATCATGTATTCGATCTGGTCTGCATATACGTTTGGTGTATTCATTTCCACTGTCGATGGTAGATTAAATATAATTGGGTTTTTAGGTGTTGCTCCCCATTCTCTCTGCACGGCATTACAAATCTCTAGCGCAAAATCAAGCTCTGTTCCCGTAAAACTTTCTGGAGAATATTCCAAGGTAATTTCTCCTGGAAAGCTAGCCGCAAGCTCTTTAACCATTCTAGTTCCTTGTACTGCAATATCCACAATCTGTTCTCTATCCATGCCAAAAACCACATCGCGTTGTAAGGTCGATGTAGAATTATAGATATGAACAACAGCCTGTTTACAGCCTTCTATGGATTCAAAGGTTCTTTCAATAAGCTCTTTTCTACACTGAGTTAAAACCTGCACCTTTACATCATCTGGCACAAGTCTCCTATCAATTAGCTGTCTTAAAAAATCAAATTCAATTTGACTTGCAGCTGGAAATCCAACTTCGATTTCTTTAAATCCTAAAGCCACCAAAAATTCAAACATTTCCACTTTTTCTTCCACAATCATGGGATCAATTAGTGCTTGATTTCCATCTCTTAAATCTACACTGCACCAAGCTGGTGCCTTTGTGATTTCTCTAGTTGGCCACTTTCTCTGTGGATATTCCACCACTGGCTTCTTTTGATATCTTTGATAGTTAAGCATTACATTCTCCTTCTTTTTATGTCTAAAAAACAAGCCCATCGTAGATGGGCTGTTAGATTTATATCATTATTCACCAAGTCCGCTTTCAATTAATTCCACTAAATTATGTAGTGCAGTTTCTTCATCGTCTCCATCACAGCAAAGTTCGATTTCATCGCCGCTCTTTACACATGCACCTAATACGCTAAGAACACTTTTTGCATTTGCGGTGCTATCGCGAAACATAAATGTAATAAGAGATTTATATTTCATAGCTTCCTTACAAAGAATCCCTGCTGGTCTTAAATGTAGTCCTGTTGGATTTTTTACAACAACCTTCTGGCTTACCATATGCCTTACCTCCAATTCCTTTGCGCTAATATCACTATACCATTTTTCCACAAATATCTCAAGTCCAACTATACTTCAATCGCAATGTTTCCTAGAACATAATATCTTGGATTAAGCTTGCTAATTTGTCCGCCTCTTGTTGTATCTGTACCTTATCTTTGCCTTCAATCATAACACGAACTAGAGGTTCTGTTCCTGAAGGTCTTATTAAAACTCTACCCTCACCTGCAAACTTCTCTGTTATTTTTTCAATTGCAGAAGCCACTTCCGGATATTCCATATAATGCTCTTTTTTATGATTTGCTACCTTCGCATTAACAAGTGCTTGAGGTAATACTTCCATAATCTGAGCAAGCTCTGAAAGGGGTTTTTTGGTTTCCACCATTACTTCCAATAAATGTAACGCACTAAGTAGTCCATCACCAGTTGTATTTTCATCTAGGAAAATGACATGTCCTGACTGCTCTCCACCTAGGTTAGCCCCAATTTCTTTCATTCTTTCCAAAACATAGCGATCACCAACTTTTGTTTGCTCCGCTTTAATACCATTTTTTTCTGCCATTAAAAAGAAACCAAGGTTACTCATGATTGTCGCTACAATAATATTCTTTTTTAATTTGCCATTATTCTTTAAGTAGTTTCCAACAATACCCATAATCTGGTCACCGTCAACCATCTTACCATTTTCATCTACCGCTAAAAGTCTATCTGCATCCCCATCAAAAGCTAAACCAAGGTTTGCCTTTTCATATACTACTCTGGCTTGTAGCTCTTCCATATGTGTGGAACCACAGTTAGCATTAATATTTGTTCCATCTGGATTATTATGTATTGCTACTACTTCAGCGCCCAATTCCTTTAGCGCTTCTACAGATGTGTAGAATGAAGCGCCTTCAGCACAGTCTACCACAATTTTAACGCCCGATAGTTCTACATTAACAGACTGAATTGCATGATTGATATATTCTTCTCTTGCATCCGTTCTATACTTAATTTTACCAATTCCAGTTCCTGTCGGGAATGCAACACCACTCATATTGGAACGTATTAGTGCTTCAATCTCATCTTCTAACTCATCAGGAAGCTTATAGCCTTCTCCATCAAAGAATTTAATTCCATTAAATTCTACTGGATTGTGAGATGCTGAAATTACAACACCCGCATCCACTTTATATTTTTTAGTTAAGTATGCTACTGCTGGTGTTGGAATCACACCCACAAAAATGCAGTTCGCGCCTACCGAGCAAGCACCTGCCATTAGTGCATTGGCAAGCATGTCGCCTGATATACGAGTATCACAACCAACCATAATTGTTGGCTTGTGCTCATTTTCTTTTGTAAGAACATACGCACCTGCCTGACCTAATTGCATTGCTAAAAGCGGGGTCAGTTCCTCATTCGCTATTCCTCTTACTCCATCCGTTCCAAATAAACGTCCCACTGTCTTATTCCTCCGTCTTACTAATCTTTAGGGTTACCCTCAATTCATTTTCTAATGTAATGTTCTGCCCCAAGTTAAACACTACATTTGCATGATAGGTACCTTCCTTCACTTCTTCTATATTCGCCTCTTCCAAAACATCCGTCATTTGAATATATCCATACAGGGCATTGGCATTTACTGCCCCTACTTGGCTAGCCAGCCCCAAAAGATTAACAATATACTCCGTCTGAGCTGTGTCTATTTCAGCTTCGTAGCCCGTACCCAAGCCCAATACTCGAATACGATCAACCGGCAATTCTATCTCTCTCTTCTCTTGTTTTTCAATGTAAACAGTAACAGCAGCTTTTCCATTAAAGTTACCTACCAAGCTTACATTATCTGGCAGATATTCTTTAATATTTACAATTGTCATCATATCTGCATTCTGACCCGTAACATTCAATACCTCTTCTGGTATTACAATACTATTAATTCCAGCTAAGGTGCTATTTGTTCCCGCAATACGTACTGTGGTTGGATTGCTCTCTATTACACCCGTTGCCATAAAGCCTTGTGCTGGCGTCCCCATGACACTATATTCTAATGGCACCTCTTTGGTCGCCAAAACCTGCACTCCAACACGTATCGATTCTGCATTCATTGATAAAGTTTCTGTAGATAGCTGATTTCCATCAGCATCAAATAATTTTATGTCTGCATACGTCGAGATATCACTCGTTGCATCTGTAACATCTACCTTTACGATTGCACTCTTAACAAGAGACACTGCCGATTCAGGTCCCGAAATTTCCAATCGGTTTTGATCCACATTTACATTTCCTATAATATAGCCATCTGCTGGCTCTCCATTTGTTTCAGCCTTGATCGGGAATACATCTTTTTTCTTATCCTCAATATTCAGCTTCAGCATTTCGATATTTCCCGTAATACTTTGTATTTCTTTGTTATATCGATTACTATAAAATACAATTTCTATGGTGTCGTTTACTGTCACATTCGCAAAGTCCGCCTCTGCAACAATATCACCTTCATCAAGTTCTTCTACAATACTTCTTAATGCACTTACCTTTACACTTCTAACAACGCCAGTACCATCAAGTACCTGATAAACCTTATTCTTATCTGTTATCAAGTTGGTATTGAGTAGCGTTACCTTTATATTAGAAAATGTCTTGTCTTCCACCGGATCGTCTATATTAACTACCACAAACCAAAGGATAAACGCAAAAAAAAGAGATACTATTTTAATCCACCAATTATTCAACAGTTTCTTTTTCATTTTTATTCCGTCCTCTCCATTTGCGCTGTTTTTTTACGTCTTCATCGCTCTTATTCTGGATGGTCGCCAAGCACTCTTTCAGTCGTTCTGCATCTACGCCTCTTTCCAAGTTCCCTTTATATGCAACACTAATTTTTCCGGTTTCCTCTGAAACAATAATTGTCATAGAATCCGTCACTTCAGAAATTCCGAGCCCCGCGCGATGTCTTGTTCCCAGCTCCTTATCTAAACTCATGTTGTCTGATAATGGAAGATAACATGTTGCAGACATAATTCTATTTCCACGCACAATAACCGCACCATCATGCAATGGTGTGTTATGTTCAAAAATATTAATTAATAATTGACTCGTTAAAATAGCATCGACTTCTATGCCCGTTCTCTCAAAATCATTTAATGGCTGTTTTTGCTGAATTACCAAAAGAGCACCTGTTTTTACTCTTCCCATCTCTACACAAGCCTTTGTTATTTCATGAATCGTTTTGTCTGAAAACCTTCCATCTTCTATTTTGGTTGAATCAAAGGGCAACACTGAATGAATAAGGTTTTTGTTACCAAGCTCTTCCAGTGCTTTTCTTAATTCAGGCTGTAATACCACAATAAACGTCATGGCAGCAAAACTCAAAATATTTCTTGCAATCCACAAGATGGTATTCATTTTAAAGTTATATGCTAATAGAATAAATCCTAGTATGACAAAGAGACCTTTAAGTAAAGACCAGGCTCTTGTATTTTTAATCCATGTTAAAATGTGATATATCATAAAAGCAATAATCAATATCTCAATGACATCTGTCAAGTCAATACTCGGCATACGCATATGTAGATTATCAAGCACTAGGTAAATATACTGCATAAAAATAGTCATACCTTTCTTCGTAGACTGCAAAACTTAGCACTACTGAATATTTTATATTTCTTCGTAATCTTCTCTATTTACATCCTCATCCACATAAATACTTCTTCCAGTTGTAACGCTACGTCCTGACTGCACTCTTGTATTATTCATACTTCTTGCATTTGAACCTGTTCGTTCCGTTGTTACTGTTCTTTCTGTTGTTACTGGTCGCGTATTTGTTGTTCTTTGAGAAGTCACTCTATCTCCAACAACGTTTCGTCTGTCCTGCGGTGTGTGTAATTGTGAATTGATTTTTTTCACTGTTTTGGTAGGTGTTGCTACCATCATCTTAGGAACAGCTTTTACATAGTAGTAATACTCATCGTCTTCAAACTGTACCTTTTCTGTTCGTTTATAATCCACACTAAATACAAAAAATTGAAGCACCTTCACCAAGGCTATCGAAACTAGCGATGATAGTAAAAGGCCAAACACAGACATATTTATGTCATATAACAAATCACCAACTAGCAAGATAATAACATTAGCCATAGTTCCCGCAACCATTGCTACTGTCCAAGAATAATCAATAGACATTCTTCGGATAATGTATACCACAACAACCGCAATAACAAATGCTGCAACCGTTACCACCATTGCCTTATTATTTAAAAGGGCATCAATTACCATTTTTATCTTGGTTGTAGCTTCATCTGTGCCCATTGCACTAATCACGGTTGCATTTCCCGACACATATGAAACCAAAAAGTAGACTACCACGCCACAACCAACAGAAACTGCTGATGTAGGGGTTCCTATTAATCCCATACTTATTGGTATCACATATGGTATTTTTAAAAGAAAACAAACTGGTGTAAGTAATACCACCAATGAATCTCTAGGTGCAAATCTAAAAAACAAAAGTCCCATAATTAAGAACACGCAAAAACCAATTAACGCAACTTCAATTGCCAATGCGTAAAAGTGCAGAA
>JAVBUZ010000262.1:0-8485 GCA_031554725.1 Lachnospiraceae bacterium | reverse complement strand
AGGGATATTTAAGCTCCTTACAGGTGAACCTCTAAATCTTCGAGGCTCTGTACTTCCATATTATTTAATGAGTGCAGGCTGTATGGGACTAAAGAATGGATTATACATATTCATGATTAGACAGTTTTTCCGTAATATACCAAAAGAACTAGAAGAAGCAGCATATGTGGATGGATGCGGAACATTAAAGACATTCATAAGAATTATGCTTCCAGATGCAAAACCAATTTTAACCTCATGCTTCTTATTTTCTTTTGTATGGCAGTGGACGGATGGATTCTACTCAAGGACTTTCCTTGGTGGAACGAAGCTGCTATCACTGCAGCTACAGCTAATTGGTGATAGATTAAGTAATTACGTAATTTATACCTTACATGATTCAGCAGGTGCTTCTGTGGGATATACGAATGCCATTGTAGCAACAGGAACACTGATGGTAATTGTACCATTACTTATTCTGTACCTATTTGCTCAGAAGGGCTTCGTAGAAAGCTTAAGCAGTTCAGGTATCAAGATGTAAAAGCAAGTGGATAAAGAATATATTTTCTATCTGTCGAGGCTGTTTCTCCGGAAAAGAGGTAGCTTATGGGGAGGATAGAAATGTATTATAAATGTATTGTTAAAATGAAGGAGGATCATTACAATGAAAAAGAAAGTTGTGAAAAAGCTCATAGCAGCAACACTCGCTACAGCAATGACCATTAGTATGGCAGGCTGTGGTAAAGAAGAAAGCCCAGTTGCAAACAATCCTGAAAAGGCATCTGACACACCAGCTACTTCTCAGGTTGAAACTCAGCCAGAAGAAGATCTTGGCGCTTATACTGTACTTAAAGATGCAGATGGCAATGTTTACGATTTAGGCGGTATGGAAGTTATTGTTCGTGACTGGTGGACTGCAGATGAAGAAGTTGAACCATCAAATGCATTTGAAGAGGCACAGCAGGAATATCGTGATTGGATTCAGGAAACATACAATTTCACTATTAAACAGGTGGTAATTAGTTCTTGGGGAAGTACTCCTGAAGATTTCGTAAATTATGCAACTACAGGTGGAAATGAAAATTATGTATTCGTACTTCGTCAGGGTTCTGAATTACTTTCTGCTATGAACAGCGGATTAATGTATGACCTTTCTACACTTGACTGTTTAGATTTTTCAGAGAATAAATGGTCAAATGGCGTACATGAAATGTTTGCAAAAGGCGGTGCTATTTATGGTATGAGAGGTATCGATCCAGAACCAAAGGGTGGTATGTACTTTAATAAAAGACTTCTTGAGGACGCTGGAATTAATCCACAGGAAATCTATACTTTACAGGAAAGCATGAAATGGACTTGGGACAAATTTGATGAAATTTGCCAGCAGGTACAGGCAGATACAGACAATGATGGTGTAATTGATCGTCATGCATTAGTTTGTGTATCTCAGGATTTCTATCCACAGGCAGTATGGAGCAACAATGGTGAGTACATTGGCAAAGATGCAAGTGGAAAATATTACAACAATCTAGAAAGCGATGCAACCATCGAAGCATTAAACTGGTCAGTTGATATGATTGATAAATATGCAAAGGTATTTGCAGAAGATGCTAGCTGGGATTATGCATATACAGCATTTGCTAATGGCGAAGGCGTATTTATTCCTCAAGAAACATATAAAGCAGGACAGTGGACAGAGATGGAAGATGATTTTGGATTTGTTTGCTTCCCAATGGGACCTAAAGCAAGTGACTATACAAACTTATATTCAGATAACGTTTACGCAATTCCTGCATGCTATGACGCAGAAAAAGCATGGAAAATTGCATTTGCATATAACCTATTTTCAGAGCCAATTCCTGGATACGAAGATGATGATAGCTGGAAAGCTGGATATTACAAGAACTTCCGCGATACAGAAGCTGTAGATCTAACATTAGGCAGATTAGTAACAAATGGTATGGTTACATATCATACATTCGTTCCTGGCTTAGATTTAGGACCAGACCTATATTGGAAGATTAGCAAGGATAACACTCCAGCACAGCAGGCTGAAACAATCCGTAATACATGGGCTGCTTATCTAGAAGAAGCTAATAAATAGTTAAAAAATTAAAGTATTAATATATCTCTAAAAGGGATGGTATTTTCCGGGTACCATTCCTTTTTTTAAAAAGGAAGGGAAAAACAACCATGACAGTTATTGCAACAAATCCAATTATGCCGGGATTTTATCCTGATCCATCTATCTGTGCGGTAGGCGGAGACTATTATTTGATAAATTCTACCTTTGCGTATTTTCCAGGATTACCAATTATGCACAGTAAGGATCTGGCAAATTGGGAACAAGTAGGAAATGCTATGCATAGGAATTCACAGCTTCCACTTGAAGGGGCAGGACATTCCCAGGGACTGTTTGCACCTACAATACGCTATCATAAAGGTGTTTTTTATGTTATATGTACGAATGTTTCTTATGGAGGCAATTATATTGTTACAGCAAATAGCCCAGAAGGACCATGGTCCGAACCGTATTATATTGAGGGAGCAGAGGGCATAGACCCAAGCCTATTTTTTGATGAAGATGACACTTGCTACTATATTGGTACCCACCCTAATCCAGAGGGATGTAAATATAATGGGGATTGGTACATATGGATACAAGAACTAGACATACAGACAATGAAACTTATCGGGGAGCCCAAGGATGTTTGGAATGGAGCCATGAAAAACATAATCTGGCCAGAGGGTCCTCATTTATATAAAAAGAATGGATATTATTACATTCTACACGCAGAAGGCGGAACGGGTCCAGAGCATGCAGTTACGGTTTGTAGAAGCAGGAATGTATATGGACCATATGAAAATAATTTTTGCAATCCTATTCTTACCCATAGACATTTTGGAAAAGAATACCCAATTAAATATGTAGGTCATGCAGACCTTATAGAGACACCAAAGGGTGAATGGTTTATGACCATGCTTGCAGTACGCCCAATAGAAGGATACACCACTATGGGTAGAGAAACCTTTTTGGCTAAGGTGACTTGGGAAAATGATTGGCCAGTAGTAAATAAAGGCGAGGGTAAGCTTACCGAGACGGTAGAAATAGATCTTCCGCTTTGGGATCCGATGGTGGAGAAAGATTCTTACACTAACTTAAGTGGAGGAAAAAATGGCGTGCCAGGAAGTAATAGAAAATATGATTTCACCAAGATGAAACAGCTTGGGGATGAGTTTCTCTTTTTACGTAATCCAGCAGAAAACATGTACCAATTGGTAGATGGAAAAGGCATGCTTTTAACCTTTAGTGAGGCTACACTAAAGGAGAAAAAAAGTCCTTCCTTTGTGGCAATCAGACAACAGCACCATCATTTCAAAGTGACAGCAGCTATAGAAACGCAGGGACTAGGAGATGGAAAGGCAGTAGGACTTGCCCTGGTACAAAGCAATGAATACCATCTAAGACTAGAGCTTACTGAGGGTGAGGTAGCACTTATTCTTTGTAAAAACGGAGAAGACAGCCGTGTAGGAGCTCTTAGCATAAATGAAAAGAATGTAGTTCTATTTTTAGAGATAGATGGACTAAAAGTTAAAGCTGGAATACAAGAAGAGCTTAGCGATGCCCTAGATAGTAAAGAAATTATTGTTTCCGAAAACGTGGATATTTGTGAGCTTTCTACAGAAGTAGCAGGAGGCTTTGTAGGCTGTACGGTGGGTGTATACGCAGTGCAGGAAGAAGCAAATGGTAAAGAGAGTGTATGTATAAGGTGTCTTGCTTATGAGAGTATGTAGAAAAAATAGAGTCATGATTTTACTATATTTTTTTTGTATTGTTTTGCTTACAGGCTGTAATAAAGAGGGAAAAATAGAAGCGAATATAGAAGCGAATACAGAAGAGAATATAGAGGAGAAAGAGGAGAAGGTAGAGATGAGCATTGAGTTAACAAAAAGCTATAAGGGGTTAGATTATACAAACCCTATTATAACACAACGTTTTGGAGCAGATCCTTATGCAATGGTATATGAAGATCGAGTATATATCTATATGACATGTGATACATTTGAATATGACGCAGAGGGAAATATAACAGAAAATACCTACGGGAAAATAAATAAAATAAACATTGTATCCACAGCGGATATGGTTAATTTTACAGACCACGGCAGCGTCACAGCTGCGGGAAACTTAGGCAGCGCAAAGTGGGCAAATAATTCTTGGGCGCCTGCAGCAGCTTGGAAGGAAATTGATGGTCAGGTAAAATTCTTCTTGTATTTTGCTGACGCAGCAGGTGGTATTGGTGTACTTACCGCAGATAGTCCAACAGGACCATTTAAGGATGCTTTGGGAGAAGCATTAATATCCAGGAAAACTCCAAATTGCGGAGATGTTGCTTGGCTATTTGATCCTGCTGTTCTAATGGATGATGATGGCAGAGCCTACATTTACTTTGGTGGAGGTGTGCCAGAAGGGATGGCCGCAGCACCAGGGACAGCGAGAGTTGCAGAGCTTGGAGATGATATGATGAGCATTGTGGGAGAGCCTGTTAGTATTGATGCTCCTTATCTGTTTGAGGATTCCGGTATACATAAGGTAGGAGATACCTATTATTATACCTATTGCTCGAACTTCCAGGTAGATGAAGCAGGAACCGAGAAGTACGGATTTCGCTCTGGTGAAATTATTAGTATGGAAAGCAAAAGTCCAATGGGTCCTTTTACCTTTAAGGAAGTCATTTTAGAGAACCCAGGCAGAACCTTTAAATTGGCTGGCAATAACCACCACTGTGTATTTGAGTTTAGGGATAACTGGTATATTACCTATCATGCAAGAGTGTTAGAGCAGGCCATGGGAGTTGAAAAGGGATATCGTTCTACCCATATTGAGCAGTTTTCTATGGGAGAAGATGGTACGATTGGAAAAGTAAAGCATACCCTAAAGGGACGTGCTCAGCTACAGTATGTGGATCCATATCAAGTAAATAGAGCAGTTAACATGTCAGTAATGGGTGGCATCGAGTGTGTTCCTGCAGATGGTAGCAGTAAATACTATGGCTGTGGAAATATGGCTGTAGGCGGTATTGATACAGGGGACTTTGTCAAGATTGCAGGCGTGGATTTTGGTAGTGAAGGCCCACAAAAGGTATATGTTAGTGCTAAAAATAACTCAGATCAAAAAGGCTATATACAGTTCTTTCTAGATAATGAGGAGACAGAAGAATTAGGAACAGTTGTCGTAGAACCATCTGAAAACAGTGAATTTCAAATCTTTGAGAGTTACCTAAATAAAAAAGCAGAGGGCGTGCATGATGTGCTTATTGTTTTTTCAGGAGAAGGCTTTGAGATAGAAACTTGGCAGTTTGAAAGATAAAGCATTATGGTAATGTAAAAAAGCTAGAGGGAGATTTTCTATGAATAATGAAAAAGGGAAGCCAAAAAAAATATTTGTTTTTATATTAATAATAGTGGTACTTCTAGCTCTACTAGCTCTTTTTCTCAATATGGCAAAAGAAAAAAAACAGCCAGCTGAGAAAACCAGTGAAGAGACTAAGACGCAAGTAGAGCAGGAAACTAGCGAAGCTAGCGAAACAGAAGAAATTGATTGGTATCAGCAGATGTTAGAGGCATCAGTGATTTCCACAGGAACCAATGGTAGATTAGAAAAGGTTCTTGATAGAATGAGTAAGGGGGAAGAGGTATCAGTTGCCCTTATCGGTGGCTCTGTGACAGAGGGAGCAGGTGCATCAAACTTCAAGGAGAGCTACGCGGATTTGTTTGTGGAGGGCCTAAGAAGTGCATATCCAAAAGCAGATATTTCCTATACAAATGCAGGCCTGGGTGGAACCAGTTCAGCATTAGGAATCATGAGATATGAAAGAGATATACAAGATATAAGGGGTGACCAGCCAGATATTCTAGTGATAGAATTTGCTGTTAACGATTATCAGGAGCCAACAAATGCAAGAGCATATGAAAGCTTGATAAGAACCGCACTTAAGGGTGAAAATGCGCCCGCTGTTATTTTACTATTCTCAGTATTTGAGTCAAAGTGGAATATGCAGGATGAATACATTCCTCTCGGTGAGTGGTACGGTCTACCTATGGTTAGTATTAAAGATGCCGTAAAACTGCCCTTTACAGATGAAAAAATTACAGATAGTGAATTTTTCGCTGATGAATATCATCCAACCTCCTATGGTCACAGCATTATGGCCGACTGCCTTACCCAAATGATAAGTCAGGCAAAAGGGAAGCAAAGTGGTGTTACCATTAGTGAAGTACCGATGGAAACAGTGACCTTAGCTGATTTTGTGGGAACAAAGCTTTTAACAGATATCAATATAGACGGAATAGACATAAAAGCAGGTGGCTTTTCCAGCGTAGATGAGCAGGTACAGGCATTTGGAAGAACAGGGGAGTCCTCCTTTCCAAATAACTGGATGTATGAAAAAGGAAATGGAAATGAAGCCTTTCGTATCGAGCTCACATGTAGAAAAATACTGTTAAATTATAAGACCTCTTCCTCGGATGAATATGGAAAGGCACTTGTATATCTAGACGGCGAACAGGTAGCTGAGCTTAATGGCTATTCTGGGGGTGGTTGGAATAATTCCAATGTAGTGCTTATTGAGGATGGGGAAGAAAACAAATCCCATATATTGGAGATTCGCATGGCATCAGAAGATGCAGAAAAGAAGTTCACATTACTGGCTATCGGATATAGTAGTTTTGAACAGGATGGTCTGGCGAAGGTGTACGAGGATAATTTCCCTATTGGCATTGCACTACCGAATCTTGTGCTAAATAAACCAGGTGCTTATGAAGATGTAATCAAAAATAACTTTTCTAGTATTACCTGTGAAAATGAAATGAAGCCAGATGCGTTACTAGACCAAGTAGCAAGCCAGAAGAGCTTAGATAAAACAGCTACCCATGCGGTAGTAAAATTTAATAACTGTAAGCCAGCAATAGACTTTGCAGTAGAAAACGGAATGAAAATAAGACTGCATACCCTTGTATGGCACAGCCAAACGCCAAGATGGTTTTTTACGGAGGACTATACCAAGGCAGGAAAGCTTGTTGATAGGGAAACAATGCTTTTAAGAATGGAAAATTACATAGCTGATGTACTAGGATATTTCGAGGAGAACTACCCAGGTTTAATTTATGCAGTGGATGTAGTAAATGAGGCCTTTGATGTTGGAAACGGAGATGAAAATGGAGTCCGTATGAAGGACAATCCTTGGTATGAAACGGTAGGAAGTGACTATTATTATCAGGCTTTTGTTTTCGCGCGAAAATATGCATCTGAGGATATGAAGTTATTTTATAATGACTATGGCTGCATGGATAAAAAGGATCTTATTATAAAACACCTGGAGCAAGCTAGGGTAGAGGGACTTATCGATGGTATTGGCATGCAGTCTCATTTAAGCACAAGTGACAATATTCAGTTAAAGTTTATGCTTGCAGTAAAACAGTTTTGCGATGCAGGGTATGAGGTTCAGGCAACGGAGCTGGATATTGGAGTAAAGGAACAGACAGATGCAGCATTCCTTATTCAAGCAAGAAAGTATCGTTCGTTCTTTAAAAATATGAAACAGCTTCAAGAGGAAGGATATCCCATAACGGGAATTACGGTATGGGGAATAAATGATTCACTTAGCTGGAGAACAGGCGAGTACGGTTTGCTGTTTGACGGAAACATGAAAGCAAAGAAGGCATATTATGGAGCTATGCTTGATGCATCCATACCAGATGTAGAATAGCGGCAGAGAGGACGATAAATATGATTACAGTTTGCAATCCAGTTATCTGGTCGGATGTTCCAGATGTGGATGTCATACGAGTAAAAGATGCTTTTTATATGGTCAGCACCAGTATGCATTCCATGCCAGGCTGCCCTATTATGAAATCCGTGGATCTGGTTCATTGGACGGTAGTGAACTACGTATTTGAAACCTTTGAGGATTGCCCAGGGCATAACCTAGAGGATGGAAAAGGAATATATGGAAATGGTAGCTGGGCGGCTAGCCTAAAACAGTATAAGAGCAATTTCTATGTGGTATTTAATTGTAATGATATGCAACACCTGTATATATATAAGACAAAAAATATAGAGCATGGAAAATGGGAACAATGCGCCAAGGTTCCGGGATTCTTTCATGACCCAGCACTCCTTTTTGAAGATGATGGTACTCCATATTTAATATATGGAGGCGGAGACATACGAATAATAGAGCTTAAAAAGGATATGTCTGGTCTAAAACGTAAAGGTGGAGATGCGTTACTGTTACAAACGCCTAGAGAAGGAATTGGGCTACCTTGTGAGGGTGGCCATGCCTACAAAATAGACGGTAGATATTATCTTTTCTATATTGAGTGGCCACGTCAAGGAAACCAGCGAAGAAGAGTTGTTTGCTACCGAGCAGCTGCCTTGTTTGGTCCATATGAAAGAAAAGTAATCTTAGATGATGATATGGGATATTTTAACCAGGGGGTTGCT
>JAVBUZ010000249.1:0-5319 GCA_031554725.1 Lachnospiraceae bacterium | reverse complement strand
GACGAGACCGAAAAGGAACCTTCCGTTTTACCGGTAAAGCTTCCCAATCTTTTGGTGAATGGATCAGAGGGTATTGCCGTTGGTATGACAACAAGTATCCCTCCACATAATCTTGTTGAAGTTGTTGAAGCTACAAAAGCTTATATGCAAAATGAAAATATTACGACCAAGGAACTTATGCGTTATGTAAAAGGCCCTGATTTTCCTACTGGTGGTATTGTAATAAACGAGGACGAGCTTTTAGATATTTACGAAACCGGTGCTGGTAAGATAAAGGTACGTGGTAAAGTAGAGATTGAAAAATTAAAGGGTGGTAAAACCAACTTAGTTATCACAGAAATTCCCTACCCTATGATTGGTGCTAATATTGGTAAATTCCTGATGGATGTTGCAGCTTTAGCTGAAACAAAAAAGACTCAGGATATTGTTGATATTTCAAATCAATCGTCAAAAGAGGGAATACGTATTGTTATTGAGCTACGTAAAGATGCGGATATTGTTAACTTTACCAATATGCTCTATAAAAAGACCCGTTTAGAAGACACCTTTGGTGTTAATATGCTTGCTATAGCCAATGGAAGACCAGAAACCATGGGTATCAAGCAAATTATTAAGGCTAATGTTGATTTTCAGTTTGAAGTAGCTACAAGAAAGTACACCAACTTACTTGCAAAAGAATTGGAGAAAAAAGAGATTCAAGAAGGCCTTATCAAGGCATGTAATGTTATTGATTTAGTTATTGAGATTTTGCGTGGCTCCAAGGATCGTGCTATGGCAAAAGCCTGTTTAACAGAAGGTAATATTGAAGGCATTAAGTTTAAATCAAAAGAATCAAAAATCATGGCTACCCAGTTAATGTTTACTGAAAAACAAGCCAATGCCATCTTAGAAATGCGCTTGTACAAATTAATTGGTCTTGAATTAGAAGCTTTAATAAATGAACACGAAGAAACTATGGCAAATATTTATCGTTATGAGGATATTTTAGACCGACGTGATTCTATGGCTCAGGTTATTATAAATGAACTAGAAGCTGTAAAAAAGGCATATGGTAGACCAAGAAGAACCGTCATTGAAAATGCACAAGAAGCAGTTTATGAGGAAAAGAAGATCGAAGAAATGGAAGTTATGTTCCTCATGGATCGTTTTGGATATGCAAAAACCATTGATGTTCCAACTTATGAAAGAAATAAAGAAGCAGCTGATGCAGAACATAAATATATTTTCAAATGTAAAAA
Source organism: Lachnospiraceae bacterium (assembly GCA_031554725.1). Taxonomy (GTDB): domain Bacteria; phylum Bacillota; class Clostridia; order Lachnospirales; family Lachnospiraceae; genus JAVBUZ01. Next base: position 4,081 of record JAVBUZ010000249.1, on the reverse strand, counting down.
CACTGGAAAGGTATGTATCTTTACCAATACAGGTCAATTGCATACTGTGAAAGTGCTCGACTTACCATTTGGTAAATTCCGTGATAAAGGTACCCCAATTGATAATGTAAGCAATTTTAGTACCGAAAAGGAAGACCTTATTTTTATTACTAGCCAAACTACTTTAAACCTTTATAAGGTAATTTTTGCCACAAAACAAGCAATGTTGAAAGTTGTTGATGGCGGTGAATTTGACGTTTCTAAACGTACCGTTGCTGCCACAAAGCTCCAGGACGGAGATGAGGTATTAAGCGTTGTAGCTATTAGTGAGCAACGAAATATTGTCTTACAAACAACAGACGGTTTCTTTTTACGCTTCCCGATTGAGGAAATTCCCGAAAAGAAGAAGGGCGCTGTGGGCGTTCGTGGCATGAAATTATCAGAGGGTGCTTTAGTAGAAGCTGTTTATTTTACTCAAAACGCAGTAGAAGCTGATATAAAATATAAAGGCAAAAAGATGGTATTAAATAGCCTTAAATTGGGTAAAAGAGACAGTAAGGGAACAAAAGTTAGAGTATAGGAGAAAATAGAATGAGAGTTATCGCTGGAAGTGCTAGAAGCATGCCATTAAAATGTCCCAAAGGCATGGATACTAGACCAACAACAGATCGTATAAAATAAACATTATTTAACATATTGCAGACAGATATTCCTGGTTGCATATTTGTTGATATGTTCAGTGGCAGTGGAAGTATTGGTATTGAAGCCTTAAGCCGTGGTGCAAAAAAAGCATATTTTATTGAAAATAATGCGGGTGCAGCTGCATGCATAGCAGAAAATATAACGTTTACCAAATTTACGGAGCAAAGTGTTTTATTGAAGCAGGATTGCCTTAGCGCACTTCATAATATCTTTGAAAATGAAGTAGATATAATTTTTATGGACCCTCCTTATGATCTAGGAGTAGAACGTCAGGTACTGACCAACTTAATTAGCATGAAATATGTTACAAATAACACTTTAATCATTGTTGAAGCTTTAGAAGAAACCGATTTTTCATATCTTGATGAACTAGGCTATGAATTAATTAGAGTAAAGAACTATAAAAACAATAAGCACATGTTTATTCAGGCTAAGAAAGGAAACTAAAAATGAAACGAGCAGTTTATCCAGGTAGTTTTGATCCCGTTACTTTTGGTCACTTAGATGTCATTAAACGTGCCGCTGAAATTTTTGATGAATTAACCATTAGTGTTCTAAATAATAAAGAAAAGACACCGTTGTTTTCTGTAGAAGAACGTGTTAAGATACTTAAAGAAGCAACAAAAGACTTGCCAAATGTAAAGGTTGATTCTTTTAGCGGGCTCTTAATTGACTACACAAAAAACAATGATATTCATGTAATTGTTAGAGGGTTACGTGCCATTACAGACTTTGTATATGAGCTCCAGATTGCTCAAACCAATCGTGTTTTATCAAATGGACAGGTTGACACTATGTTTTTAACCACCAGCTTAGAATATGCTTATTTAAGTTCTTCAAGCGTTAAAGAAATTGCTAGCTTTGGTGGCGATATCGCTCAATGTGTGCCGGATTTTGTTGCTAAGGAAATTTATGAAAAATACGGATTCGACAAGTAAAACACGGATTCATCAATAGAAAATTCAGATTTAGAATGAGGAATATTATGAGCAGCAGAATAGAACAATTAATAGATGAAATAGAAGAATATATTGACGGATGTAAATATCAGCCTTTATCTAGCACTAGGATTGTAGTAAATAAAGAAGAAATTGATGAATTACTACGCGAGTTACGTATGAAGACGCCTGATGAAATCAAACGTTATCAGAAGATTATTAGTAACAAAGAGGCCATATTAAATGATGCAAAGGCGAAAGCAGAAGCATTAATTAATGAGGCTACTATTCATACCAATGAACTAATTAATGAACATGAAATTATGCAGCAGGCTTATGCTCAGGCCAACGAAATTGTAACCATGGCAACCCAGCAAGGACAAGAAATTCTTGATAATGCTACCCTTGAAGCAAACAGCGTGCGTATGGCAGCAATGCAATATATGGACGACATGCTCGCTAATTTAGAAAATATTATCGTTGCTACTTCACATACTGCATCTGCAAACTATGATACTCTTTTGTCTTCCATGAATCATTATTTAGAAATCATTCAATCTAACAGAGCGGAGCTTTATCCTTCTGTGGAAGAGGATGACTTAAGCGATATTGATTTATTGGATGAGACTGCAGATATAGACTTGATTTAAAACAAAAACTAAACCAAGATACTTGGGACCGGTTTCCATAGGAGCCGGTCTTTCCTAATATGAAGGGCGATATTTATATGAAGAAATTTTTGTTTGGAAGTCTTTTAATTTGTATGCTTTTGGTATTTCCCATGGCTACCCAAGCCGCTGGTTTTGAATATCCTTTAGATGATGATGGTCAGCTGATTGTCGTGATAGATCCTGGTCACGGCGGAAATAACTTAGGTGCAGATTATAATGGCTTTCTTGAAAAAGAAATGACAATGACTGTAGCAGGCGCCATGTATGACGAGCTAAGTAAATATGATGATGTTACAATATACATGACTCGTACAGCTGATAAACAAATGGATTTGCTAGAAAGAGTTACTTATGCAAAAAGTAAGAATGCAGATTTCTTTTTTTGCCTTCACTTTAATATGTCTCCACAAAATAACCTTTACGGTAGTGAGGTTTGGATATCCGCATTCGATGTAGAAAATCAAGAAGGGTATCGTTATGCAACCTACCAATTACAAGAAATGAGAAACCTAGGTCTGTATATACGAGGCATAAAAACTAGGTTTAATGATAAAGGAACCGACTATTATGGTATTCTTCGTCATTGCCAAGAACTTGATATTGCAGGTGCATTAATTGAACATTGCCATATTGATAATGATAAGGATGTTCCTTTTTGCGATTCAGAAGAAGACTTGATTGCGCTAGGAAAAGCAGATGCAACCTCTGTTGCCAAGTATTTTAAGCTTTCAAGTACTATACTTGGTGTTTCCTATGCTGATGACAGCAATTTACCTGAGGTTACTAAAGGTGTAGTCTATATGCAAGAGGATATAACTGATCCCGATATTTGCTATATTACCGAAGAATACTGTAACTATGAAGAGGGCGTAATTGGAATAAACCTAACAGCCACAGATTATGATTCACCAATGCTATATTATTCCTACAGTATCGATGGTGGAGAAACCTACACACCATTGCTAGAGTGGCCACAAGCGGATATGCTAACTAGCTATAGCCCCGATAGCTTTCAATTTGAAATAGCTATTGAGCCAGGTGTAACCCCGCGTATTATTGTTAGAGCTCACAATCAATATGATCATCTTACGGAAAGTAATTTATTAGATTCTTATAAAATGTTTCCTTTTGCCCAAGAAGAGATTGTAGAACCTACCTTGGTAGATGAAACAGTAGAGTCTACTACTACCGAAGATATCCTTACTGATAGCATTCCCGCATCAGCAAATGCGAAAGTAAGTACAAGTGAAGATACACCTGTTTCACTCTTAACCTTTTTAAAACTTTGTCTTTTCATTGTTATAGTATTATTTATTCTTGTTTTTATAACAAAGCTTATAACAACGAATAAGAAAAGAAAATCACATAGGCATAATAGAAGAGAGCGGTAAGAATTGTTAGGATTACTTTATGTAACACATATTTAGAAATGGATAAATCTGTTTTTTTTAGAATACTATAGGTTTGTGCTATGCATGATAAACCTCCTAAGGGAAGAAGTATCAACACTAGTAGGGGAAGGCTTGTTCCTAGCCGTTGAATTCCACTTGTGATTTCTAGCAAGCCATTTATCACACTTAATTTTAGTAGATGAGCATCCATATTTTGCCCCATTTTCATAGCGAGAGAATGAGGGATTAGGTTTAAGAGATTAAAGAAAATCATATAACCGCCGAGACTAGTAATGCCCGACAGTGCAGCATTTATAGCATCATCTAAATGAAAAAGCAGACTACCGTCTCCTGAGTTACGCTCTTTTAAGACGGGCTTACATTTGATATAGGTAAGTTT
>JAVBUZ010000019.1:0-6592 GCA_031554725.1 Lachnospiraceae bacterium | reverse complement strand
TACGATTATTCCGCTTCTTTTTCTAGTCTTTTTCCCGAATCCCCGAAGTTAACTCCGGTTTCTGATGGTTCTTCTTCGTCAAATTTATAGTCCTTTCCAGGAAGAATTGCATTTAATAGGATGCCAACAATCGCACCTACTGCCAAACCAGATAAGCTAATGGTTGCTTCAAAAACCTGGAAGCTAATTGCTCCGTCGGCACTATATGTAATACCAATAGAAAGCACTAAAATAAGGGCTGCGATAATAACGTTTCTGCTCTTTGAAAAATCTGTTTGTGTTTCAACAATATTACGTACACCAACTGCAGAAATCATACCATAAAGCACTAGGGAAACACCACCACAGGTTGCTGCAGGCATACATTCAATTAATGCTGCTACCTTTGGTGAAAAGGAAAATAGTACCGCAAACCCTGCTGCAATACGAATTACTGCTGGATCATATACTTTGGTTAAAGAAAGCACGCCTGTATTTTCCCCATAAGTCGTATTAGCTGGTGCGCCGAACATAGCCGCTATTGAAGTTGCTAAACCATCACCTAGTAAGGTGCGATGAAGTCCTGGGTCTTTAATAAAGTTCTTACCAACTGTAGAAGATATCGCTGAAATGTCACCAATATGTTCTACCATAGTTGCAAGTGCAATAGGAACAATGGTAATGACTGCGGTAATCAGCAGGGATACATCTCCACCCTTTAGTACTGAAAAGGCTGTATACTCCCATTTAATTGGATTGCCAATCCATGCTGCGTCTAAAAGTGGCTTGAAGTCTACTTTGCCCATTACTGCTGCTACAAGGTAGGAACCAACAACACCAATAATGATAGGGATAATTTTAATCATTCCTTTACCCCATATATTGCATACTACAACTAAGACAATAGCAATAAGAGCGATTAACCAATCTGCCGAACAGTTGTTAATTGCTGACTGAGATAAGTTTAAACCAATCGCAATGATAATTGGTCCTGTTACAATTGGAGGAAAGAATCTCATAACTTTACTTGTTCCTAAAAGCTTAATTAATCCTGCTAAGACTAAGTAAAGCAAACCTGCACACGCAACACCAAAACAAGCATAAGGTAAAAGTTGTTTATCTCCGCCTGGAGCGATGGCAAAATATCCACCTAAAAATGCAAAAGAAGAGCCTAAGAAAGCTGGCACCTTTCCTTTTGCCAAAATGTGGAACAATAGGGTTCCTAAACCTGCAAATAAAAGTGTGGTAGAAACATCAAGTCCTGTTAAAAGTGGTACCAAGATAGTTGCTCCAAACATAGCAAACATGTGCTGAAGTCCAAGTAATACCATTTTAGGCTTGCCTAATTGTCTTGCATCATAGATACCGCCTTCACCTAAAACCGTTTTCTGATTTGAGTTTTCACTCATGGGTATACCCTCCTCTTAATGTATTAAATTTTTATAAACTCTACTATACATCTTAGCGAAAGCATATGAATACGTCAAGAATATTTTGCCTTATCTTGTCCATTTTTTCATTGCCTTTTTTTCGAAAAAATACTATACTCATGGTGTCGCCTGACGGCGCCCAGAAAGGAACTCTTATGAAAGAACAATTATATATGATTCCACTTAATGATGCCGTAAACGCGAATGACGAATGTCCATTTTGCTATATCGAAAGAGAAATTGAGCGTGATCTTCTTGATTTTGTACTAGGCTCCGGCTCAAGCTATATGCAAAGCGATATAAGAGAGCAGACTGACAAAGCTGGTTTTTGTCGTAGCCATTTCAAAAAAATGTTTGATTATGGTAACACTCTTGGGAATGGTTGGATTCTAAAAACCCACTATAAAAAAATGATTGAAGAAATGCAAGGACAAATAAAATCCTATAGCCCAGGTAAGCTTTCATTGAAGGACAAGTTCAAAAAAACTACCGAGTCTGGAAATCCTATTGGTATGTGGGCTATGCAAAAAGAAGATTCTTGCTACATTTGTAATTATTTTAAGAATCACTATGAACGCTACCTAGATACCTTTTTCTATATGTATAAAAACGATAGTGATTTTCGCCAGAAAATTGAAAAGGGAAAAGGCTTTTGTGTGCCGCACTTTGGGGATTTATGCTCTGCCTCTGATCTGAAGCTAGATGATGGCGCAAGGCAGGAATTTTATTCCATGCTTTCTAAGCTAATGCTTGAAAACTTGAACCGTCTAAGCGAAGATGTTTCCTGGTTAATTGAAAAGTTTGATTATCGGAATGCCGATGCAGATTGGAAAGATTCTAAAGATGCCGTTCAACGAGGAATGCAAAAATTAAAGGGCGGCTATCCAGCCGACCCCGTTTATAAAATGAATAAATAATTTACTTGTAAATAATAGCTTTCATCATATCAATATACTCACTGATTTCCTGATAAAGCATCTCTGGATGAAAGGATGCATCTAGAAAACGTTCTGTCATAAGTCCTTTTATTGTAAAATCAAGCATTTTCCATAGCTTCTGCCCATCCACATTAGGAGGCAAAAGACTCATATCAGCCTGCGCAAAAATCCCCTCATAGGTTTCTAGCAGGCTGTTTCTTTTTTCTTCTATAGCAAGTAGCGCCTCACTAACATCCTCATTCATAGATCTATTAATAAACTGCTGCATATAAGGATAACCCCTTAAAGCCTGCAGTTTTGCCTGTTCTTGACTTTTCAAAAGTTCAAACATATCCTTTTGATTTGCTTGTACTGCACTTTTTAATTCTAAGGTCATGTAGCGAACACTATAGTCATATATAAAAGAATAAAGCCCTAGCTTACTGCCAAAATAATGGAACAAAAGTCCCTTACTTATTCCAGCTTCTCGAACCATATCATCCGTACTAGCATGCTTATACCCATGTAATGCAAACACCTTTAGCGCAGCATTAATCATTCGGTCCTGTTTATCTTTTTTTAGGTCAAAAAACTTACCATTCATCCTACTATAACCTCTTATTGTCTTATGCTTATTGACTTTTCCAGTCAGATTTTAAATATAACATATTATCAGGGGTTAGACAATAACAGAAATGCTTTTTATCCCTACTCCTTTACTTTAACCCGTAGCGCTATCGCAAAAACAACGGTCAGCATAATGCTAACAACTGTTGGAATCATCCCTGAATGTATACCAAAGGATTTTGCCACAAGTCCAGTCATCATCGGCATCAAGATCGATCCCGCTCCTGCTATCGCTAGCAGTGTTCCCATCGCTGCTGTTGAGCCCTTCAGAATTTTTCCTGGTACTGCAATAGCTGTTGAATAAATTCCCGAAAAGAAAAAGCTAAATAGCAATATCGTAATACGGGTTACTACACTATTTGAACTAACTGCAAAAAAGCAAAACATAATTGCTGCTCCCGAGGATGCCACCAATATTAATCTTGTTTTTTGTATTCGTGTTGACAAAAATACCGTTGTCATCCTTCCTACAATAATAACTGCCCAAATCAAAGACAAGATAATTTGTGAATCTGCTTCATTCATCCGCCCCGTATCAATTAAATACGTTATCATCCAATTATTAACCGTTGACTCTGCACCCAAATAAAAGAATAGCACCAATGCCGCCAAGTAGAAAATACTGTTTTTGTAAAAGGGCTTTTCGCCTTGCTCACTTTCAAGCACAGGTTTTGACCTACTCTTTTTAACAAACGTTTCATCAATTGGCACTAATACATAAACAAAAAGCATGGAAGCTGCAAAGCAGATGCCTACAGCAACAACCACTTTCCAGCCATACCCCGCTTTAATTAGAAACGAGGAGAGTAAAGGCGTCATAAATGCTCCTACCGCAAAGCACACACTCAGAATATTTAGATAAACAGGATTTCCTGTTGCTGCATCATTAATTATTGCGTAATTAACATTACTAACACTTCCACGACCTAAGCCTACCAAAAAGAAAAACACAAACAATAACCAGATAACGCTTGTGGAAATAATTCCCCCCAAAGCCAACAATATCATTGCAGAAATAATGATAATAGAACGCTTTCTTCCTAACCAAAACGTTGAAATGCTAATCGAGAAGCTGGCCAACAAATTTCCAATAGAATTTGCTGACATCAAATAACCTTGCATATCATAATCAATACCATAATCAGCAGATAAGAAAAAAATAATTGTACCCAATATCAACCCCATTATACCATTAACAAAAAATGTATAATACACACCTAAAAATGTTTTTCTATTTATTTTCATAACATTTTCACTCTCACTCTTCTTCCTCATATAGTCCAAAACCTGATTTTACCTTATCATGTATAACTGCATTCTGCAATCACCTTACAGTTGTATGTGTTATTAACTTATAGTTGTCTATCGAAGTATGGTGAATAAATATTTGAGAGGAGTGTTTGTCTGCGTCAGCACTTGGCTTGCGTCTTTCAGCTAGCCTATGTGCTGCTACGTCAGACAACCAAGTGAGAACGCCTCCACGAGAATATTATTTCACCAGACTTCGTTATACACCTATAAACGAAAAATTTATTAAGATTTTATACATAATCTCTTTCCATTTTCACAAAATAGTATTAGAATGAATATATTAAAATGTTATTCAAGATGAAAGGAGTAACCTATGGCAAAAAAATTTGGTAAATTCTTACTCTTTACTGCTGCCGCTGGAGCCGCTCTTGCAGGCGCATACTATTATCTAAATAAAGCCAAGGAAGATGCTGATTTCGATTTCGACGATGATGACGATTACGATGATTTTAGCGATGATTTAGATGATATGGATAAATCTCGTTCTTATGTTTCCCTTGTAAAGGATACCGAAGATTCTTCTGATGAAGAAGAAAACGATTCTGAAGGTGATTTCTCTTCTTTAGCTGATCAGGTTGCTGATACTGCTGAAAATGTTGAAGAATTCTTTGATGAAGATGATTCCGAAGCAGAAAGCAACAACAACTAATTTAAGCAACTTTATTATTCAAATTATAAAAGCATGGTACCCTATGGTAACCATGCTTTTTGTAATGCCTTTATTCCATCTTCTATTTGGTCTAATGTTAAACTTCCATAGCCCAATATCACTGTAAAAGATTTCATTTTTTCCTTGTCCTCTCCAATGAATGCCTCTGACATCCCATATACCTTCACTCCCTGTTTTTTAGCAAGGGAAATTAGCTCTTCCTCACGTTTTCCTGTCTTTGAGGTTAAGAGCATATGAAGCCCCGCATGCTCGCCTTGAAGAGAAAAATCTTCCAAGAAAGGCTTTAGTAGCTCTAACATCTTGTCATGCTTTTCTTTATATATCTTCCTTGCCTTATTTAAGTATCTTTCAAAATACCCTTGGCTAATAAATTCATTTAATATCCTTTGATCTATTCGAGAAACTGTTGAAGAAAAGAAATAGCAATTCTCCTTATATATCTCTAATAGCTTGTCTGGCAGAACCATGTAGCTGACACGTATTGCTGGTGCAATTGCTTTTGAAAAGGTTCCAATATATATTACTTTTCCACTATGATCCGACGCTTGAAGTGAAGGGATGGGCTTCCCTTTGTAACGGAATTCACTGTCGTAATCATCCTCAATCAAATAACGCCCTTCTTTCGCATTTGCCCATTTTAGAAGCTCCATTCGCCTTCCAATAGGCATCACTATACCTGTTGGATATTGATGCGAGGGCATACAGTAAGCCGCTGTCACTTGCTCTCTTTCTAATTCTTCGACCTTCATACCTGACTCATCCATACCTACCGTCACGATATCATAGGCAAAGGTTTTAAAAATTTGATAGGCCCTTTTATAGGACGGGGTCTCCATGGCTATTTTCTTATGTCTTCCCAATATTTTTTCTAGTAACATAAGCAGGTAATCATTTCCCGCACCAATCACTATTTGCTCAGGGAAGCAATTTACTCCACGAGAGGAATGCAAATACTTACAAATAGTTTCCCTTAAATCCTCGTCTCCTTGGGGCTGTCCAAGTGCAAATAAATTATTGTTATCGTAGCAAAGCACTTCCTTGGTGATTCTCTGCCATGCACCAAAGGGAAAACCACTCATATCAATCCCATTAGGGCTAAAATCAAAGGCATAGGTCCGACTCTGTTCTTTTCTATTCTCGCTTTTCTTCTCTGTTGGTGCTTGATAATCCCTTATCTGCATTTGCAAAAGCTCATCAATCTTACAAACATAATAACCGCGATAAGGCTTTGCTTCTATGTAGCCCTCTGATAGCAGTTGCTCATAGGCAAAATCCACCGTACTTCTAGATATCTGCATAAACTCTGCCAAATTACGCGTAGAGGGAAGCCTCTCCCCTGGGAGAAGCTTCCCTGCTTGTATTTCACTCTTTATATGCTCATAAATCTGCTCATAGAGATGTTTACCACTATTTTCTTGTAAGCAAATGGTCATGTCTCTCATTTTTTCACACTTTTCTCTACTTACTATTTTTTAGCTCCGCTAAAATAATATCCTTTAAATCTCTTGCTTTATCCTTCATTCTTACATTTGCTGAGGAAGAAGTTAAAATGGTCGCAACTAGCCTTGAAGCAGTGTCATATTTGCCAAACTTTACAGCTAAAACTGCAATCAAATAATCCACTGTACATTCATCCATTCCACACATTGGAAAGCTTT
>JAVBUZ010000186.1:0-12430 GCA_031554725.1 Lachnospiraceae bacterium | reverse complement strand
AGAAAGGTTTTTTCTTAAAATCTGAAAATATTTAAACATATCCTCTTCGGGAAGAGCTAAAAAGGCTTCTTTAAACTGTGCTTTTTTTTCTTTTTCTCCATCGACATAACAACCGCAAATACGGGTGATTGAACTGTTTCTGGGAGTAAGTAATTTCTTGATTTCTGAGATTTCTTGTTTAATCATATGTATACCACCTTTGTTTTTTACATGTTGTTCTATACTGTGATACAGGGGTCTCAAATTCATGTTTTTCCATGCAAGCCTGGAAACATGACCTTGAGACCCTTGTATCACAGTATAGAACAAAAAATAAAAATCGACAAGAAGCGAAAAGTAACTTTTTTGTAATAAAAAAATAAATGCGACAATTGGGGAATTTTTGGGAATCTTAAGAATATAATGTGTTAAAGAATAATTACTTGCCGAAAAGCGGAGGATATTGCGATATGTTGGGGTTGCTGGTAAAAACAATATCACATTATAATGGGTAAGGAAAATATTTGGAAAAAATGGAGGAATTTTCATGGAGCAGTTAGACCTTATGGCTACGAAAGACAACGAGAGAGTGTACAAAATACTAGGGGATCTGATAAGTGCTAACAAAGAATTTCAGATTATGATAACCGTACCATCAGGAAAAAAAGAAAATACAGTACCTTTTACAAAAAATGAAACAGAAAATGCAAAAATAAGCAGGGATTTGGAAAAAGATGTTACGGACATGATACACGAAATTGGAGTACCTGCGCACATTAAAGGATACCAGTATTTAAGAGAAGCCATCATGATGTCAGTAGAAGACAATTCCATGTTAAGCTCCATAACAAAGGTGCTTTATCCAACCATTGCAAAGAAGTTTCAAACCACGCCAAGCAGGGTGGAAAGAGCGATTAGGCATGCTATTGAAGTTGCGTGGTCTAGAGGCAGAATGGAAACCTTAGACTCCCTTTTTGGTTACACGGTAAATACAGGAAAAGGGAAACCAACAAATTCAGAATTTATTGCATTAATTGCTGATAGGATTCGCTTACAATATCGTACCTCTTGAAAGAAAATAGCACTTTAAAAGAACCTCCTAATGATGTATAATAAGTAAAAATGTGCTATATGGAGGCGTATAAATGAAAAAGATATTGTTTGTAGCGTCAGAGGGTGTACCTTTTATAAAAACAGGCGGACTTGCAGACGTTGTTGGATCTCTGCCAAAATGCATAGATAAGAAATATTTTGACGTAAGGGTGATACTACCCAGATATACGTGCATGAAGCAGGAGATGAAGGATAAGCTTACATATGTCACCCATTTTTATATGGATTATAACTGGACAGAAGAATATGTGGGTATTTTAGAAGCACAGGTTGAAGGGATAAAATATTATTTTATTGATAATGAGAAGTTTTTTGGTGGATTTTCACCTTATAGTGATAATGGACTTTTTGAAATTGAGAAGTTTGCATTCTTTTCAAAGGCAGCATTATCAGCATTACCTATCATTGGTTTTTGCCCAGATGTGATACACTGCCATGATTGGCAAACAGGACTAATTCCAGTGTATCTAAAGGAACGTTTTCATGAGGGCGACTTCTTTAGAAATATGAAGTCTATTATGACCATTCACAACCTAAAGTTTCAAGGAAAATGGGATGTAAAAACAGTAAAGAGTATTACTGGCCTTCCAGATTACTACTTTACCTCAGATAAACTAGAAGCGTATCAAAATGCGAATCTTCTAAAGGGTGGTATCGTATTTGCTGATGCCATAACCACAGTAAGTAATACTTACGCAGAGGAGATTAAAACACCGTTCTATGGTGAAAGCTTAGAAGGCTTATTAAATGCTAGAGCAAAAGACCTTCGTGGCATTGTCAATGGAATTGATTATGATGATTTTAATCCTCAAACCGATTCTTATATTGATTTTGCATATGATAGGATTAATTTCCGTAAAGAAAAGATTAAAAATAAACGTGCACTTCAAAAAGAGCTTGGTTTACAGCCTGATGATAAGAAATTTATGATTGGTATTGTATCTAGATTAACAGATCAAAAGGGGCTTGATTTGATTGCTTATGTGATGGATGAGCTTTGTCAGGATAATATTCAGCTAGTGGTGCTGGGAACTGGTGAAGAACGTTATGAAAACATGTTCCGTCATTTTGAGTGGAAGTATGGAGATAAGGTTTCAGCGAATATTTATTATTCAGAAGCTTTATCCCACAAAATTTATGCAGCATGTGATGCTTTCCTAATGCCATCCTTATTTGAACCATGTGGTTTAAGCCAGCTTATGTCTCTTAGATATGGTACGATTCCTATCGTAAGAGAAACAGGAGGTTTAAAAGATACCGTAGAGCCATATAATGAATATGAGAGCAGCGGAACAGGGTTTAGCTTTACCAATTATAATGCGCATGAAATGCTGTCAGCTATTCGCTATGCAGAAGAAATATTTTACAACAAGAAAAGAGAATGGAATAAGATTGTTGACCGCGCCATGTTAGTGGATTTTTCATGGGATACCTCAGCGTTAAAATATCAGGAAATGTATGATTGGTTGATTGGTTAAAAAGCAATTAGGAATGAGTATGAGTAAGAAAAATAAAAGAGATGGATTTATTCTGCAGGCCGGTATTTTTGCCGCGGCAGGAATTATATGCCGAATAATAGGTCTTTTATACAGAGGACCGCTGACTTCGGTTATAGGTGATGAGGGTAATGGCTACTATCAGTCGGCTTATAACATTTACACAATTATTTTGCTGATATCTTCTTATAGTATTCCGGCCGCCATATCAAAAGTAATAGCTCAAAAGCTATCTACTAAGGAATATCGTAATGCTCATCGAATTTTTATTTGTTCACTATGGTATGTGTTAGCCGTTGGTGGAATTGCAAGTTTAGTATTGTATTTTGGAGCAGGGCTTTTCGTAGAAGGCCCTGCTATTGCTGTTCTTAGAATCTTTGCTCCAACCATCTTCCTATATGGTCTTTTGGGTGTGCTTAGAGGATATTTTCAAGCTCATAGATCCATGATGCAGACCTCTGTATCACAGATATTAGAGCAGATTTTAAATGCAGTGGTTAGTATCGGGGCTGCCTATTTACTGATTTTAACAGTTCTAGGAAGTGCAGATATATATACCGTAAATAAGGATGCAACCATTTCATTTCATGGAGAAGTGATAGAAGAAATGGCTATTCAGGCCATAGATGCAGATGGAAATCCAGTTCTGGATACAGAAGGCGCATATACCTATGTGCTTTCAGATGAAATGCAGGAATGGAATACGAAACATGCGACCTATGGAGCAATGGGTAGTGCCCTAGGAACAGGGGCAGGAGTCATTATTGCGCTTTTATTTATGTGGGGTGTTTATGGCTTAAACAAGAAAACCATATATCGACGTATTGACAGGGACAAAACGGTAAGAACTCAGTCCTATGGAGAAATATTGAAAATGGTAGTGTCCGTAGTAACTCCCTTTATACTCAGTACAGCCATCTATAATTTTTCTACATTTTTTAATCAAACGATATACTATAAGATTACGATTGACATTTTTGGTGGAAGCAGCAAGGAAAGCTATACAAAGTATGGGATTTTCTCGGCAAAGGCTACGGTTATTGCCAATATCCCAATTGCACTTTCCTCGGCGATGTCCAATGCTATTTTACCAAGCATTTCTGCTGATTGTGCAGTAGGAGATACCGATAATGCATGTGCAAAGGTAGCACAGGCAACCAAGACAACGATGCTCATTGCCATTCCAGCAGCAGTAGGAATGGGAGTGCTGGCAAAACCAATAACCGCCCTTTTGTTTCCGCAGAAGGCGTCTCTTGATACAGCAGCAAAACTACTTTCTGCTTTAGCTATAACCGTAATTTTCTACTCCCTATCCACCATTACCAATGCGGTGCTTCAGGGACTGGGAAAGGTAAATATACCAGTAAGAAATGCTTCCATTGCGTTAATACTACAGACCGCAGTGTTAGCCCCCTTGCTTTATTATACCAAGCTGGATTTGTATGCACTTGCAATTGCGAATATGGTGTATTCAGGAACGGTTTGCTTACTAAATCAGATATCGGTTCGAAAGTATTTAGGCTACCGTCAGGAGGTATTTCGTACCTATCTAACACCATTTGTTGCAGCAGTGTTTATGGGGCTTGCAGCATGGGGAGCATATGAAGGCTTAAGCATGGTGATGAGTGGAAGAATAGCCGTTCTTATAGCGATTGTAATCGCGGCACTCGTATATGGTATTTTAGAAATTGTACTAAAGGGAATAACAGAAGCAGAGCTTCGTCAGGTTCCCAAGGGATATCTTATTGTGAAGCTGGCAAAGAAATGTAAATTGATGTAAGGAAGGAAAAAGACCATGGCTTTTGATGGTATTACCATAGCAAACGTAGTAAAAGAACTAAAGGAGAACTTAATAGGTGGCAGGCTATACAAAATTGCCCAGCCAGAGCCAGACGAGCTTCTCTTAACCATAAAGACGGCAAGCGGACAGCAGCGCCTATTTATTTCTGCAGGAGCCTCGCTGCCACTGATTTATTTAACAGAAAACAATAAGCAAAGTCCAATGACAGCACCTAATTTCTGCATGCTACTCAGAAAGCATTTGCAAAACGGACGAATCATTTCGATTACGCAACCGGGCTTAGAGAGAATTATCAATATTGATTTGGAGCACCTAGATGAAATGGGAGATCTTTGCCAAAAGAGACTTGTTATAGAGATTATGGGAAAGCATAGCAACATCATCTTCTGTAATGATGAGGGCTTAATTATTGATAGTATTAAACGTATTTCAGGTTTGGTAAGTAGCGTCCGAGAAGTGCTTCCAGGAAAAGACTACTTTATTCCCAAGACTCAGGATAAGGCGGAGGCGTTAGAAACCAGTTATGAGGAATTTAGGGCGAAGCTACAAGAAAAACCCATGCCATTATTTAAGGCAATTTATACCTCTTATATAGGATTTTCACCCTTGGTTGCTCAGGAAATCTGTTATGAGGCTGAGATAGATGGAGAGCTTCCAACAGCAGGATTAGAGGAAAAGGATTATCAGCATTTATATAAGACCTTTGATGCGATGGTTAAAAAAATAAAGGCAGAAGATTTTGCTCCATGTATCGCATATACAGGAAAAGAGCCGGTTGGCTTTGGCGCATTTCCACTTAGCATGTATAGGTCAGGAGAAGATAGGGTTATGCCCTATGAATCCATGTCACTGCTTTTAGAAGAATATTATGCCCAGAAAAATGCCATAACTAGAATTAGGCAAAAATCCGTTGACCTTAGGAAAATTGTGCAAACGGCGATAGAGCGTAATGTGAAAAAATATGATTTACAGTTAAAGCAAATGCAGGATACTGAAAAAAAGGATATTTACAGAGTGTATGGTGAGCTTATTAACACCTATGGCTATGCCGTAGAGCAGGGTGCAAAGTCATTTGAGGCGCTAAATTACTATACAAATGAAATGATAACCATACCCTTAGATGAAATGATTACTCCTTTAGAGAACGCGCAAAAATATTTTGATAAATATGGCAAGCTAAAGCGTACCTATGAAGCCTTATCGGAACTAACAAAGCAGGTAAAGGAAGAAATAGACCATTTAGAGAGTATTATGGCATCCCTAGATATTGCAGTAGCGGAAGAGGACCTGGTACAAATTAAAGAAGAACTTGTAGCCAGTGGCTATGTGCAAAGAAAGGGCGGCAGTAAAAAAGAAAAAATTACGAGCAAGCCATTTCATTATGTAAGTAGCGATGGATATCATATGTATGTAGGGAAAAACAACTATCAAAATGACGAGCTTACCTTTAAAGTTGCCACGGGAAATGATTGGTGGTTTCACGCAAAGGGGATGGCTGGTTCACACGTGATTGTTAAGACAAACGGGGAAGAGGAAATGCCAGACAAAACCTTTGAAGAAGCGGCAAAACTAGCAGCTTATTATTCCAAGGCTCGTGAGCAGGAAAAGGTAGAGGTGGATTATATTCAAAAGAAGCATGTGAAAAAGCCAGCAGGTGCGAAGCCAGGATTTGTGGTGTATTATACCAATTATTCCATGATGATTGACTCAGATATTTCCCAAATGACACAAGTCTAAAAAGGGAGCAGACGTTTACTTATCTTGACGTTCGCAGGACTTTCTAATATAATTGATGCAGTATGCAACAAAGTTGCCAAACTTTGAGAGGACAGGTTAAAACAATGATAAAAAGCATGACGGGATTTGGTAGATGCGAAATTACTCAGGGAAGCCGTAAATTTACGGTAGAAATGAAGTCCGTTAATCACAGATATTTAGATGTGAACATGAGGATGCCTAAAAAGTTAAATTTTTTTGAAACATCTATTAGAAACGAGCTTAAAAATTATATTCAAAGAGGAAAAGTAGATATCTTTATTACTTACGAAGATTTTTCGGAAAATAACGTAAGTGTAAAATACAACAAAGAAACCGCGGCAACTTATTTACAGTATCTAAATCAAATTGCAGAGGATTTTGGTCTAGATAATGATATACGTGTTTCTTCACTATCTAGATACCCAGAGGTCTTTTCTATGGAAGAGCAGGGTGTGGATGAGGATGAGCTTTGGAAGGAACTGCAAAAGGCACTTCGTGGCGCGGCAGAGGGTTTTGTCGAGACTCGAATTAAAGAAGGAGACAATCTAAAGGAAGATTTAATCTCTAAGCTAGATGGAATGCTAGAGCATGTAGCATTTATTACCGAGCGTTCTCCTCAGATTATAGAAGAGTACAAACAAAAACTAAATGAAAAGGTTCGCGATTTATTAGAGGACAATAGAATCGACGATAATAGATTACTTATGGAAGTAACTATTATGGCAGATAAGGTTTGCGTGGATGAAGAGCTCGTTCGTTTAAGAAGCCATATTGAAGCAACAAAGACAGCATTACTGGAAGGTGGAAGCATCGGAAGAAAGCTTGACTTTATTGCCCAGGAAATGAACAGAGAAGCCAATACCATTTTATCGAAGACCAATGATTTGGAAATATCCAATCATGCAATTGATTTAAAGACGGATATTGAAAAAGTGCGTGAGCAGATTCAAAACATTGAATAAGGAGAAAGGCAGTATGGGAAAACTAATACATATTGGCTTTGGAAATATTGTAAACGCAGGTAAAATCGTAACCATAGTGAGCTTTGATGCAGCGCCTATCAAAAGATTGGTTCAGCATGCAAAGGAAAATGGAATGGCGATAGATGCCACACAAGGCAGAAAAACAAAATCGGTACTTGTTATGGAAAATAATCAGGTGGTCTTGTCTGCATTATTACCAGAAACAATAGCAAGTAGAGTACAGGTAGAAAGTGGTGTAAATGATGAAGCGTAGAGGTATTTTAATTGTGGTCTCAGGATTTTCAGGTGCGGGAAAAGGAACACTTATGAAAGCGCTGCTAAAGAGCCATGATAATTATTCCCTATCCATTTCTATGACAACTAGAAACCCAAGACCAGGAGAAACACATGGCATAGAATATTTCTTTGTAACAAAAGAAGATTTTGAAAAAAAGATTGCGCAAGACGGCTTAATAGAGTATGCTCAGTATTGTGGTAATTACTATGGAACTCCGCGCGAATACGTAGAGAACCAGTTAGCAGAAGGAAATGACGTAATCTTAGAAATTGAAATCCAGGGAGCACTTAAAGTAAAAGAAAGATTTCCAAGCGCCCTTCTTTTATTTGTAACTCCTCCAAACGCGGTTGAACTTGAGCGTAGATTGGTAGGAAGAGGTACAGAAACCTTAGAGATTATTAGAGAACGTATGGCCCGTGCAGTAGAAGAAGCAGAAGGCATAGAAAGCTATGATTATCTTATTATCAATGATAATCTGGCAGCATGTGTAGATGAAATACATCACATTGTAACCGCAGTGAAGAATGAACCTTCCCGTAACAGGGAATTTATAGAAGATATTAGAGAAGAACTGAAGGTTCTTGCGAAAGGAGAAAAATAATGTTACATCCATCTTATTCTGATTTAATGAAAGTAGTTAATAGCGAGGTAGAACCAGGTGAAGAACCAGTAGTAAGCAGTAGATACTCTATCGTAATGGCAACATCAAGAAGAGCAAGACAAATTATTGCAGGTGAGGAACCCTTTGTTTATGCAACAGGAAAGAAACCATTATCCGTTGCAGTAGAAGAACTAAACCAAGGAAAAATCAAAATCGTAAACGAAGAATTATAAGAATAAAAATAAAAAGAGAAATCCCAGAATGGTATTTCTCTTTTTATATAAATGGGAATTGCGTAGCGACCACGCTCAGCGCGAGAATCTGCCACGGCAGATTCCTATACAGATGGGAGTTGAAATAGATAATATGAAGATAATGTTTATATCACTAGGGTGTGATAAAAACCTGGTAGACTCAGAGATGATGTTAGGCATGCTTCGCGATAAAGGCTATGAATTTACCGACGATGAAGCAGATGCAGAAATTGTTGTGGTAAATACTTGCTGTTTTATCAACGATGCCAAAGAAGAAAGCATAAATACCCTAATTGAAATGGGAGAACTACGTAAGGCAGGAAAGCTAAAGGCGCTAGTTGCCGCAGGTTGCTTAGCACAAAGATATAAAGAAGAAATACAAACGGAAATACCAGAGGTAGATGCAATTATCGGTACAACTGCCATTGATGCAGTAACTGAGGCAGTGGAAAAGGTACTTTTGGGAGAAAATGAAAATTATTATAGAGATATAGATGCACCTCCGGTACATGGTAAAAGAAGAATTGTTACCACCGGCGGCCATTTTGCGTACCTAAAAATAGCAGAAGGCTGTGACAAGCATTGTACCTACTGCATCATTCCCAAGGTAAGAGGAAATTACCGCTCAGTACCGATGGAAAGCCTACTAAAAGAGGCAAAGGAGCTTGTTGATTCAGGGGTTAAGGAGCTTATCTTAGTAGCTCAGGAAACAACCCTTTATGGAAAAGATCTATATGGCAAAAAAAGCTTGCCAAAGCTACTTCGCGAGCTTGCTAAGATAGAAGGACTTTACTGGATAAGGATTTTATATTGCTACCCAGAAGAAATCGACGATGAACTAATTCAGACGATAAAGGAAGAAGAGAAGGTATGTAATTATCTTGATATTCCGATTCAGCATGCAGCAGATGCGATATTAAAAAGAATGGGTAGAAGAACAAATCAGCAGCAGCTTAGAGAAACCATTGCAAAGCTACGTGAAGAAATTCCTGATATTTGCTTAAGAACCACTCTTATAACGGGATTCCCAGGCGAAGAGGAGCAGGATCACGAAAGTCTAATGGAGTTTGTGGATGAAATGGAATTTGACCGCCTAGGTGTTTTTACATACTCTCAAGAAGAGGATACACCAGCAGCTACTATGGAAAATCAGATTGATGAAGAAATAAAGCACCAGCATCAAGATGAAATCATGGAGCTACAGCAAGAAATTGCCTTTGAAAAAGCAAGTGACATGGTTGGGAAAGTGCTATATGTAATGGTGGAAGGCAAAATTGGTGACGAGGATGCATATGTGGCGCGTACCTATAAGGATGCCCCTAATGTAGATGGCTATTTGTTTATCAATACGGCAGCTACCCTTATGACAGGTGATTTTGTAAAGGTGCAGGTTACAGGCTCTAATGAATATGATTTAATTGGCGAGATATATCACGACTAAAACACATGCAGAACATGCAGAAATGGAGCAAATATGAAAATGAATTTACCAAATAAATTGACGATAGTTAGAATGTTTCTAATTATACCATTTGTACTTATTCTTTTAGGAGGCTATGCTCAGTGGGCATGGTTTGATGCTATCTTTGGTGGCGTAAAAGAAATGACAGATTACATTGCACTGGCTATTTTCATTATTGCTAGCTTAACGGATTTATTAGATGGAAAAATTGCAAGAAAGTATAACTTAGTTACTAATTTTGGGAAATTTATGGATCCTCTTGCGGATAAGCTCTTGGTTTGTGCGGCACTTATCTGTCTAGTAGAAATGGGAAGAATATCTTCCATTATAGTTGTTATCATTATTAGTAGAGAATTTATTATTAGCGGTTTCCGCTTGGTAGCATCTGACAATGGGGTGGTTATTGCAGCAAGCTATTGGGGCAAATTCAAAACGACCTTTCAGATGGTTATGATTTGTCTAATGATTGTAGATATTAGAGAAATACAGATAGTAACCAATATTGTTATGTGGGTAGCGGTTGCACTTACCATTATTTCTTTGTTTGATTATATTATTAAAAATAAAGATGTAATGAAAGAAACAAAATAACTTGTTGGAGTGAAGTATATGGGTAGTAAAAATCTAGATGCTGTCTCTATAGAAACCAAGCTGTATGAGCTTCTAAAGGAAAAGGGACTAACCGTAGCTACTGCAGAATCTTGCACTGGCGGAATGATTGCAGCAAAAATAATAAATGTTTCTGGAGTGTCGGAGGTATTTGTTGAAGGCTATGTGACCTATGCGAATGAGGCTAAAATAAGGCTTTTAAGGGTAAAGAAGGGCACGTTAAGTAAATACGGTGCAGTAAGTGCACAAACGGCCAAGGAGATGGCAGAAGGGGCAGTAAAGAGGTCAGGAGCCGCTTGTGCTATCGTGACAACTGGAATTGCCGGGCCAACTGGAGGAACCAAGGAAAAACCAGTAGGCTTGGTATATATTGGTTGCTGTGTAAATGGCCTAATAACGGTTAGGGAGTGCCACTTTGATGGTGATAGACAGAGCATACGAACGAGCGCAACAATGGAAGCAATCGAAATGCTAGTCGATATTTTAAAAGAATAAAAGAGTGTATCACATTTGCTTGTTTCTATTTGCAAGGTGTGATACACTCTTTTATTATATAGGAAAGTTCTTCCTATAAAACATTTCATAGGCACTTCGCCAAATATTTCCCGAAAAGTAAAAAAAGCAATTGACAAAACAGAACAAATGTTTTATATTTAATGGAAATAGAACAGATGTTCCATCGACGTGGAGGATTATAATGGAAAGAGAAGAAAAACTAAAAGCATTGGATGCTGCCCTTGGGCAGATAGAGAAGCAATATGGAAAGGGAGCTGTTATGAAGCTTGGCGATCCTGCTGCTCAGATGAACGTTGAGACCACGCCAACAGGCTCATTAAGCCTTGATATAGCACTGGGCCTAGGTGGAATTCCTAAAGGAAGAATCATCGAAATATACGGACCGGAATCTAGTGGTAAGACTACCGTTACCTTACATATGATAGCAGAAATTCAAAAAAGAGGCGGTATAGCAGGCTTTATTGATGCAGAGCATGCACTTGACCCTGTATATGCGAAAAATATTGGCGTTGATGTAAATAACCTTTACATTTCACAGCCAGACAATGGTGAACAAGCATTAGAAATAGCAGAGACAATGGTACGCTCGGGAGCGATCGATATTGTCGTAGTTGACTCAGTTGCGGCACTAGTTCCTAAGGTCGAAATTGATGGAGATATGGGAGATAGCCACATGGGTTTACAGGCACGTTTAATGTCCCAAGCTTTACGTAAGCTAACTGCTATTATCAGTAAGTCAAATTGTACCGTAATCTTTATTAATCAGTTACGCGAAAAAATAGGAGTAATGTTTGGTAACCCGGAAACAACAACAGGCGGTCGTGCGTTAAAGTTTTATGCCTCAATTCGTATGGATGTTAGAAGAATTGAGTCTTTAAAGCAAGGCGGCGAAGTAATTGGAAATAGAACCAGAGTTAAAGTTGTCAAAAATAAAATTGCTCCCCCATTTAAAGAAGCAGAATTTGATATTATGTTTGGCGAAGGTATTTCTAGTGTAGGTGATATATTAGATTTAGCAGCAGATTCCAATGTTGTTGTTAAGTCAGGTGCATGGTATGCATATGAAGGAAACAAAATCGGACAAGGGCGAGAGAATGCAAAACAATATCTAAAGGACAATCCAGAAATTTGTCAAAACATAGAAAAACTCATTCGTGAAAAATATGGTCTAGTTAATGACTTAACTGAGAAAGCGGAAAAATCAGAGAAACCAGAAAAGCCAGCCAAAGCTGAAAAGTCAGAGAAAAAAGTAACGGAGTAGGTAGTATATGATAGTAACACAGGTTGTGGAACTTTCGAAAGCCAAAAGTAAAATTTATATAGACCAAGAATTCGCCTTTGTATTATACAAAGGCGAATTGCGTCTATATCATATTAAAGCTGGCGAGGAAATTGCGCAAAAAGATTACGATTGCATTACAAAAGAGGTTTTACCTAAAAGAGCAAAGTTAAGGTGCATGAATTTATTACAAAGCAGGGACTACACGAGAAGTCAGCTAGCAACTAAACTGAAACAGGGAAATTATCCGGAAGATATTATTGAGCTTGCGTTAGATTATGTTGCATCTTTTAAATATATAG
>JAVBUZ010000161.1:0-12834 GCA_031554725.1 Lachnospiraceae bacterium | reverse complement strand
TAAAACTTCTTTTGCCTTATTTAACTGACTGCCTTCCCAAGAATCCATTTCTTCAATCTGTTCTAATGGTAAGAAGGTTAACATTCTTAAACATTTTAATACATCTGCATCATCCACATTTCTCCAATACTGATAGAAATCAAATGGTGAGGTCTTGTTTGGATCCAGCCATACTGCACCTTTTTGGGTTTTGCCCATCTTCTTGCCTTCTGAATTTAGTAAAAGAGTAATGGTCATCGCATAGGCATCTTCTCCAAGCTTTCTACGAATAAGCTCTGTGCCGCCAAGCATATTACTCCATTGGTCATCTCCACCAAACTGCATATTACAGCCATATTTTTGATATAATGCGAGGAAGTCATAGCTTTGCATTATCATGTAGTTGAACTCTAAAAAGCTTAAGCCTTTTTCCATGCGCTGCTTATAGCACTCTGCGGAAAGCATACGATTAACACTAAAATGAGCACCTACATCACGTAAAAGCTCTACATAGTTTAACTCCAATAACCAGTCTGCATTATTTACTAACAACGCTTTTCCTTCTGAAAAGTCGATAAACTTGCTCATCTGTTTTTTAAAGCATTCCACATTATGATTAATTGTCTCTTTTGTCATCATGCTTCTCATATCAGTTCTTCCCGAAGGATCACCAATCATTGCTGTTCCACCACCAAGTAATGCAATTGGTTTGTTTCCCGCCATCTGTAATCTCTTCATTAAGCATAATGCCATAAAGTGTCCTACATGGAGACTATCCGCTGTAGGATCAAAGCCTATATAAAAAACTGCTTTTCCTGCATTTATTAATTCTTTAATTTCTTCTTCATCTGTTAATTGTGCAAGTAGTCCTCTTGCTTTTAATTCATCAAATATTGTCATAAGGATGCCTTTCTATACACTTATTTAAGCCTTTATTTCATACGATTTTTAGAGTAACACGAAAATGTAGATTTTTCAACCAATAAATGACATTATTCACCTGGTAAAAGCTTCGACAACGCTTCCTTTGCCCCGTGAAAATCAAATTTCTCGTAAGAATTTATCATTTTTCTAATCTGCTCATTAGCCTCTTCGCCATAATTTATGTTAGCTAATTCCCTTACCATTTCATCGCATGCTTTTAAATTCATTTTATTAAGCTCCACTCTTAACTCACTTAGCATTTCCATATCAAGACTTTGAACGACTCCTGTAGGTCCCTGAGCATCACTCTTATCAATGTATCTTCCCATGTTTTGTAGATATAGCTTCGCCTCATCAAGAACCTCTGCAAGCTCATCCAAATATATTGGTAGTTTCTTACGAATTTCATTTACATTATTATTTTTACCTAAGGCTTCTAATTCCTTAAATAAAACTGAAACATAAAAGGCACCTAAGCTTGCACTTGAGCTCTTAATTCCATGTACATAAGTTGTAAATAAAGAAATATCATTTTCCTCAAGTAGCCTAGGAAGTATTTCCATATTATTTTTACTTTCAATATAATACGTATTTAATATCGTTAAGTAAGCATCCTCACCTACACCAATGCTACTCATACCCTTTTGCACAAATAATCCCTTTTCAGGCATTTGCCTATCCATATCCTTGATACTAATATCATCCTTGTATTGAATTTTTTTTCTAGGTAAAAACTCTAGCAAGCACTTACTTAAGTATCTCATCTTAATTGGTTTTGCTAAGTATTCTTGGAAGCCAGCCTCAATAAGGGAATCTTTTAAATCTCCCCCTGTACTTGCTGTTAATGCAACCACCGGAACGTTTTGGAAGTATTCATCTGCCCTACTTCTAATAATATTCAGTGTTTCTTCCCCTGTTAGCTCAGGCATTATCATATCCATTAGCACTAGGTCATACACTTCTTTTTCCATTTTGCTAAGTGCCATTTCGCCGCTTGTTGCCACAGAAATATTGATTCCAAACTTCCCAAATATACCCGCAGCCACCTTTAGATTAACGGCGTTATCATCTACTACTAACACCTTTGCATTCGGGGCCATAAATTGATTCGTATTCTGTTCTCGGCTATAATTTTTCTGTTCCCATCTCTGGTTTAATACTTCTGCAATGTCAATACAGGATAATGGCCTTCTAAGTAGCCTGCACTTACCAAAATCCCCATAATTATGATTAAACTCTCCTATTACATAGGTGTATTCTTCACAGCTAAACTTGCTTATGATTGTTTCAACCTCTTCATATCTATCATTCGTCAAGAATATGTAATCATATTTTTTCTCTTCCACAGCCTTCTTAAAATAGTATCTTGTTCCTACATATTTTATATTGATACCAAAACCATCTAAAATCTCTTTCCAATTTATATTTTCGGCTTCTTCATCAAGATAAATCAAAAGACTAGGTGCTTTTTCTAAATTCACCTGTATCATTGGATCGCGATCTACAATTTCATTGACATAGGAAAATGTAGTAGACATTCCTACCCTTTCAATCGCCTTAACTTCAATATCGCCACCCATTAATTTTAGCATTTCCTTACAGATAACAAACTTCAAGCCAATACCTTTTAAGTCACTGCTCTGTCTAGAGTCATAGGTTTGATATGAGCCAAATAATGAATCCACATCAATTTTAGAAAGTCCTCTTCCCGTATCTGCAATTGTGCACTTAAAAGTGCTTTTTCCAGTATCATAGTCATTATCTACATCAATATGTAATAAAATTCTGCCCTCTGTAGTCATACTAAGAGAGACAAATAGTAGGTATAAAAAGATTTGTCTTATGCTACTCATATCTCCTTTTACAACCCTGGGAATATTGTGAGCAATTCTTACATCCAATTTCAAGTTCTTTTGTTCTAAGTCAATAGAAATAGAGTCTAAAATGTTATGTATTAGGTTTTCAAAAAGATAATCACTTTGAATTACATTATATTTTCCAGTATCTAAATTCGAGTATTTAAGAACATCATCAATAACAGACAATAAATCATAACCGGCTGTTTTTATGGTTTGCATCTCTCTTTTAATATTCTCATCGTTGTCTGATTGCATGATTTCCGCAATTCCAACAATAACATTCATTGGTGTTCTAATTTCTTGAGACATACTTGATAAAAATCTGCCTTTTGCCTGTTCTACGTGTTTTACAATCTCTCTGCTCTCTTCTACTCTCTGATTTAAGAAATTGTAATTTTTTCGCTGACGTAAAATTATTGCAACAATAATAATTCCCGTACTTACAAAAGCGATAAAATAATTAATAATAATATCATTTGCTGTACTATTTACAAAAGGTAATCTTTCTTCATAATACAGTCTACTAAAAATTAATGCATGTTCAAATATTACGATTAAAATAGTAATATACATCACCATGCCTTCCATTAGCATAAAAATAACTGCCATAATAATTACAAAAATAAGCGCTCCTGCTGACATAATTCCACCATTATACAAGGTAATAATTGGTGATAAGATTAGCGTCATCCCATAAATCAGACAATATGTAATTATGTTATACCAATCATGCTTCTGCAAAAGATAAAATCCCACCACATTAAAAATCAAACATCCAAAA
This sequence comes from Lachnospiraceae bacterium, assembly GCA_031554725.1. Taxonomy (GTDB): domain Bacteria; phylum Bacillota; class Clostridia; order Lachnospirales; family Lachnospiraceae; genus JAVBUZ01. The sequence goes on along the minus strand of JAVBUZ010000161.1, from coordinate 9,291 downwards.
AAAGAAAAGATGACAATCAAATTATTTTGCAAGTATATGGTGCATACCAATAAAACAATATCGCACACAGAAAAAATGTATAATATTTCCTTCAAAGCATTTTGTCTTACCGTCTCTGAATATATGCTTTTCACTTTACCTTTTTCCATTCTTATCCCCTTTTTATCGAACTTTTATTACAATCTCTTCAGGAAGTAACTGTAATAAAACATGTTCTAATTTGTCTCTTTCGATTGGTTTCGAAATATATTCTTGGAAGCCTGCTTCTAGGAACATTTCTCTAGCACCACTTACTGCATTGGCCGTCAGTGCTACAATCGGAATACTGGAAATATTTATATCATCAATTTCCCTAATTCGCTTTAGTGTATCTATTCCATCCATCTCTGGCATCATATAGTCCATAAAAATTAGGTCCACAGCTTCCTTACTTAGTAGCTTTATACATTCCGTTCCACTTGCCGCGCGAATAACATTTGCTCCATATCTTCTTATCATTTCATCCGCAACATCTAAGTTTACTTCGTTGTCATCAACCACCATGATATATGCATTAGGACAAGAGAATTCTCCTCGGTAGGACATCTTGCGAACTGCATAGTTCTTTCCATTTTCTAGGTACGCAACTAAATTTAAACAGGTGAACGGCCTGTTAATAATGCTTCCATAAAAGTTTTCACCAAAGGAATACGAAAACTTACTAATGATACATACTTTTTCAATATCCAGCTCTTCATCTATCCGTTTCTTTAATGCCTCGTAGCAGTCTAGGTTGATAAAAATATGTGTGTACTCTTCACTCTTTCCAAGCTCAATAAACTTATCTGCATCAGGTATCATAATAAGCTCTAATCGTAAGCGAGAGAACACCTTAAGGAATTGCTCCTTATCCTGTAAGCAGTTTGCTGTAAACATAAGGCCTTTAAAAGGTCTTTGATAGCTGGCAAGCTGGCTGTTATCTGCAATATCCTGCTTAAGCTCAAAGCTCATCGTGCCTGTTTCCTTTTCAATTCTTAGACTACCACCCATTGCCTCAATAATGTTTCTACATAGTTCAATCTCAAAGAACAAGTCTTCCTGTTCTTCCAAGCCACTCATTTCTTCAAACCGCGTATTTCTAATTTCGACTTTTAGATCGCCAAAGCTTGCATTTTTTTCTTCAAATGTAACTTGAACATAAATGCTTCCGCCATTCATATTCTTATTGGTGTTATTGATTAAGCTCTGAAATACCTGACGTATCTTTTTATCGTCACCTACAAGTGCCTTGGGCATTTGCGGATCAATATCCATGTAAAGCTGCATGTTTTTATCAAGCTGTCTAATAGCTGTAACACTTGCTATTTCATTAAACATTTCTGCTACATCATACTTTTCTTCAAAAATACCGAGCTTTTGTCCCTCCATACGCGAAAAGTCTAGAAGATCGTTTGTAATCGCTAGTAACGCCTTTCCTGCATTTAGAGCATGATAAGCATTTTCATAAATCACTTCATTACTATCATCATCCAGTAATAGTTCTGCTGTACCAACGATTGCATTTAGTGGTGTTCTAATTTCATGAGATACATTTACTAAAAACATATCTTTCGCATAGTCACTAAGCTTCGCTTCTTCCGCTACTTCTTCCTTTTTTTGCATCTCAATATTAAGTATTCTTCTGCGATAGGAAACAATAATACCGCAAATAAGTCCCGTTGCAAGAAATGCCACTACCACACGCAGGTAGGAAATTGAGTCTATTGTAATCATCGCGCCAAGAGACATCCACTTAATCACCATTACATAATAGATAACAGATAAATATACAACAAATTCAATCACTAAAAAAAGCACACACAGCCATCCCTCTAATAAGATGGCTGTATATGCAAAACCTATAATGTAATATACAATAAATTCTGGTGAAAAATCCGTAGTAGAAATATGTAGTATTGGAAAAATAATCAAATTCTGAACAATAATATGTGCACATGCTACTAGGGTAGTTTTTTTCGTGCGATTTCCTACAATAAACGTAATCACAGCTACTGCAAAACAGCAATAAGCTAATAGTGAAGTTTTCCAACCTTGGTTTAGGAATAAGCTTAAAGAGCCTAAAATAAAAGCACTTATACCACCTAACACAGCAGTTAAATTTAGTAACTGCTTTTGAATCGGCAAATCCAACGAAAAAAACTTATTTATTAGTTCCTTCATATTTTTCTCCAATTAAATTGTATTTTAAGGTATTATCTTTTGAATCTCATTTCCTACGGAAATAAATATATCAACCAAGGAAGGATCAAAGCATGTGAATTTCATAAACTTTACCTTCATGCAAGCCTCTTGATGGTTTAAAAGCTTACCATCCACACCTTTTGTTCGCAGCTTGTCATAGGTATCAACTATCGATAAAGCTCTCGCTTCTAGTGGAATCTTCTCAGCTTTTAGCTTGTCTGGGTAGCCATTTCCATCCCATCTTTCATGATGGAATCTACACATATTAAAAGTAAAATTCATAAAGCTATTATTTCCAGAGGCTAGTTGTGAAATTTTGGCAATCGTATCTGCACCTAAGTGAGTATGATTTCTAACGCCATCTCCCTCAGCACTAACTAGGCCTGTATTTGCTTTAATAAGCTCATCTGGTAAGCATAGCTTTCCAAGATCGTGAATTTTTGCTGCAAAGCAAACTGTAATTCCTTCATCACCAGTAATTGGATATTTACCAGTTCTAATAATGGCGGCAATAAAAACTTCCATCAGCTTTTCTATTCTGCGTGCATGCTGTCCCATCGATACGGCTCTTTTTTCTAGCATGTCTACGAACATTTCTACTACCGAATACTGCAATTCAACATTACGCTTCACTTGCTCTTGAACATTTACCGTAAGCTTTTTATTGTAATCTTCCAACCTCTTTTTTTGTTCCATAAGCTGAATTTGGAGATCTACACGTTTTCTAAGTAAGTTAGTCGTATATGGCTTTTTAATATAGTCAACTGCTCCTAAATTATATCCTTCCAGCTCTGTTGCATCATCATCCTGAGCTGTTAAAAAGATTGTTGGAATATTTATTAGCTTTGAACTATTTTTCATTTCACTAATTATACGAAATCCATTAACATTCGGCATATCCACATCTAACAGTACCAAATCTGGTAATTCCGGCATATCATTTAAACATTCTAAGGCTGATATTCCTGAAGAAACAGGTAATACCTCATAGATATCTTCTAATGCCTTCTTGGCCATAATCAAATTGGCCATGTTATCATCCACAATCATTATCTTGTACATTCTGCACGCTCCTGCCTTTTATCATTTGTGACTCTTGGTTTACTTGTTTACCATTAATTTTACCATCGCTTGATTTAACCCATCAACGGTCAATTTATACATCGGAAATAGTTCTTTAATAACTGTTTCGGCCTCTCTCCACGGTGCATGCCCTGGTGCCATCTTGGGATTTAGCCAAACGACCTTTTTATAATGCTTCTTTACTAATTTTAACCACTCAATTCCGCTTATACCGCCGTTAGGACCACGATAATTCCCCGTATCCGAATATAGCTCCTCTGGTGCCATGGCAGCATCCCCTACAACAATTACCTTGTAATCACTATCTAACTGCCTAAAAACCCATTCTGTATCAACCCAATCCCCATTTTCACATTCTGGTGTCTTATATAGCTTACTATAAATGCAATTATGAAAATAATAGGTTTTTACATCTTTATAATGATTGGATTTGTGAACTGCTTGAAATAGATCATTTAGCATATAGCTAAATGGAATCATAGTCCCCCCCGAGTCCATTAATAGCAGTAATTTCACTTTATTCTTCCTCGGCTTTTGCATAACTATCTGCAAGCACCCTCCATTATTACAGGTTTTATCAATCGTGCCATCAATATCAAGCTCTGTCTCTGGTATGTCTAACTTCGAAGAAAATTGACGTAGCTTTCGAAATGCCATCTGAAACTGTCTATTATCTAACACCCGATCATCTCTAAAATCACGATACTTTCTTTCACCCATAACTGCAAATGCCGATTGATGCCCTGTCTTTCCTCCTACACGAATACCGCCTACATTCCCCCCTGCATTACCGAAGGAAGTCTTTCCCATACTGCCAATCCAAAAGCTACCACCATTATGTTCACTATCCTGGTCCCTTAGCCTTTGTTTAAGTTTCTCTTCTACCTCTTCCTTGTCGATAACGGTCTGCATGTCCTCCATTTGGTTAAGTGTGGCCCTTGCCTCTTCATCTGCCAGCTCTTGCAATTCCGATTTATCAAGCCATTTAAGCATCTGTGCAGAAATGTCTGTTTCTCTTTCCGCCGCCTTAAAACACTCTTCAAATGCCATATCAAACTTATCAAAATCCGTTTCACTTTTTACCAAAATCATTCTTGCTATATAATAGAATTCCGTCAAGGAACTATGACATAAGTCCTTTTCCAAGGCTTCTTGTAAAGTCAGAAATTCACCTAATGTTACGTGTAAACCTTTTTCTCTTAAACTATGGAAAAATTTCAAAAACATTGTTAATCCACCCTATGCTTTACAAGCTCCATATCTTCATCTTTTTTTACAACTACGCCAATAAAAGGAAGTGCCCTTCTTATCGTATCTGCTGGTATCCCACCAAGCTGTAAGGCATTAATCCAATCAATCAGCTCCGAGGTACTTGGTTTTTTACGTATATCTCTCATTGAACGAATTTCATAAAAGACTTTCATCGCATTCTCTAATAGATTAGTTTCCACATCAGGATGATGTACCTTTACTATTTGCTCCATTAATTCTGTATTGGGAAAATCAATATAATGAAAAATACATCTTCGAAGAAATGCATCTGGTAATTCTTTTTCCGCATTGGAAGTAATAATTACAATAGGCCTATTTTTCGCTTTAACCGTTCTCTTTGTCTCATTAATATAAAATTCCATCTGATCCAGTTCCCATAAAAGGTCATTTGGAAATTCCAAATCTGCTTTATCAATTTCATCAATTAACAAAACTACCTGCTCGTTAGAATCAAAGGCTTCACCTAGTTTGCCTAGCTTAATATATTTTGCTACATCATTTACGCCTTCTTCACCAAACTGACCATCATAGAGCCTTTGGATGGTATCATAAACGTATAAACCTTCTTGCGCTTTGGTAGTCGATTTGATATTCCATATGATTAATTTCTTATCTAAGGCTTTAGCTACCGCCTGAGCTAACATTGTTTTACCTGTTCCTGGTTCTCCTTTTATCAAAAGTGGCTTCTTTAGTGCTATTGCCACATTCACACTTGCCATTAATTCTTCGCTTGCAACATATTCTCCTGTGCCTGAAAATCCTTGCGTGTTCATAGATTTTATTTCCTTTCTTCTTGAAAAACACTTAATATCATGTTACGATATTCCTGTTGCAAAAGCAAGAATTTTAAGTAAATTGAAAGGTAATTTTAGATATGATACACGAACTATTTACACAAAAGAAACCAGTTCTTTCTTTTGAAGTATTTCCACCAAAAAAAGATGGTGAATTTGATGCGGCCTTTGAGGTTTTAGACGCTTTAAGCGCTCTTTCTCCTGACTTCATTAGCGTAACCTATGGAGCTGGCGGAAGTAAGTCAAAAAAAACCATTGAAATTGCTTCTTATATTCAAAACAAACTACAAATTCCTGCCTTATCTCATCTTACATGTGTTGGATGTAAAAAGGCTGACTTAATGGATGTTATTAAAGATTTAAGCGCAAATAACCTATCTCATGTGCTTGCCTTACGTGGAGATCGTCCAAAGGATATGACGGATGAGCAATATAACTCTCGTGACTTCTTATATGCTACCGATATGATTGAATTCTTAAAAGCAGAAACAAAGATTAATATCGCAGGTGCTTGCTATCCCGAAAAGCATTACGAGAGCTTTAGCAAAGAATCTGATCTTCTTCACTTAAAAGAAAAACAAGATGCTGGTGCTCAATTTTTGATTTCTCAGCTTTTCTTTGATAATGATTATTTCTATGACTTTAGAGAAAGAGCTGCAAAGAAAGGTATTACCATTCCAATTAGTACCGGTATTATGCCTATTACTACCGCAAAACAAATTGGTACTACGGTTTCGCTTTCTGGTTCTGCCGTACCTAAAGCTTTAGCAGACATTATTGCTACATATGGGGAAAGTCCTGAAGATATGAGAAAAGCTGGTATTGATTATGCCATCAGACAAATACGTGATTTAAAAGAAAATGGCGTAGATGGAATTCATATCTACACCATGAATAAGCCCAAAATGGCTGCTGAAATTGTTGAAGGAATAAAATAAGAAAGTGCCGCTATCATGCGGCACTTTCTTATTTTAACTCCACTGTGCTTCTGAAACTTCTATCTTTTTATCACGAAGCATTAAATCCTTTACAGCCTCGTCGGCTGGTTTGTTTTCAAATAAAATAGCGTTAACTTGTTCTATAATCGGTAGTTGTACGTCGTATTTTTTTGCTAAGCCCATAGCAGCTTTGGCTGAATAAACACCCTCTACCACCATTTTTACTTCCTTCATCGCTTCGTCCATGGTTTTTCCTTGACCAATCAAGATACCTGCACGGCGATTACGAGAATGAATAGAAGCACAGGTAACAATTAAGTCACCTATACCTGTTAATCCACAGAAGGTTTCAAACTTGGCTCCCATACTAACACCTAATCTTGCTATTTCTGTAATTCCCCTTGTAATTAGTGCTGCCTTTGTGTTGTCGCCATAGCCTAAACCATCCGCCATACCCGCCGCAAGTGCTACAACATTTTTAAGTGCTCCACCTAACTCAATTCCCAAAACATCTGAGCTTATATACACGCGGAAAACGTCATTCATAAATAGATTTTGAAGATATTCTGCTGTTTCTTTTGTTTTAGCACCAACAACTATAGTGGTTGGAATTCCTTTTCCTACCTCTTCTGCATGCGAGGGTCCAGAAAGAACTGCAACCTGTGCCTGTGGTACTTCTTCTTCTATAATTTCTGATAAGGTCATAAGAGTTTCTTCTTCCACGCCCTTAGCCACATTTACAATAATCTGTCCTTTAGCTACAACCTCTTTTAGCATTTTAGAGGTACTTCTTGTATATGGAGATGGAACTGCAAGAACGAGCACATCTCTTCCCTCTACCGCCGCCTTTAAATCTGTTGTAAATTCCATGCTTTCAGGAAGCTTTACGCCTGGTAACTTGTCTTTGTGCTCATGCTATTTTTTAAGCATTTCTATTTCTGCTTCAACAATTGACCAAACCATTACATCATGCCCATTCTTGCTAAGTAAAAGTGCTAATGCTGTTCCCCAGCTACCAGCCCCTATAATACTTACCTTTGCCATTATGCTTCCTCCTTGTTTTTCTTAAAGAGATAGGTTTTTCTCTCTTCCCCTTTAAGTAAACGCTTTATATTTTCTCTGTGCTTCCAGTATGCCATAACTGTTAAAAAGGCTGCAATTATGTATATTTCTATTAATTGCATTTGAGACATTTCTCCAAACACGCCTAACTGACCGCAGATAATAATTTCAACAATAAAGCCTGCATACACTAGCAACGAACCTAAGGATACATAATGAGTTAGTAAAAAGGCTCCAAAGAAAAAGGTAACGCCCATAACAACAAAATATGGATGGAATGAAAGAATAAGTCCAGCTGTCGCTGCAATTCCCTTTCCACCTTTAAATTTCATATAAAAAGGATAATTATGGCCTAAGATTGCTCCCATTGCCGCATATAAACAAAGTAAGTAAATATTTACGGCATCGTTTCCTCCAAATAAAAGTCTTGTTATACAAACTGCTAAAATACATTTGATACAATCTCCAGCAAATACAATAAGTCCCGCCTTGGTACCAAGTACACGAAGTGTGTTGGTAGTTCCTGAATTTCCACTCCCATGCTGTCTTATATCAATTCCATGTGCCTTTCCATAAAAATATGCTGTCTGAAACAGTCCTAAGGCATAACCAATTACTAAACAAATAATACGTTCCATTATTGTTCTTTTTCCTTCCTTTCACGGATTATAAATCTTAAAGGTGTTCCCTTGAACCCAAATGTGTCTCGAATCTGATTTTCAATGTATCGTGTATATGAAAAATGCATTAATTCCTTGTCATTAACAAAGATAACAAAGGTTGGTGGTTTTACAGAAACTTGAGTGATGTAGTATAATCTTAATCGCTTTCCCTTGTCTGATGGTGGCTGCTGCATTGCAACTGCTTCTGTCATGATTTCATTTAATACACCTGTAGCTACACGCATTGCATGGTTTTCGCTAACCATATCAATGGTTTCATATAACTTGGGTAATCTCTGTCCAGTCTTAGCCGAAACAAAAATAAGCTCAGCGTACTGCATAAAGGATAAAGTATCTCTTACCTTTTCTGAGAATTTATAAATAGTTTTGTCATCCTTTTCAATTGCATCCCACTTATTAACTACAACAATAATCGCTTTTCCCTTATCATGGGCAATTCCTGCAATCTTTGCATCCTGCTCTGTTACACCTTCTACAGCATCAATTACGATAAGCACAACATCCGCTTTTTCTACAGCAGCAACAGTACGAATAATACTGTAACGCTCAAGTTCTTCTTTTATCTTATTCTTACGTCTAAGACCAGCAGTATCAATAAATACATATTCCTTGCCATTGTAAGTTATCTCTGTATCAATAGCATCTCTTGTTGTTCCAGCAATATCAGATACAATTACACGATTCTTGCCTAAAAGCTTATTAACAATAGATGATTTACCAACATTAGGCTTACCAACTATTGCAATTCTAGGACGTTCATCCTCTTCTTCTTCACCTGCATCTTCTGGGAAATTCTTTAATACTTCATCAAGAAGTTCACCAAGTCCAAGTTTTGATGATGATGATATTGGAATTGGATCACCAATACCGAGATTATAAAACTCATATACATCAGGCATAAGTTTGTCAAAATTATCAACTTTATTAACTACTAATAATACTGGCTTATGTGAACGTCTAAGCATGTCAGCTACTTTTGAATCTGAATCAACAAGTCCCTGACGAACATCTGTCATAAATAATATTACATCCGCTGTCTGAATAGCAATTTCAGCCTGCTCACGCATCTGTGATAAAATAACATCACTTGAATCTGGTTCAATACCACCAGTATCAATAAGTGTAAATGACTTATCAAGCCATGTTACATCAGCATATATTCTATCTCTTGTTACACCTGGTGTATCTTTAACTATTGAAATCTGCTGTCCTGCAAGAACATTAAATAATGTTGATTTA
>JAVBUZ010000115.1:0-6870 GCA_031554725.1 Lachnospiraceae bacterium | reverse complement strand
GTATCTTTGTATCATCTGGATCTGTTACATCTTCTGGTGTCTTTGTATCATCTGGATCTGTTACATCTTCTGGTGTTTTTGTATCATCTGGGTTTGGTACATTCTCTGAACCAGAAACTACTTTCCATACTCCCCATTGATTGTTCGCATCTGGTGTTTCTCCCTGTGTCCACCATTTTGCTTCATATGTTACACCGTTATACACAACTCTATCCCCACCTACATATATCTTCGAACTGTCATATGTGTTAGTTCCAGGATTTGTTGGGTTTTCTGGATTTGTTGGGTCTGTTGGATTCGTTGGATCTGTTGGGTTTGTTGGATCTGTTGGATTTCCTGGTGTAACTGGTTCTGTTGGTGGAATTACTTCTTCCCCATTGATACCAAGTCTTGAAGCAGTAAGTCCTAACAGCTCTGCATTCTTGTCTGCACTTGCTTCCCAGAACATCGCTCCACCTAAGCCTTTGCTCATTAAGTAATCGATTTTAATATTAATTGATTCTGGGTCATCATATGTAATAAACACTTTCTTTTCTGCACTGTATAAGTATGGCACTTTTGCGTAATCATCCCAGTATCTTACGTATCCTCTTTTACCAATATAATTCGTTGTAATGTCCCAATAATCCCAGTTAGAACCTTCCCATGTTCCAATATCTAATCCTGAAGAAGTTTCTCCTGCTGCAGAACCATTATGGAAAAGGCAAGTTGCTGGTGTTGCATTTACATTAATCCAACCACGTCCGTAGAAACCTAATCCAAGGTTTAGATCTTTTGCATTAACTCCCGCATCTAAGTATGCATTTACTGTTTGATCAATACTGAATGTAGAACCTGTTGTGTCGTTTGGATTTAAGAATAGTGGTGTATTATGATTTGTCTGTGGATCAAATCCTCCATGATAGTCATATGTCATTAGGTTAATCCAATCAAGATATTTCATTAATTCCACTGGTTCTGTGTTTTGAACAAATGTTGGGTTACCACCTGCAGCAATTGTTAGATAGTAAGTCTTTCCATCTTTTGCACTTTGTGCATCTAAGGCTTGTCTAATCTCCTTTACAAGTAACGTATAGTTATGCTTGTCCGCTGCACGATGTGGTATATTGTTACCGCCTTCTACTGGGTATTCCCAATCTAAATCAACACCATCGAATCCATACTTTACAATAAAATCAACGGATGTCTTAGCCATTTTTGCTCTCTTTGTTGCATCTGCCGCTACATCTGAGAAATTAGTTGACCAAGTCCAACCACCAATTGAAATGATTGTTTTAAGATGTGGATATTTTGCTTTTATCTTCTTTAATGCGCCAAAATGTCCTGCAACACCTGCAGAAGCATCTTCCCATGTAAATCCCATGTCGGCATATACACCACTTGTAATCTGTGTATCAATCCATTCATCTCCAACAACTACACTACCATCATTTTTCAAATTCGCAAATGCAAAGTTCAAATGCGTTAACTTCGAAAAATCCATTTTTGTTAATGGGTAGTTTCTTGCATAACCTGCCCAAGAAGCATAGTATCCAACATTACGATACTCTGCTGTTTCTGCTGCTTGTACTGTCTTTGGTGTAAGCAGACCTCCCAAGGCGCTTACTAATGTAGATAGCACCATAATTAATGACAATACTGCACTCATAATTCTTCGTTTCATGCTAAAATCTCCTCCTTGTTTGTGTTTTGTTTCAGTTTCAGTTCCTTTTCCCCCAACCCCGTTTTTTGTACTTCCTTTTAACTTACTTTTCCCTCCTAACCTCTTATATTTTAATTTGCTCTATATTTATTCCTTATGTAAAGGAGTTGGTTCCTGTTGTGACTTTTTACCATCTGTTTTACATTCTTTCTTTCGCTCTTTATATGTAATGCATAATTTTACATTAAAACGTTTTTCCAATTTATCTATATATTACCATTTCCCTTTATTTTTTTAGAATGATTATTATTGTCGTCTTTTGATTATTTTTGCTCTTATTCAGCATTTTTGCTTATTTATAGGTCGTTTTTCCTATTTTGTTTGTTTAATTTGTATATATATAGTTTTATTAGATACTAAAAAAGGATAACAAACAATCTGACATTATAGTCAAATGTTTATTATCCTTTTTCTTACATACAGTATGATGTTGGGTCCAAAAAATTTTGCCCCCAACCGATACTACAGATTGCTACGCATTTCATGCTCCCACAATCCTAAAACATGAGAAATCCGCTCTATTCGAGCTACTTTCTCATGTTTTGCGGGTCTCAATTTGACCCTTGTATCACATTAAGCTTGTACAAAGCCTTTTACTTTATTGTAAATGCTTTCTGCATCTAAACCGTATTTCTTAATTAATGCTACGGCTGGACCACTTTCACCAAATACATCATTTACACCAATCTTCATAACTTTAGCTGGGTAGTTTGCTGATAATGTATCACAAACTGCACTACCAAGACCACCGATTACAGAATGCTCTTCTATTGTAACAACTTTGTTTGTTTTCTTAGCACTTGTAAGAATCATGTCTTCATCTAAAGGTTTGATTGTATGGATGTTGATTACTTCTGCTGAAATTCCGTCTGCTTCTAACATCTTAGCTGCTTCTAATGTTTCTGATACACAAAGACCAGTTGCTACTAATGTAACATCTTTTCCTTCTTGTAAAAGAACACCTTTTCCGATTTCAAACTTGTAATCTGGAGTATCATTGATTACAGGTACAGCAAGACGACCAAAACGTAAGTATACAGGTCCATCATATTCTACTGCTGCTCTAACTGCTGCTTTTGCTTCTATATCATCTGCAGGATTGATTACAACCATTCCTGGGATTGTTCTCATTAATGCAATATCTTCATTACATTGATGAGTAGCACCATCTTCACCTACAGAGATACCTGCATGTGTAGCACCGATTTTAACATTTAAGTGTGGATATGCTACAGAGTTTCTTACTTGTTCGAAAGCACGTCCTGCTGCGAACATAGCAAATGAACTTACAAAAGGAATTTTTCCAGTTGTAGCCATACCTGCTGCGATACCAACCATGTTACATTCAGCGATACCACAATCAATATGTCTCTCAGGGAAAACCTTTTTAAATACTCCTGTTTTTGTTGCTGCTGCTAAGTCAGCATCTAATACATATAAGTTATCGTATTCTTTTCCTAATTCAGCTAAAGCATTACCATAACTGTCTCTTGTTGCAACTTTAATTACTTCTGACATAATGCTTCACCTACTTTCTCTAAATCAGCCATTGCTTGTGCGTATTGTTCATCATTTGGAGCACTACCATGCCATGCTGCATTGTTTTCCATGAATGATACATCTTTACCTTTAACACTCTTTGCAATAATTGCAGTAGGTTGTCCTTTACATTCTTTTGCTTTCTTGAATGCATCTGCTAATTCATCGAAGTCATGTGCATTTACATTAATTACATTAAAGTTAAATGCTTCGAATTTTTTATCGATTGGATATGGTGAACATACATCTTCGATTTTTCCATCGATTTGTAATCCATTATTATCTACGATTACTACTAAGTTATCTAAGTTACGAGCACCAGCGAACATTGCTGCTTCCCATACTTGTCCTTCTTGAATTTCACCATCACCTAAAAGTGTGTATACACGGTAATCATCATTTGATAATTTTGCTGATAATGCAATACCAACTGCTGCTGAGATACCTTGTCCTAATGAACCACTTGACATATCAACACCTGGGATGTGTTTTTTGTCTGGATGGCCTTGTAAGTAAGAACCAACGTGGCGTAATGTAGTAAGATCTTCAACTGGGAAGAATCCTCTGTTTGCTAATGTTGAGTAAAGACCTGGAGCTACGTGACCTTTTGATAATACGAAACGATCTCTGTCACTCTTTTGAGGGTCTTTTGGATCTATATTCATCTCCTCGAAATATAGATATGTGAAAATATCTGCTGCTGATAATGATCCGCCTGGATGGCCTGATTTTGCACTATGAACTGCTGTAACGATTCCTTTTCTGATTTCGTTTGCAGTCTTTTGAAGCTCAAGCTTGTTCATTTTACAACCTCCTCTTGTTATGCTTATGTCAGTGATGCATTACACCTCTGACTTATTGACTGTTTGTTATATAATGAAAGTTAAAACATCGTCTAACTCTATTATCTCGTGTTATTCGTAACGAATACGCACTAACCTTTTTCATTTTAACACAACATATGTAATCAATCAAATAAAATCCTCTTTTCTTTCTCAACTTGACCGAATTGTACTACAAGTATGTAGAATTGTTACTGTAACACGAAAGTGCCGACAAAAAAACAAGGAAGGAATCTTTACCTATATGATAAATTTTCTTTCCTTATCTTCTTAATATATATTCTTTTTGTTTTTCAATAGTTTTTGGATTCCATTCCAAAAACTATTGAAATTTTATACTTTTTTGCATTCAAATCATCATTGTATATCATTATCAAGTAATAGTTTTTTTCCATTTTAATATTGCTTTCTATAATACTGTACTTTAGACTATAGATATATATTCTATGTGCTGAGCATAGAAAAACTTTCGCTCTTACCCATCATAATCCAAAAGATAAAAGCTCTATAATTAGGAGGTGTAACGTATGTCAATCGATTTAAAAGAAAAAGTTAAAACCCTTCCTGCAACTCCGGGAGTCTACATAATGAAAGGTTCCGAGGGTAACATTATCTATGTTGGTAAATCCAAAAATCTAAAAAGCCGAGTTGCAACCTACTTTCAAACACCTGATCCTAACGACAAAAAAGCGATGAAACTCTTTCACAGCATAAAGGATTTTGATTATATATTAACTGGTACGGAACTTGAAGCATTACTACTTGAATCGCAATTAATTAGAGAACATAAACCTTGGTGTAACCGTCTGCTAAAAAACCCCGAAGCATATCTTTACTTAAAAATCACAATAAAAGAGGATTATCCTGATATCTTTATGACAAGTGAAAAAAATGATAAGGATTCAGCTCTCTACTTTGGCCCATATAATAAACGAAGTTCGCTGGAACGTGCCCTTTTCGTGTTACGTGATATTTATAAAATGCCTTGTACCAAACACAAACGAAAATTAACTGCTTGCATTAACTATTCCTTAGGTCGTTGTAAAGGGATTTGCATTGGAAGGATTTCTGCTATTGAACACCAACAGAAAATAGATGAAATTATTTGTTTATTAAATGGCGAATCCACAGTATTATTTGATTCATTAGAGAAGGAGATGCACATTGCAGCCACAGAATTTGATTACGAAAAAGCCACTAATATCCGTAATCAAATCAATGCACTTTCGATTTTTAAGCAACAAACCAACATCGCCTCTTTCTCAACTTCTAATCCGCTGTTGATTACAGAACAACTTGACTCTGAACATTACCGAATACTATTACTGAAAAAAACGCAGATTCTTTTTCAATATAACTACTGCTGTTCAACAGAAACTATTGAGACATTACTTTCAAAAATCAAGCTGGCATTAGATGACTACTACCAAACAAAGGACTCCTCAGAAGATATTAGTAGATATGAGATCGATGATTTATACATACTCTATAGCTATCTAAAGAGAAGTAAGAATAATTGCAAATTTGTTTTTATAGAAAAAGATAACGACTCTATAACAGATGCATATTTAGCATCTATTCTTACATTGTTCCGTTAAATTTCCTACTATCATTCCGATACATTTGATATTGTTCCGATAAAAGGGTATAATCAAAAAAGAAGGAGGAATGTTGAGTAATTAAAAATATAGGTATATATGCTTGAATTTGATATAATGTGTTTATAGTGTGAGAAGCATATTAGGAGGGACTATAATGAACGCATCAAAGATCACAAATTACAAACCAAAAGATTTTGCGGAACTGGTAGGTATATCTGTAAAAACATTGCAACGTTGGGATAGAGAGGGAATACTAAAAGAAAATCGTACTCCAACTGATAGACGATATTATACGTATGACCAATATTTACAATTTAAAGGAATACAAGCAGAGAAAGATATAAGAGATACGGTTATATATGCGAGGGTATCCACAAGAAATCAAAAAGATGATTTACAGAATCAAGTTGAATTTTTGAAGCAGTTTTGTAATGCAAAAGGTATGATAGTAATGAAACATTTTCACCAAAGGAAGAAATGGTTCAAGACATTGTATCAATTCTGCAAGTATTTAGTAGTAGAGTAAATGGTCTAAGGAAATATCAAACGCAGATAAAAGGGGATGATGAAATTGCTGAGGAGTTACAAGACGGAAATAAAACCAACAGAGGAACAGATACAAACAATTAATAGAACCTTTGGAGTTTGTAGATTTGTATATAATTTCTATCTTGCTCATAACAAAGAAGTATATGAGAAAGAGAAACAGTTTGTATCTGGTATGGATTTTTCAAAATGGCTAAACAATAGTTATATCAAAGAAAATCCGGAATATCTCTGGATTAAAGAAGTGAGCAGTAAGTCCGTAAAACAAAGTATTATGAACGCAGAGAAAGCATTTAAGCAATTTTTCAAAGGACAATCAGGATTTCCTAAGTTTAAAAAGAAGGGGAAATCGGATGTAAAAATGTATTTTGTAAAAACAGATGCAAAAGCGATTATTCCATGCGAGAGACATCGAATTAAAGTTCCTACTCTTGGCTGGGTGAGATTAAAAGAAAAGAATTACATACCGACAGATTCTACTACTCATATCATAAAAAGTGGAACCGTTTCTTGTAAAGCAGGAAGATATTATATATCCGTACTAGTAGAGGAACAAGAATCGGAAAAACCAGTATTAAGTAATGTTGGAATAGGAATTGACTTGGGTATAAAAGAGTTTGCTATTGTGAGCAATGGCATG
>JAVBUZ010000224.1:0-21155 GCA_031554725.1 Lachnospiraceae bacterium | reverse complement strand
GGAAAGCTTTCCGACTGTCTTGCCGAAATAAATCCTTCCAAAGCGGTCATCAGGTACTCTTTTTCATCTTCTTCGTACTGCAGTCTTTTTGCTTCACTATCTGGCATATCAGAATTTAATTCCTCTGCCATTCCGCGAAGTACCCATGCTGATTTTAAACATACATAGGCTTTTTCACTTGCCTTTGCTTGCTTTACAATCGAACATGCAAGAGCCAGTTTATAACGCTCTACTGTCTCGTCATAAGTATAGATTTCACCTCTCATAGGCTGCAAGCGTACATTCTTGGAGATATTCTCTTTAATCAGCCTGACCTGTGTTGGTGGCATTGGTTTAAAATACCTGCTAAGGGATGCATACCCACAATGAGGACATAAAACCACATCATATTTTAACGGATCAATACCTTCGTATTTTGGGCGTAAATCATTATCTGTTCCAAGTAGCTTTGCTTTACCTGATTTCATCACCTTGCTTGTAATTTTTTGAGCACATACCGGACAATCATATGCTTTGTCATATACCAAATCTTTTTCTTCTATTTGAGAAACTTTGGGTCCTGCAAGTTCATCCTTTTCCACTACCTTTTCTTCCTCAAATACTTTTGCTTCCGCTAAATTGCCTAGTCCCAAGCTTGCTAGTCCGGACAAAATTCCTGCCATAAAATACCTCTTTCCTTTGCCGTTGCTTAACTCTTAGTTTTCTTTTGGTAATACAAAAGAACTCTTTAAAGATACAATTCGGTTAAATACTGGCGCACCATCTTTTGAATCCTTGCTATCTACACAGAAAAATCCATTTCTAACGAACTGAAAGCTCTCATATGCTTTTGCATCTTTTAGTGCTGGTTCCACATAACTATCTTTTAAAATCACTAAAGAATTTGGATTTAAATTTAGACTACCATCTTCATTATAAACCCCTTTTTCTTCATCAATAATATTTTCATATAAACGAACTTCTGCTTTTAAAGCTTCTTTCGCTGGCACCCAATGAATGGTTCCTTTTACTTTTCTTCCATCAGGACTGTTTCCACCTTTGGAATCTGGGTCATAGGTGCAATGAACCTCTACTACCTTTCCGCTTTCATCTTTTATAAAACTCGTACATTTTACAAAGTAAGCATTCATAAGACGTACTTCATTGTCTGGGAATAAACGGAAATATTTTTTAGGAGGCTCTTCCATGAAATCGTCTCTCTCAATATATAGCTCTTTTCCAAAAGGTACTTTACGACTTCCTAATGCTTCATTTTCCAAGTTGTTTGGAACATCCAGCATTTCAGTCTGTCCTTCTGGATAATTGTCAATGACAAGCTTAATTGGATCTAAAATTGCCATAACACGAGGCTTTTTGAGTTTTAAATCTTCACGAATACAATATTCTAGCATTGCGTAGTCTACCGAAGAATTGCTCTTGGAAACACCACAAAGCTCTACAAATAGCTTGATTGATTCTGGTGTAAAACCACGTCTTCTAAGGGCTGCTATCGAAACAAGTCTTGGATCATCCCAGCCATCTACAATGCCATCTTCTACTAACTTTTTAATATATCTTTTTCCCGTTACTACATTCGTAAGGTATAATTTTGCAAATTCAATCTGTTTTGGTGGGTTTTCATATTCTAGCTCTCTTACCACCCAATCATATAATGGCCTATGATCTTCAAATTCTAAGGTGCAAATAGAATGTGTGATACCTTCTATTGCATCTTCAATTGGATGAGCATAGTCATACATCGGATAAATACACCACTTATCTCCAGTGTTATGATGATGCATATGTGCCACACGATAAATAACTGGATCTCTCATATTAATATTAGGAGATGCCATGTCAATTTTTGCACGAAGCACCTTTTCACCGTCGGCATATTTGCCTTCATACATTTCTTCAAAAAGCTTTAGGTTTTCTTCCACTGTTCTATCTGAATATGGATCCTTTTTACCTACCTGTGTCAGGTTTCCACGGTATTCACGAATTTCATCTGCAGTTAAGTCAGAGACATACGCTTTTCCCTTTTTGATAAGCTTGATTGCTCCCTGATACATATCTTCAAAATAGTTGGACGCAAAAAAGAGTCTATCTTCCCAATCTGCTCCAAGCCACTTGATATCTTCTTTGATGGACTCTACGAATTCAACCTTTTCTTTTGTTGGATTGGTATCGTCAAAACGCATATTAAACTTGCCACCATACTGCTGTGCCAAGCCATAATTTAAAAGGATACTCTTAGCATGTCCAATGTGCAAATATCCATTGGGTTCTGGTGGAAAACGGGTTTGTACTGTGTTACAAGCTCCCTCTGCCAAATCCTTATCAATAATCTGTTCGATAAAATTTTTTGATACAACAGATTTTTCTTCTGTATCCACAACTACTTTTTTCATTTCACTCATTATCGTCACCTACAACCTTTAGTTTGGTATTTCTTGCGTAACATATATATTATCATAAAAAGCTAGAAGAATAAAGAGCTTTTAAACTAATTGCGTGTAGCTTTGTTTAAAGAAATCTTTTTCTACGGTAATAACATCTTGTGGATTATCAAGGCTAATTGCCAAATAATCGCCTATGCGTCCTAGCATATAGTGATTACTATCACGCAAGGTAAAAACTTTTACCGCTTTCTCTAAGGGCCTTGCAAAAACTTTTACTTCCTTTATCGGAAAGCATACCTTGGCACATTCCGCCAAAGTATAGGAGGCACCATCCAATTGGCTCTTTAAGGTAGGTGCATAGCCAGTTTTTATTAATCTATCTACCTGTTCATATTTCTCCATTGTTGTTACATAGTCTCTGGCAAATTCTTCCTTTTTAAAATAAGCCACCGCCCCCCTCGCGTCAATCACTAAAAAGTCGTCCTTCTCTACGGTTATATTTATATCCCCACTTTGGGTACGAACCGTGGCTAAACTACCCTCTAGTAACAACTCATCTACTTTTACAAAGCCTTCTGCCACCTTATTTTTCTGATATTTTTGCATATGTGATGTCTCACCCACATACCCCTTGGCATATATGACTTCATAGGAGTCAAAATACTCCGTCATCTTACTATTAAAATATGCTTCCGAATGGAGAGTTGGATATTTTTCTTCATACATCTTTAGACTGATAAAGCCGCCTGCTTTTTCCAAATGTCCGCCACCAGAGCCAATTCCCTCCGATAAGTATACTGCAAGCTCGTTGGCATTCACTTCCTTAATACAGCTTCTAACCGAAAACTTATAACCATCATTTAATTGATTATAAACCACACAGGTATCAATTTCGTCTACCTGCAAAAGGAAATCACTGATTAAACCCAAAATATTAGGATCACAAGGCTTTGATTTAATAACTGCAAAACGATAATCATCATTAAAGCTATAACGAATCATGGCAATTCCAGCAATCTCTAACTCTTTTAGGGTAAGATTGGAATTTCTAAGTCTTGTAATTAAACTCTTGTCAAAAATAAGTGCATCACGCATATCCTTGTCTAAGGGATTGAAAATTTCTGAAAATTGACTAGTGTCCATATATAAACCATAGTATAGTGCTGTTCCTAGCTTTAGGTCCTCAATTTTGAACCCTTCCTCTAAAAGCATCAACCATACAAGCGTCGAGCAGCTTCCTAAAGTTGCTTGTATCCTTCCTTCAACTACCTCTTTTCCGTCTTCTTGATGATGATCAATCATAACCACTTGCTTTGCATCAATTGAAGTCACATTTCCTGCTCCATATTGGCAATCTACCATGATTAGCAAGCCTTCTACCCGCATTCTCCCGCTAGCTAGCGGTTTCCAGTAGGTAATAGGAATGGATAGTTCTTCTATCATTAGCCTCAAATTTGCTTTTTTTATTATATTCGGTCCTGTATATACAAATTTTGTATCTATTCCCTTAGACGAAAAATAAGTATAGAGAGCAAACCCAGATGCCAAGGCATCCGCGTCTGGGTTATCATGACACTGTATCGTTATAGATCCGTAATTTTCTAAATCCTTTAACCGCATATACTAAATGCCTCCTTTAATCTAAGTATGCAAAATGCGGCTTTCTTTCATAAATTAAAAAAGAAGGCCGCAATTACTTATTAATGGTGGAACAGTCTGATACCTGTAAATACCATTGCCATATTATATTTATTGCAGCATTCAATAACAACGTCATCTCTCACCGAACCACCTGGCTGTGCAATATACTTCACGCCGCTTTTGTTTGCTCTTTCAATATTATCAGAGAATGGGAAGAATGCATCTGATCCTAAGGTAACTCCCTGCATTTTATCAAGCCATGCCCTTTTTGCTTCACGGGTAAATACTTCTGGTTTTACTTTGAAAATTCTTTCCCATACACCATCCGCTAAAACATCCATGTAATCTTCACCAATGTAGTTATCAATGGCATTATCTCTATCTGCACGTCCTAGATTATCTGTAAACTGTAAGCCCATTACTTCTGGAGCCTGACGTAAAAACCAGTTGTCTGCCTTGCTTCCTGCAAGTCTTGTACAATGTATACGAGATTGCTGTCCGGCGCCGATACCAATTGCCTGACCATCCTTAACAAAGCATACGGAATTGGACTGTGTATACTTTAATGTTATTAAAGCAATCTTCATATCGATAAGTCCTTGCTCTGGAATCTCTTTATTTTCTGTAACCACATTAGATAAAAAATCATTGTTAATATCAAGCTCGTTACGACCTTGTTCAAAGGTAATACCATATACTTGCTTTTTCTCTATTGGATTAGGCATGTAAGCCGCATCGATTTGAATTACATTATAGTTGCCATTTTTCTTAGCTTTTAATAATTCTAATGCTTCATCCGTATATCCAGGTGCAATCACACCATCTGACACTTCTCTTTTAATTAATCTCGCTGTATCTGCATCACAAACATCAGAAAGGGCAATAAAATCGCCAAAAGAAGACATTCTATCTGCGCCTCTTGCTCTCGCATATGCGCATGCAAGTGGAGATAACTCACCTAAATCATCTACCCAATAAATCTTTGCGAGTGTGTCTGTTAAAGGAAGACCAACTGCTGCACCTGCTGGTGAAACGTGTTTAAAAGAAGTTGCTGCGGGAAGCCCTGTTGCTTGTTTTAATTCTTTTACTAACTGCCAGCCGTTAAATGCATCTAAAAAGTTAATGTAGCCTGGCTTACCATTTAAAACGGTAACAGGAAGATCACTGCCATCCTCTATATAGATTCCAGAAGGCTTCTGGTTTGGGTTACATCCATATTTTAATTCTATCTCTTTCATAATTAATCTCCACTTCTATTGATTTTTGTTAACAATCTTGGTCTGATACTCACCTGTTGCAATATCAATATATCTTACAAATAAAGAAACCTTGTTTTCTTCATTTAAGTTCTTCCATACCATATCTGTAAAAGCATCCATGTCATCCATCAAAGTAACCCATTTAGGTTCACCTTCAAAGCTTGGAAGTGGATTTCCATCATGCATGTAGGTATGTATAAAATGTCCTTCACCAGCAACTGGATTTTCATATGCATAAGTGTATCTATTGCATGCATCTGGATTTCCATTATTGCTCTTCAAAATAGACATTGCGTAGTTATATCCACCATTTTCAATATGCATAATACCTGAAATACGTGGTGTATAGTTAGGGCCGTCTGGCTCAAATTCTCTTGTACGTAAAGATTGTTCAAAGGTCAGCTGTTTGTCCATACCATCATATATAGTATCTGTTTGGTCACCGTTTGTAACAATTGTTTTATTTCCAAGTACTCTTACTGGTGCATAAATAATAAGACTTGGATCTTCTAGTTTAGAAGGATCAAATGCCTGTGTGCGAATTCCTTGACCATCTTCTACAAATACGCGGTTTCTACTATTTGCACTTCTACCCATAATAAAATATGCGGTAACTGCAAATTTCCCATTAGGGCTCTTTCCAATGACAATACCTCTTCCTGGGTATTCATTGTTTTTTAGTTCTTGTTCCAGTGATAACATGTTCATCGTTTTCCTCCATAAAATATCGGCTACTTTTACCGATAGAAAAACCGCCTAGGCGGCACTATAAAAATGTAGTGTTGCCCAGGCGGTCGGCTTTTGATGATACTGTCACGCTCCCTGTGGGTATGTCCCACAACAGTTTCCTGTTTTTCCGCCAGTCGCGTAACTCTATGCATATACTAACATGACTTTAGTCATTATTTCAAGAGGGTTTTTCTTATTTGCAATACTTTGCTTCAAATTCTGCCTTAGTCATCGGGCGATCAAAGTAATATCCCTGTACCATTTTAACCTTCATACCTTCAAGAACAAGGTATTGCTCTTCTCTTTCAATACCCTCCACACAAATACTTGCACCAATTACTTGGGCTAGCTCCGCTACTAATTTGATAAAGGATTGCGAATATGTATCTTCTGCCAATTCCTTTACAAAGCTCTGGTCTACCTTAATGACATCAAAAGGAATTTCACGAATATGATTTAGTGAAGAATATCCGGTTCCAAAATCATCTAACGCAATCCTTACTCCAAGCTTTCTAATATTCGATAAGATGTCCTTCATCCTATCCATATCATTAATTGCAAGGCTTTCTGTTACCTCTAAGGTTAGATTTCGAGGCTGGATTCCTGTTCTTTCTATGGTATTTCTTACAATATCCACAATATCTGTCTGCAAAAGCTGAACTACAGATAAATTTACATTGACCTTATAGTTTGGATGCCCGTTATCATTCCAGATCTTACATGCCTTGCATGCCTCTTCTAAGACATGGTTTCCGATTGGATTAATTAAACCCAAATATTCTGCCAAGGGGATAAAGTCTGATGGTGGGATAAATCCTAGCTCATTGCTATTCCATCTAATCAGTGCTTCTGCCCCAGTACACGGTTTTCCTTCTAAGGAGATATCAATAATCGGCTGATAGTATACTTCAAATTCTTTAAAATTAGAAACCGTAGCGTCTCGCATATTCTTTTCAAGATCCAGTCTTCTTCCTGAAACAGCCTCCATGCTATCCGAATAACGCGCCATGCGATTTTTTCCTGTTTTCTTTGCTTCATACATAGCAATATCTGCTTTTTTAATCAAGTCCGGTACACTATCACCATCATCAGGGAAGGTTACAATACCCATACTCATAGTACAGTAATAGTCTGCATCCTTCAAAAACCATGGCTCTGCAAATATCTTCTTAATGCTTTCTATAATTTGTTCCAAGTTTTCATGATTCTCTGGTGGAACGACAATGACAAACTCATCGCCACCCATACGATAACATGTTTTTCGTATTCCATTAATCCTTTGTAAACTTCCAGAAATGGACTTAAGTAAAACGTCACCATACTGATGTCCAAGACCATCATTTATATGCTTAAAATCATCTAAATCCAAATAAAGGAGATTTCCCTTTACATTTCTTTTCTTGGCATCATCAATGTGCCAAGCCAAGTCTCTTTCACAGCACATACGGTTATAAAGGCCTGTCAAAAAGTCTGTATACGCCTGCTGCTCTATCTTTCTCTGATAGATTTTTTTATCTGTAATATCGTAAAGAGAATATAGACGCACCTGCCTTCCATCCACCCAAGCGATTTCCGTAAAAAGTAGGTCATACCATCTTTCTCTCTCCACATGATGAAGCTCACAATATCCCTGGTTTTTATCCTTTGGTAAGGCTCTATTAACCAAGTCTAAAAAGCTGTCTTCCTTTAATTCCTTAGCAAAAATATTTTTAAGCATTCTATTGGCAAAGAGAATCTTTCCATTAGAAATATCTCTAACATAAATGCAGTTTCCCAAATTATCTAAAACCGTTTCTAAAAGGCTGTATGAACTCGTAAGTGAATTTTTTTGAATTCTCTTTGTAAGAATATTTTGCATAATCTTTATCGCATCAGCAATAAATTTAATTTCTTCTACTTTCCAAATACGATTTTGTTCCTTTTGGCAAAAAGTAATACACATACCACTGTTGCCGTTTTTCATTAGCGGAAAAATAATTGCTGCTTTTACATCTGCTGCTAAAAAGTCCTGACTTCCATTATATGACATCATAGAATCCGAACCTAAAACTAAAGGTTTCTCCGTAAAGACAAAGTCATAAGCCTCTAAGTTTTTTGTCTTTTCAAAAAATGAAACCACGTTACGACTGGTGTTTAGCCATTCCTGAATAACATCCATTCGTTTTTCCTTGGTATCAAATTGATAAATTTGAGCACAGCTTATGTCTAAGTGTTCACCAACTACTGCTAGTAGTTTTTCCATGACTACTTCTATTGCACCATCATTGTCCAAAAGCTGAACAATCGTTGTAACTGCCTCAATTCTTTCTAAAGATTCACTCATCTTACTTTCAGAATAACGACTTCTCATGGTTTCTGCTTCCGCACTAACCCAAGAAATCTTGTTCTTAAACAAAGTAACACTAGTATCCCACAACAAATCAACCGCATTTACAAACTGCTTTTCTTCATGAAGGCAAGCAAAATCCGGTGTATTACTATTTGTTATTTGATTGTCCCTTACAAACCAAAACGCAAGCCATGTTAAAACCAATTTCCCCTCAATTTTAACTGAAATCGCAGCAAGCTTTAGATTATCAATATTGGTATCTTCTATTGCAATATCTTCGAGAGTTCCCTCTGCTACTCGAAGAAATACCTGTTCAATAATCTCCCCTGAAACCTGCTCGGTAATCCACTTTGCTCCCTGTGGTTCACCTGAAATCTTCGTTTGCGCCTCTCCCTCGGCATTTATGCAATATACATAACTATCCGTCACTGCACAGAATTCATCCTGCAGACGTTGTAACTGTTCCTTGTCAATCAGGCTTTGATAATTAAAGCCCTTCTCGTCCCCCGCTCGGCCATATAAATTTATTTGCACACTTTCCCTCCTAGTATTTTATATTGGCACTTTACCAGTCTTTTCTTATTGCATATACCTATCAAGTATATCATATACTTTCACTCCTATACAACAAAAAAAGAATCTGCCGTAGCAGATTCCTTTACGTTGTAACTCGTTATTCGTCTACACTATAGTTTGGTGCTTCTTTTGTAATATGAATGTCATGTGGATGACTTTCCTTTAAGGAAGCAGCAGAAATTTTAATAAATTTAGCATTTTGTTTTAATTCTTCTATAGAAGATGTTCCGCAGTATCCCATACCAGAACGTAAACCACCCATAAGCTGGAATACAGTATCTTCTACTGTTCCCTTATAAGCCACACGACCTTCTACACCTTCTGGAACAAGCTTCTTGGCATCCGCTTGGAAATAACGATCCTTACTTCCATTTTCCATCGCAGAAATAGATCCCATACCACGGTATACTTTATACTTTCTTCCTTGGAACAATTCAAAATCTCCAGGGCTTTCGTCACAACCTGCAAAAATACTACCCATCATACAAACATTACCACCTGCAGCGATTGCTTTGGTCATATCACCAGAATACTTGATACCACCATCTGCGATAATTGGAATACCAGCTTCCTTTGCTACTTCATATGCATTCATAATTGCGCTTACCTGTGGAACACCAATACCTGCAACCACACGGGTTGTACAAATAGAACCAGGGCCAATACCAACCTTAACTGCGTCTGCTCCAGCGTTAATTAAATCCCTTGCGCCTTCGCCAGTTGCTACATTTCCTGCAACAACCTGTAAATCAGGATCTTTTTCTTTAATCATTTTTAAGCAATTTAAAACATTTTGTGAATGTCCATGTGCAGAGTCTAATACGATAACATCTACCTTTGCATCCACTAAAGCTGCAACTCTATCTAAAACGTTAGCTGTAATACCTACACCAGCTCCACATAAAAGTCTTCCCTGTTCATCTTTTGCTGCTAGAGGATATTTAATGGTCTTTTCAATATCTTTAATCGTAATAAGACCTTTTAAGTTATAATCCTTGTCCACAATTGGAAGCTTTTCTTTTCTTGCCTTTGCTAAGATTTGTTTTGCTTCTTCTAATGTAATTCCTTCCTGTGCTGTAATAAGGCCTTCAGAAGTCATGGATTCTTTAATTTTCTTAGAAAAATCTGTTTCAAATTTTAAATCACGGTTTGTAATGATACCTACTAATTTTCTACCTTCAGTAATAGGTACACCTGAAATACGGAATTTTGCCATTAATGCGTCAGCATCCGCTAATGTATGTTCTGGGGATAATGAAAAAGGATCTGTAATAACACCATTTTCAGAACGTTTTACCTTGTCTACTTCTTCTGCCTGTGCTTCGATAGACATGTTTTTATGGATAATTCCGATTCCACCCTGTCTTGCCATAGCAATAGCCATACGATGTTCTGTAACGGTGTCCATTCCTGCACTCATCATAGGAATGTTTAATTTGATTTTTTTTGTTAACCAAGTAGTTAAATCTACCTGATTAGGGATTACCTGTGAATAACTTGGTATTAATAACACATCATCAAAAGTAATGCCTTCGCCAATAATCTGACCCATCTTCTGTCCTCCATTTTTTAATTTTCGAATACAAAAGGCATACATATATATCATGTACGCCGTTTTATGTTTCTTCTGCAAATCTACGTTGCTGCTTAGTGTATCAAACTTAAATCACATTGTCAATAACATTTGCTGCAAATTTAGTCTGTAAATACTTTCCTTGGAGCAATTGTTTTGATTGCTTTTACAAGCTCTGCAGAAGGACTTAAAATAATTTTTTTATTTCCTTCATAGTACATTACATATCGTAAATCTGGTTGTTCTTCAATTTTTATGCTGTAGTCATCAGCTTTGATATTTCGGTTATTATAGTTACTTAACTGATAAGAACGAAAAGTTGCTAAAATTTCCATTCTTTCTATTTCGAAGGTTGCAACTCTCTTTCTTTTTGTCTTTGCCATAACCTTATCAATGGTTAGTTCCTTGTCTAAATACAAATACTCATATTCGATATCTGAGTGTAGCCATATAAAATATGCACCCACACCTGTTATAACAGCTATAATTAAAGCTGGTAAAAATCCTAATAATGCTAGTAAACCAAAAGCAATTGTTAGCATCATTAGTACGATGCGTGCAAACTTAGCCAACATGCTAGCTTGACTCTTCACAAGACATTCCACATACATTTCGCTCATAATCAATTCATCCTTTTTCGTTTTGTTTAAACCTGTACATTTTTATGATAGTACATTCGGAAAAATCTTGCAAGAACAAACCCTACATATTTAAAGATTTTATCCTTTTTTAATATTCCCTTTAAGAATGCTTCATTGACATATTCGTTCAAGAGGTATTTAATAGAAGAAAGTCTTTGGCTTTTGTCAAAAAGAAACGAGGTAAAGTAAACCATGGCTGTTATGGATGAATTTAAAGATGAGCGCAAGAACATGAAGGATGCTCCCCTAAAAAAGAGAATAAATAATTTTTGGTATTATTATAAATGGTATATTATTGGAGGTCTTGCAGGATTATTTATCCTCTCTACCTTAGTAAAGGACATCCTTAACAATAAGGACTACGCTTTGTATGGTATTTTTGTTAATGCCTATGTTAATACAGAAGATACTACCCCTTTTACAGATAACTTTGTTGAATATTCTGGCATTGACACAGACAATTACAATGTCTTTATGGATTTCAGTTTCCGTATGGGACTTGAAATGGACGAGGCTGGACTTAGTACCTCACAAATGATTATGGTTTACTCCGCGGCGCAAGACTTAGATGTTATTGCTATGGATACCATGAACTTTAATAAATATGCATATAGCAATACATTCATGGATTTAAGAGACTGCCTCACAGCAGAAGAATTAGCAAAATATAAGGATTCTATCTATTATATAGATGAAGCCGTTCTATTAAAAATAGAACAAGCAAAAGAATCTGTGGATTTAGATTTCACCATTCCTTACCCTGACCATACAAAACCAGAGGATATGGAAAATCCTATTCCTGTAGGCCTTACACTAAATGACTCTAAGGTATTTAATGAATACTATACCTTTGCCGGCGAAGAAGGCTTTGTTGGTATTGTAACTAATACTAAGAGGGTGGAGAATTCCGTTTCGTTGATTAAATACTTATTCGACTAACTATTATGAATATTAAGAGCATAGTTTTTGCAATGAATTAAGATGCTGTAATGCAAATAAAGTTCCAACGAGCAGACGCTTTCGCTTAGTGAAAAATGCAATGGTACGTAAAAGTGTACAATACACACTTTAAGTACCAGCATTTTTCGAAACTGCTCTATAGGAATCTTTATTTGCATTACAGCTATTTTTAGCTGCATTTAAAAAAAACAATCCTACATGCTTTCCATTATTGTTAGTCGTTTGCAGATTGCAATAACAAAATGCAATTCTTGAGAGCAGTGTAGAAAAACGTTGGTACTTAAATCTGGTATTTTCAGATTTTACGTACCATTACGTTTTTCTTCAAACGAGAGTGTCTGCTCGAAGGAATGTCATCTTTGTTATTGCACATCCACAATTATTAACTTATTGATATTGCGTAGTGTTTCTTTTTTGACTCCTGCAATGAAATAAATCTTATATTGACTCTATAAAAGCTCCTTTAGCAAGCTACTTACCGCTGTTGGATTTGCTTTTCCTTGCATAGCCTTCATGGTTTGACCAACTAAAAATCCAATTGCTTTATCCTTACCATTTCTATAATCTTCTACTGATTGTGGATTATTTGCAATCACTTCTTTTATAATCTTTTTAAGCTCACCCTCATCACTTACCATCCTTAGTCCATGCTCTTCTATATATATTTCTGGGTCTATGTCCTTTTCAAACATTACCTCAAATACTTCTTTTGCAACCGTGGAATTAATAGCCTTGCTATCTGTAAGTGCAATAAGCTTTGCCAAGTTTTCTGGCGAAAAACGAATATCCTCCATATCCATTTCTTGCTCTTTTAATAGTCTAAGCGTCTCCACCATAAGCCAGTTAGATACCTTCTTGGGCTGATTACAAATTGCCACTGTCGCCTCAAATATATCTGCCATATGCTTTGAACCCGTCATAATATCAATATCATAATCTGGAATGTCGTATTCGCTTTTATATCTAGCCATTTTTTCCGTGCGAAGCTCGGGTTGTCTTTTCTTAACTTCTTCAATCCATTCTTCACTAATATAGATCGGAACTAGGTCTGGATCTGGAAAATATCTGTAGTCCATAGCATCCTCCTTGGAACGCATAGCATAGGAATACTCTTTGTTGTCATCCCAGCGTCTTGTTTCCTGAATGACTCTTTTTCCTTCTTCCAAAAGCTCAATTTGTCTTTCTCTTTCGCCCTCTATGGCACGAGCAATTGCCTTAAAGGAGTTAAGGTTCTTCATTTCCGTTCTTGTTCCCAACTCCTTAGTCCCTACTTCCCTGACCGATAAATTGACATCCGCTCTCATAGAGCCTTCCTGTAATTTACAGTCAGATGCACCAAGATATTGGATAATTAATCTTAGCTTCTCTAAATAAGCAATAACCTCCTCGGCGCTTCTCATATCTGGCTCTGAAACAATTTCGATAAGAGGAACTCCTGAACGGTTGTAATCTACCAAAGAACAATTTTCCCACTCGTCATGAATAAGCTTTCCCGCGTCCTCTTCCATATGAATTTCATGAATGCGAACCTTTTTTGAGCCTTTAGCTGTTTCTATTTCTACATAACCATCGCGGCAAATAGGAAGATATAATTGAGATATCTGGTAATTCTGTGGATTATCAGGATAAAAGTAGTTTTTTCGATCAAACTTACAAAACTGTGTAATCTGGCAATTTGTTGCAAGACCTACACCCAGTGCATATTCTACTACTTGTTTATTTAATACCGGTAAGGAGCCTGGCATACCTGTACATACAGGACAGGTATGAGCATTGGGCGCTCCACCAAACTCTGTGGAACAACCACAGAATATTTTTGTTTTTGTAGCTAGCTCTACATGTACTTCCAGTCCAATTACTATTTCATATTGCTTTGCCATCTTACACACCTCCTAGCCTTGCTTTATTGGTTGCTTGTTCATAGGTATATGCAGCTTGCAATATCTTTTTCTCTTGAAAACAGTCTCCTATTAGCTGCATACCTATGGGCAAGTTATTTTCCCCCACTCCGCAAGGAATACTAATTGCTGGCAAGCCTACTAGGTTAACAGCTATGGTATAAATATCACCTAGGTACATCTTGATTGGCTCCGCTAAAGAGGCTCCCAATTTCGGTGCCGTGGTTGGCGCTACTGGTCCTAAAATCATATCATATTTTTCAAAAGCTTCATCAAAGGCCGCTTTTATCATTGCCTTTACCTTTAGTGCTTTTAAATAATATGCATCATAGTAACCAGAGCTTAGCACAAAAGAGCCTAGCATGATGCGTCTTTTTACCTCTTCCCCAAAGCCTTCGCTTCTCGTTTTCTTATACATATTGTGTAGGCCTTCAAACTCAGGTGTTCTATAGCCATATTTTATTCCATCGAATCTTTCTAGGTTAGAGCTTGCTTCTGCCGCTGCAATTGTATAGTAAGCTGGAATTGCATAATCCACATACTTTAAATCAAATTCCTCTATAACCGCGCCTTTTTTTTGTAACACGCCAGCTGCTTCTAAAACCGCTTTCTTTACCTCTTCATCTAAGCCTTCTCCGAAGTAATCCTTCGGAATACCGATTTTCATTCCTTTTACATCCTCTACTAAGGCTCTTGTAAAATCCGTATCCGTTCTTTCCATAGAGGTAGAATCCTTTTCATCCTGGGCACAAATCATTTCTAGGACTGTCGCACAATCTCTTACATCCTTTGTAATCGGTCCAACTTGATCTAGGGATGAGCCATAAGCAATTAGACCGTATCGCGAAACAGTTCCATAGGTAGGTTTCATTCCCACCACTCCACAATAAGAAGCCGGTTGTCTTATGGAACCTCCTGTATCTGAGCCAAGAGCAAAGAAGCATTCACCGGCTGCAACTGCTGCCGCCGAGCCTCCTGATGAGCCTCCCGGAACATGCTCTGGATTCTTGGGATTCTTTGTTACACAATAGGCGGAGGTCTCCGTGGTTGATCCCATAGCAAATTCATCCATGTTGGTTTTTCCTATAATTACTGCTCCTGCTTTTTCTAAGCTTTCCACTACCGAAGCACTAAAAGTTGGTAAAAATCCCTCTAGTATTTTAGATGCACAGGTAGTTGGAATGTCCTTTGTGCAAAGATTATCTTTAATTGCAACCGGAACACCGGCTAGCGCTCCCCTTACTTCTCCCGCCTCTATTTTCTTTTGCGTTTCCTCTGCTCTTTTTAAAGCGGCTTCCTTATCCATGCTTAGATAGCAAGAATATAGTCCTTCTTTTTCTTCTATACGTTCTATAACCGCCTTCATTGCCTGCACCGCTGTTACGTCACCATTTTTTATTTTATCAGCCAATTCCACCGCTGTATAATCTAATAAACTCATATTAGCACCTTTACCTCTCACGATTCTATTGTACGAGGAACCTTAAACATTTCTCGTTTTTCTCCCGGTGCATTTTTAAGTGCATCCATACTACCATCACCATTCGTAACTACATCCTCACGAAACACATTTTGTATTGTAAAAACATGTGACATAGGCACCACATTTGTGGTATCAAGTTCATTCAATTTATCTACATATGAAAGCATTTTTTCCATGTCAGTTTTTGCAGACTCTTTTTCCTCTGTGGAAAGCTCCAGCTTTGCTAAGATTGCAACATAGTCTATGATTTCATCGGTTATTTTGTTTGCCATATATAATCCTCCATTTCACCTTAAGGTTCCAAACGACTTATAATCCCAAAGAGACTTAAGTCGTATTTAAATCGTGATAACTTTATGGTTCCAGACGACTTAAGTCTCTTGGAAACAGCGTTGTCTCTCTTACGTTTTCTTCTCCTATCATTTTCATGGTAAGTCTCTCCAAGCCAATTCCAAGACCTCCATGGGGTGGCATACCATACTTGAAAGCCATTAGGTATCCTTCCATTCCTTCTGCTGTCATGCCCCTATCTTCAAGCTTTTTCATCAGCATTTGATAGTCATGAATACGTTGACCGCCAGTAGTAATTTCCATCCCTCGAAACAGGCAGTCAAAACTTAGTGTAAAGGTTTTATCCTCTGGATCATCCATCGCATAAAAAGGTCTCTTTTTGCTAGGATAGTGAGTAACAAAAACAAAATCTGCTCCACATTCCTCTTCAAAATATTTGCTAATTAAAACTTCCTCTTCTGGCTCTAGGTCAAAGGGATTTCTAATGTTTCTATTATACTTATCAGCCACTAACCTTTTTGCCTCGTCAAATCTCACGCAAGGAATATTTGTTGTACAAGGTAGTTTTATGTCTAATATCTTAACCTCTTTAGCATACTGGTTTTCGAGCATTTTTACTATAGTATTTAATGCACCTATTTCCATCTCAATAAGATCTGTAAAGCTATCAATGTATCCCATCTCAAAATCCAAGGAGGTATATTCGTTCAAATGTCTCTTTGTATTGTGCTTTTCTGCTCGGAAAACTGGTGCCGTTTCAAATACTCTGTCAAAAACCCCCACCATCATTTGTTTGTAAAATTGTGGGCTTTGTTCAAGCACTGCTGGTCTATGAAAATAATCTAGTTTAAAAACGTTAGCTCCACCCTCAGCACCCTTGGCGCCAATTTTGGGTGTATGAATTTCAGTAAAGCCTTGTTCACTTAGAAACTCACGAAAGCCTTTTACAATCCCTTCTTGTATTTTAAATTTTGCTCTTTCTCTTATGTTTCTTAAGGAAATTGGTCTAAAATTAAGGTTCGTCTCTAAACTTGTATTCATCTTCCATTTTGAAATAGCAATTGGCATCGGTTCTGCCGGCATAGAAAGAATCTTTAATTCTTCAATTCTAACTTCAAAACCGCCTGGTGCCTTTTCATTTTCCTGTAAGGTTCCAATAACCGTTACTGTTGCTCCCTCTGCCAACTCCTTTAATGAAGGAATCGCTTTCTCTTTTTCTAAGACACACTGCAAAAGTCCATCTCTTTTTCGCAAAACCACAAATGCAATATTTCCCATATCACGTATTGTGTGCACTGCTCCATTAGTCGTCACCTTTTCAGAAAGCCTTTTTCCTTCTAGTAGCTCTGCTAGTTCCAATACTTCTTTTTTTGTTGTTCCTGACAAAAATTTCATAATTTGGTCTCCTTTTTTTGGTGTTCCGGAGCAACAAAAAAGTCCCGGAACACAGTTTCCTGTATTCCGGGACGGATAATCTAAAAAAATATCCGCGGTACCACCCGCATTGATAACCCGACGCTTCCAACAAAACGTTTTACCGGCTTACCCACTCTTACGCTTAACGCGCGTACACGTACTACCCTACTCGAAATTCTTTCAGATAATCTGCTCCAGAGTGTTCCCTTTTCTACTTCCCGCAAACAGCGCTCTCAGTCGGTGACGCCGTATTCCTGTTGTTTTTCATAGAAAGAGTCTCTTTCAATGCATTTTTTTATTTATGCTATTGACTTTAACACACTTTTTTTCATATTGCAATACTCTTTTTTAAGTATTTTCTAACACCTTTTTGAGTCTTTACATAAGCGCGTTTATTTCACACCCACTACAACATAGTCATACGAATCATCCTCATAAGAGCGTTCTAATTCCAGTGTATAGGTGTTTCCTAAAATGAGTTCCTCTACTTGGTCTGTCCTTACTAGGGCATTAACCGTAATTTCTGAATCTGCCAAAATGATACGATATATTTTATCCGTTTCATTTTTTGTCTTTTGGGCCTCCTGCTGTGGAACCACTTCTACTATTTCGCACAAAGCACTTAGTCTTTCACTAGAGTTGGATTGAATCACCTTATCTACACCATTCTCTATTATATCCTTTGCGCCATCTTTATTCTGGGCACCACCGCTTACACGTTCATAATCTAGTGCTGCTTTTGCTTCGTCCATAGATATTGTTACATCTTCTTCCTTCTCTGTTATGGACTCAAGCTGCGCCTCTTCTTGTAAAACAGCACCATCTGCCAAACCGATATCTTGCGCTACCGCTTTATTATTGCTTTCGGTGCTTTTTTCCATAATATCATGTCTTGACATATTATCGCTCACCACTGGTATTATAATACACAAAAATAATGCCGCTGCTACTAGAGGCAGATAAACCTTTAGTCTTTTAGTCGACTGATAATCCAATCTCTTTTTCTTATCTTTTTTATCTATTCCTGCTTCAATCCTATCCCATAAGTCAGGTGTGTTTTCTTCCATATGGCGCTTGTAATCTTCTTCAAAATTATTCATATCCACACCTCCTTAATTTATTCATAGCTTCCCTAAATCTCCATGAGACTGTTCCCATGGGTATTTCTAAAATTTCTGCAATCTCTTTAAACGTCATCTCACCCATGATTTTTAGGTGAACCACGATTCTTTCCTTATCATTTAATTCTTCCATAGCATCTTCGATAAGCATTTTTCCCAAAACTTCATTTTCAACTTCACTCGCTCGAAAATACCCTTCACTACTTCCAGCCGTTTCCATTGCCACTGCACGGCTAATTTCTTCATTTCCTTGTACCACACTAGCATCCTGCGCATCTGATAAAAAAGCTGTCAGCTCCTCGCGTTTATACTTACGTATATGATCAATTACCATATTTCTAGCAATCGTGGCCATCCATCCCCTATGCCCGCTGCCTGGCTTATAATATTTCGCCTTATCCCATAGACGTATAAAAAATTCACTGGTAATATCTTCTGCATTTTCTCTATTTCTTAGCATTTGATATACAGTGCCATATATATAAGATACATATTCCTCATAAATCTCCCGAAGACCTTCCTTGTTGCCTTCCGTTATCTGAACAATACATCTTTCAAATTTTTCCTCTGTCACAACATTTCCCTTCCTCGTTCTATCCTAGATACGTTACAGAACGTAATATTTATTGAATAATAAATTATCTTATCGGAACGATTTCCAGCCAATATCCATCTGGATCTTCTATGAAGTATATCCCCATTTGGGTATTCTCAAATACAATACAACCCATCTCTTCAGGTTTTGCATGTGCACCTTCATAATCGTCTGTTTGAAATGCCAAATGAAATTCCACTTCGCCTAAATCATATTTTTGCGGGTGGTCTTTTATGTAAGTTAGTTCTAGTTCAAAATCCGTAGTATCATTTCCTACAAAAACTATCGTATAGCTTTCATCTGCCGCTACTTTTCGTCTTTTCTCAACTAACCCAAGTGCTTCTTCATAAAATGCCAGAGATTTTTCTAAATCTGAAACATTATAATTTTCATGATACATTTTGAATTTCATAATTCGTTCTCCCTACTCACTTAAAATATAGTCTTTTAGTTCACCCTCAATCATTGCTAGTGATTCTGATAATACTTGTAGCTGCTTTGATATTTCTGCTTTATTGTCTCTTGTTTTTTTATAGCAAATTTTATGTTCCATGCTAGACCAAAAGTCCATAGAAAGTGTCCTAAATTGCACTTCTACTGGATAATACTCCATAGCATCTAAGGCATGTACCGGCACCCCAAAAATAATATGATAGCTTCTATAGCCACTTTCTTTTGGTGTTTCCATATAGTCCTTTTCCAGAATCGCAATAATATCATTTTGTCTTTTAAGCGCTTCCACTAAGGTATAAATTTCATCCTGAAAGTAACAAATCACACGAATTCCAGCAATGTCTTTTAAATGATCCTTGGCATTTATAACACTATCTGTAACTCCAGCTCTCTCCAGTTTTTCTTCCATACTCTTCTTTTCTTTGACACGATTTTGCATATGGTGAATAGGCTTGCTTGCACCCTTGTCATAAATGCTATGATTTAGTATCTCTAGTCTTGTAAGCATTACCTGCATTGCATCTTCATATGGCTTGATTAATTCATAATATTGTTCGTTTGTCATGCGCACTCCCACACCTTGTCACAAATTTATTTTACCCTTATATATTTATTGAAGGAGCATTTTATGCTCCTTCAAGTATAATACTATATAATTGTGAACAAGATATGAGCACTTTCTAAAAAGATAATTATTTTTTGTTTAAAAACTTTAAACTTTTATTAAATATTCCGCCTCAAAAACTTCCCCTGCCTCTAACATATTTCCCCACTCGCGCTGCTCAATGCTTCCAGTAAAATTCACTTTATCGCATCTTCCATACCATGGTTCTATGCAGATAAAAGGTGCATTTTTCCCTGGTGGTGTCCATACCCCAAATAACGGTGCCTCAAATTCCACAGTAATGAAAGCTTCTTTCTTTTCATCCAGAAGCTGTACCTTTTGGGTTTGATTTCCTTCTATTACTAGGGCATCGTTAGCAAATACTTCTTCTGTGACAGCTAAGATTCCACCCGGTACAGGAATTTCAATTACCTCTTCTGTTGCCAAGCCGTCTGCAATCTGGCGACAAGTAATTTTTTCCAAATTATCAAATTTTACATAGCAGGTTGTTTTCTCGTCACTGCGTTGTGGTGCCATAAATCCAGGATGTCCGCCAATCGAAAAGTACATGGTTTGGTCTGCTGGGTTGGTTACACGCCACATAACCTTCACGCTTCTTCCTTCTAGCCTATAACCGATTTCCAAGGAAAAGGCAAAAGGATACGCTTCCCAGTTTTCTTCCTTGTCTGTCAAACAAAACCAAATTTCTTCCTCTGTTTGCTCTGTTAGCATAAATTCCAAATCTCTAGCAAAGCCATGCTGTGACATCTTATATATTTCACCATTATAGTAGCTTTCTCCATTACGATAGCAGCCTACTATAGGGAACAGAATTGGGGAAGTTCTTGCCCAATATTTCCCGTCTGCCAACCACATATATTCTCTATCTGCGGAAATATCCTTTAAAGACTTTAGCTCCGCGCCTAAGGAATGCACGGTAATTTCAATTTCATTATTTTTTAGTGTATAAATTGCCATTCTGCCACGCCTTTCACTAATAGCTTCTACTAAGTATTACTATTTATTTTGTCTGAAAGTAGTAAAGCTTTGCACCAAAATCTCCCCAAGGTCTTGGAATCTGCATACCTGCATTCATAAGTGTACTTCCTACAAAAACCTTATCTGTTTCCTTCAAAACATCCGCTTTCTCGCCTGCCGTATCCATCGTTACTTCAGACATACCATACTCCAAGTTTTGATCCATT
>JAVBUZ010000251.1:0-3582 GCA_031554725.1 Lachnospiraceae bacterium | reverse complement strand
AAAATGCGCCATAGACTTGAAGACCTTCTATTGCAAGGTTGGTAACTACTTATTTTTCACAGTAGATACCACCAATTGCCATAATAAAAAGATGAAGGGCGAAAGACAATCCGTCTATAATGATTGTATTCATTTATTTATCCTCCTTCTCTATTTTTTTATGTTCCAATTTCCATTTGATATATACATTGCAAGCACTAAATAACAAAATAATTCCTGTGATAACCGCCGCTATTTCTGACTCTACTCCCGCAGTGGATTTCATGTAAGTACTACCCTTACCAATTAAGGTAATAAGCATCGTTGAGAAAATGATTCCAAAGGGATTATTGCTTCCTAAAAGAGATACAGCAATTGCATCAAAGCCCGTACCAACTAAAACCTTAGGCTGAATGGAACCAACATAGCCAAGATAATAGGTAACACCTGCAAGTCCTGCTAATGCCCCTGACAAAGTCATGGCAAGAACCATGCTTCTACCAACCTTAATGCCTGCATATTTTGCAGCACTTCTTGAGAAGCCAACCGCTTTAAGCTCATAGCCTGTTTTTGTCTTATCTAAGAAAAACCATACAAAAACTACTGTTATTAGTGCTAAAATAATTCCTAAAGGTATGTCCATTTTTAGGT
The DNA here is from genome assembly GCA_031554725.1 of Lachnospiraceae bacterium. GTDB lineage: Bacteria > Bacillota > Clostridia > Lachnospirales > Lachnospiraceae > JAVBUZ01. The sequence continues at coordinate 2,952 of JAVBUZ010000251.1, read as the reverse complement.
TTCCAACCATAACATCAGTTAAGGTTAGTCTTGATGCTTTTGACACCTCTGTAGACTGTCTGGAAACAGGATCCACGTAATAAGTATTTATAAAGAAACTAATAACATATTGAGCAATGTAATTTAACATAATAGACGAAACTACTTCATTAATGTTAAATTTATACTTTAACACACCTATAAGTGCGCCTACCAAGCCACCTGCAACAAATCCAATTATAATAACGAAAGGCTTTGCAATTACTGCATTTAGTTCGCTATAGCCAATAATTAATGTTGCTGTAAAGCCTGCCGTGAGCATTTGACCTGAAACGCCGATATTAAATAGACCTGCTTTTAAAGCCACTGCAACTGCTAAAGCAGCAAAAATCATCGGGGTAAAATAATTTACATAGTTCATAAAATCTGTAAATATATTTTTGTATGCGGCATAGGATCCTTTTGGTGCCAGTCCACAGCCCTGTAACAGACTGTAATAAGCACGAAATGGATTTTTGCCGGTAATCGCAATAATAACTCCACCTACTATCAAGCTACAAACAATTGCTAATATGGGAATTTTGATTGTATTCATAAATTTTCTTAATTTAGGCATGCTTCTTTACTCCCATCATGAATTCACCTACCTCATTGGCTGTAAGTGTCTTGGCATCAGCTATTTTCTGAAGTTCACCATTATAAATAACGCCTATGGTGTCTGCACAGTTCATAATTTCATCTAATTCAAGGGAAACTAATAAAATTGCTTTTCCCTTATCTCTCTCTTCAATCATCTGTCTATGAATGTTCTCTATCGCACCTATATCAAGGCCCCTTGTAGGCTGTACAAAAATCATAAATGGTGAATCTAGCTCTACCTCTCTAGCAATAATAGCTTTTTGCTGATTACCGCCGCTCATGGAACGAACAATAGTATTGTTACCTTGTCCACTTCTAATATCATATTTTTCAATTAATTTTTCACTATTTCTCTCGAATACTGCTTTATCTAATATTCCGTGCTTAGAAAAAGGCTCTTTGTAATAATTTTTTGATGCTAAATTTTCAGCTAAGGTAAAGTCCATAACCAAACCAAAATTATGTCTATCCTCTGGTATATAAGAAATACCCTTCATAGTTCTCTTTCTAATTCCCATATGGGTAATATCTTCGCCATTAAGAGTAACAGTCCCCTGGCTTATTGGTAATAGTCCCGCAATAGCGTCAGCTACTTCTACCTGCCCATTTCCAGCAACTCCTGCAATCGCAAAAATTTCTCCACCACGAATAGAAAATGATACATCCTTCACCACCGAGAAGTTTTGATTGTTTTTCACAGTCAAATCTGATACTTCCAATACAACATCTTTAAAAACTGGCTCTGCCTTTTGTGTTTCAAAACTTACTTCTCGTCCAACCATAAGGTTTGCCATCGTTTTTGTTGAAGTTTCCGCCACTTCCAAAACATCAATTAATTTACCTCTATTTAGTATGGCACAACGATCTGCCACTTGCTTAATCTCTTCTAGTTTATGCGTAATTAGAATAATCGTCTTTCCAGCTTCACGTAATCCTTTAATGATTTCTAATAAAAAGTCAATTTCCTGAGGTGTAAGTACCGCTGTCGGCTCATCAAAAATCAAGATTTCCGCTTCACGATATAGCATTTTCAAGATTTCTACCCTTTGCTGTGTAGAAACATTAATATCTTCAATGATATTGGTAGGATTAACTTCTAAGCCATATTTTTCTGAAAGAGCTTTTATAGCAACATTAGCTTTCTTTATATCTACAATAGGGAAAAGACCAAGAACCTTTTTTGTCGGCTCCATACCCATTACAATATTTTCCGCTATCGTATAATTCTGCACTAATTTAAAATGCTGGTGAACCATACCTATACTTAACTCCGTCGCATGGTTTGGAGATTCAATGTTCACCTTTTCTCCTCGAATAAATATTTCACCCTCATCTGGTTCATACATACCAAAAAGCATACTCATAAGAGTAGACTTTCCTGCCCCATTTTCTCCTAAAAGCGCAAAAATTTCCCCTTTTTTGATTTGAATTGTTACATCGTCATTGGCAACAATACCGGGGAATCTTTTCGTAATATGCTTCATTTCAACAATAAAATCGCTCATATTTTTTTCATCCAACTTCATCATTATAGTGTTCAAACAACATCTTTTATAGTATAACAGAAAAGATAAAAATTAGAAATATCTACAAACAAAAAAGATGCAGAATTTTCTGCATCTTTCTTATTGTAAATCATTTTATTTGTTACAATTAGTGAATCACTCAGGAGAATTGCGTAGCAATTCTCTTAACGTGAATTTACGAAAGTAAATTCACAATTTTACCAAGCAAATGTTTCTGGTGTAACACCATTAAAGTTTGCTGCAGGAACAATTTCGCCTGCTTTAATTTTATCTACAGTAGCATTGATTTTTTCAATTGCTTCTGCTGACAACTGGCATCTATCTGCTGCACTTACATAACCTGTAGAGTCTGTATCAGCAGCAAGAGTAACGTTAGCACCTGCAAAAGAACCAGCTTTTACTTCGTTTAATACATTTTCTACAGTAGCATGCATAACTTTTAATCCACTTGTAAGAACTACATTTGAATCTCCATTTACGCCATCGTTGTACTGATCAACGTCACATCCGATAACCATAACGCCTGTTGCTTCTTTAGCTGCTGCAAATACACCATTTCCTGAGCCACCTGCTGCAACAAACATAATATCAACGCCTTCAGCGATTAATGCATTACCAAGAGTTTTTCCACCTGCTTCGTCAGCAAAGTTTCCAACATAGTTACCACCAACATTTGCACCAGTAACATCTGTTCCTGCATATGATGCAAGTTCAACTACTTCTACATTTAAGCCTTCTGTAGCGTTCGCATAAGCAACACCACATTCAAAGCCATACTGATAGTTTACATTTGATGGGAAGGCAATAC
>JAVBUZ010000021.1:0-8961 GCA_031554725.1 Lachnospiraceae bacterium | reverse complement strand
ATGTGGATGGAAGGTTGGCGATATGTAGCTGGCTATGTGGATGCTAGTGAAATAGAGGAAAGAAGAGATTGTATAACAAAACTATATCAAGGTGATATGGAAGCAAGAGAAAGGGCGATAGAATCGGATGTAAAGTATGCGATTTATATAAATGCATATGGAAGGGAAGAACAGGAGCCGGTTATACTTGGGAGAGTGGTTTTTGTAAATGAGTATATAACTTTATATGAATTATCTCGTGAATAAAATGTGGCTTAAACTAATGTTAAGGTTGATAATACATAAATGAGAAAGAAAGCGGGAGGTGCAACATGGGAGAAAAAAAGCAGGATATTCGTTTGGTAGATGGCTATCTTTTTGATGGCGAAAATGATGCAAACTTAGCGCGACAGGAAAAGAAGAAGATAGAATATTTAGAGCAACATATGGATTATAGAGTTCCATCTAATGTGTTGCTTGTATATCAAAAAGCAATAAATGAGCGTATCTTTAAAACACCTATTGGATATGAATATTTAAAGCATATGCAAAACTATTTAGTGCAGACAGAAGAAATTCCAAATGAAGCAATTATTCCAATAAAATTATATGTGAATTTTGAACCCAAAATAAGAACAAATGCGAATCCAAGCCGAAGTCGGGTGGTACCATCAAAAGAAAAAGGAAAAATGCCAGTGCTTGGAATTTCCCTATTCTTAAATGCAGCCCTTATTATTGCCGTGTTTGCCATGTTTGTAATTACAGCTAAAAGTGATTATCCCAATATACTAAATTACGAAACAACACTTGTTAATAAATATGCTAACTGGGAGCAAGATCTAAGTCAAAGAGAGAAAAAAATACGCGAGGAAGAAAGAAAATATAAAATTTTAAATAATAAATAGGAGTTTTTGACAAATGAAAAAATTAGGAAATGAAATAAGTTTTTTTTTATCGAATAAGATTTATATGATTATAGTGAGTTTAACTGCAATTAGCGCATATGGATTTGCAATCACCCATCAAACAATCGGGATTGATGATACAGCAATACCTTTATATTTCAAAGAAGGTTTGGCGCCAGCAGTAGGAAGATGGTGTATTTATATTTTAAATAAAGTGATTAAATTAGATTCTTTTTTACCTTGGATGACAGAACTTTTAAGTATAGTTATATTTATAATTTCAGTTACAATTTGGTGCGTTTTACTATTTAGAATTGTTGGGAGAAAAGTATCAATATGGGGATATGCAATGTTCTCGGCTTTATTCTTATCCTGCCCGTTGATTAGCGAATTATATGTTTATTATTTACATAATGGTATATGCACGGCATATGGAACTACAGCAATTAGCTTATTTCTTACATTGGAAGCTATGAACAAAACGAATACATTACAAAAAACGGTGAAAAATGTTTGTGGAGCGGCATTATTTCTCACGATTAGTTTGGGGTTTTATGAATCATTTATTGTGGTATATGCAATAGGTGCTTTACTTATATATTTTTTAGTTAGATTACAGAAGAGTGATGAACAACATATTTATGATTCGGGTTTGATTAAGTGGGGAATCGGTGTTGCATGTAGTACTGTTATATCTATTTTTCTACGAATGTTAATATTAGCGACAATTAGATATGTATTTGATATTTCAATACCTGAAAATTTTAATGTGACATTTAGAAGTGTATTTGGAATGGTTAATCAGCCACTAGCAGAATATTATATGGCAATTAAAAAATTTGGGGTAATGTATTACCTAAATGCATTTTGCTATTTGCCAATAACAGTATTAGTAATAGGAATGATAGTGCTAGCACTTTTGGGGATTATATTTAGTATAAGAAAAAAGGATTTTATTTTAACTTTAATTATAGTAATTGTACCCATTGTACCACTGGCTATGGTAATAGTTGAAGGATATGCTACCCATTATCGTGCTAGTCAGTATGTACCACTTATAGGTGCATTTGCAGTATTTCTTATCTTTTGGACATGTAGTCATGTTAAGATACCAAAATGGATATCAAACGTAGGAATATTTTTTCTCGTTGCTTTGTTATGGAATCAATGTGCAGATATGAACCGTTGGTTTTACTCGGATTATCTCAAATATGAAGATGCTAAAAATACGATGAATATCATAGCATATGAGTTAGAGAAGAGCTATGATCTTTCAAAACCTATTGTTTTTAAAGGAGGATATTTGGTGCCGTATGATATTGCAAAAGAGTCATATCTAGCTTATGCCACGCCTAACTATCGAATGATTAAACTTGTTGGAGACTTAGTTGATAATCATTTAATTGAAAAGTTTAATACAGAGTATGGGGGTGCTTATGGTTTTGCCGAGACGCCATTTCATTCGACCGTACAGTGGGGAATAACAGCCTTTGATGGAACATCGGGGCAGCTGGAGGAGTTTTGGAAAATGCATGGTCACAATATTTCTGTGGAAAAAGACTTGGAGAAGATTGATGAGGCAAGTCAAAAGAGAGAAGGAATGCCTGCTTTTCCTAAGGATGGATATATAAAAGAGTGCGAGGAATATATAATAGTCAACTTAGCAAATTAAATAAGTAGTGTTTTTTCACAGATTTAACATAATTACCGCTTATAATACTCGTAAAACAATGAAAAATGAATTCTTATGAGAAAAGGAGCATTTCCATGGATAGATTAAAAATATTAGTAGTTGATGATGAAAGTAGAATGCGAAAGCTAGTAAAGGATTTCCTTGTGAAAAGTAATTATGAGGTGATTGAAGCAGAAGATGGTAGTCAAGCGGCAGATATATTTTTTGAACAGCAGGACATCGCACTTATTGTACTTGATGTTATGATGCCAAAGATGGACGGCTGGCAGGTATGTCGTGAAATACGTGCCTATTCCAAAGTACCAATTATTATGCTAACAGCCAAAGCCGATGAAAAGGATGAGCTTCAAGGCTTTCAATTAGGTGTGGATGAATATATTTCAAAACCTTTTAGCCCTAAAATACTGGTGGCGAGAGTTGAGGCTATACTCCGAAGAACCAATCAGATTACATCAGAGGACATTACGCAAATTGGTGGAATTGAAATTAATAAGGCAGCACATGAGGTGGTTATTGATGGCAAGACCATAGATTTAAGTTACAAGGAATTTGAGCTTCTTATTTATTTTGCAGAAAACAAAGGAATTGCATTGTCTAGAGAAAAAATCCTCAATAATGTTTGGAACTATGATTATTTTGGAGATGCAAGAACCATTGATACACATGTAAAAAAACTACGTAGCAAGATGGGTGAAAAGGGCGATCTAATCAAAACAATTTGGGGCTTGGGCTATAAGTTTGAGGCAGAAGTATGAGAAACAAGAAATATAGAGTAAAACATTCCATAAGTAGGCAATTTGCCACTATTTTTATTGGACTCATGGCAAGCACTATTTTTTTATGCTGGTTTATTAATAATTCTTTTTTACAACAATACTATGAGAATAATAGAGAAAAAACTCTTTTAGAATGTTATCAAAAGATAATTAATGCGGCAGAAGAGGGCAAGCTAGAGGATGCAGAATTTCAAAATGAATTAGTTAAGCTATCTAGTCGTTCCAATATTAGTGCGATTATCGTGGATGCAAATGCAGAAGTAGCGATGACCATCGGCGGGGAGTCGCAAGTGCTTTTAAAATTGCTCAAGGACAATCTGTTTAGCTACCGTCACGCATCAACAAGGGAACTTGAGAAGACGGAAGACTACACGCTACAAAAGGTGGTAGATGTTGCCACTCAGTTGGAATTTATTGAGATGTATGGTATTGTTGGTACAGGTGTTGGAGTTTTAGTAAGAACACCATTAGCAAACATTAGTGAAAGTGTAATGATTGCTAACCGGTTTTTGGTATATATTGGCTTGATTGCGATTGCGATTAGTAGCACCATTATTTATTTTGTTACTAGAAAAGTCACTGAGCCTATTATGGAATTAGCGGATATATCAGAGCGAATGATACAGTTGGATTTTGAGGCGAAGTACACGGGAAGAAATAATACAGAAATTTCTATTTTAGGAGATAACATCAATAAGCTTTCTGAAACCTTGGAGCAAACCATATCAGAACTAAAAACAGCAAATAATGAGTTGCAAAAGGATATTGAAGTCAAAACACGAATAGATGAGATGCGTACAGAGTTTTTGTCTAATGTTTCACACGAACTGAAGACACCGATTGCCCTTATCCAAGGATATGCAGAAGGCTTATCGGAAGGAATCAATGATGACGCGGAAAGCAGAAGCTTTTACTGCGAGGTAATCATGGATGAAGCCAACAAGATGAATGTTATGGTTAAAAAGCTTCTTACTCTAAATCAATTAGAGTTTGGAAGTGATGTGGTTGCTTTTGAACGTTTTGATATAGTAGACTTAATCTGTAATTATGTGCAATCAGCACAGATACTAACTAAGCAAAACAATATTCAGGTTCAGATGGGAAAATATGATCCAATCTATGTTTGGGCGGATGAGTTTAAGACGGAAGAAGTGTTTATGAATTATTTTACCAATGCAGTAAATCATGCAGGTGGTGACAAAATAATTGACATAAAATTAGAACAAAAAGAAAAGAAGATTAGGGTTTCTATCTTTAATACGGGAGAACCAGTGCCAGGGGATAGCATTGAACATTTATGGGAAAAATTCTATAAAGTAGACAAGGCTAGAACTCGTGCTTACGGTGGAAGCGGTGTAGGCTTATCAATTGTTAAGGCTATTATGGAATCCATGAATCAGGAGTACGGCGTGATTAATTACGAAAATGGCGTGGAGTTTTGGTTTGAGTTAGAAACAGTACAATAATTTTTGAAAGGAAGTTTATGAGGGAAGATATAGAAAAACAGGAGCAACAAATAAAAGAGAGAGCTCTTTTGGTTGGATTGGATATAGGTGATGAGGAGGATTTTGAAGCGTCCATGGAAGAATTGGCAAGTCTTGCCGAGGCATGTATGATGGATGTGGTAGGAATTATTACCCAGCGTTTATCCATGGTCAATAAGGGCCTTTACATCGGAACGGGAAAAGTGGAAGAGGTTAAAGAATATGCAAGAGATATAAAGGCTGATATTATTATTTTTGACAATGCCCTTTCCCCTTCTCAGATTAGAAATCTACAAAGAGAAATTGATATGCCCATTATGGATAGAACATCGCTTATTTTGGATATCTTTTCTCAAAGAGCTAAGACAAAAGAGGCAAAGCTACAGGTTGAAACAGCAAGGCTTCAATATATGCTCCCAAGACTTAGTGGAATGGGAGCCGCACTTAGCCGTCAGGGTGGTACAAGTGGTAGCGGCAGTAATAAGGGAACCGGTGAAAAGAAACTGGAGCTGGACAGAAGAAGGATAGAGAACCGCATTACCGAATTAAAAAGAGAGCTGGATGAGCTAACAATAAAAAGAGAAACACAGAGAAAGAAAAGACAAAACTCTGCGATTCCTCAAGTGTCTTTGGTAGGATACACCAATGCGGGAAAATCAACTTTAATGAATCGTATGGTGGAGCGTTACATCGGAGATAAAGAAAAGCTTGTCTTGGAAAAGGATATGCTATTTGCTACATTAGAAACGTCGGTTAGAAATATTGATTCGGGAAATAATCGCCCTTTTTATCTTGCAGACACAGTTGGCTTTATCCATAAATTACCACATGGATTAATTAAAGCCTTTCGTTCCACACTTGAAGAAGTAAAGAATGCAGATCTATTACTTATGGTAATTGATTTTTCTGATGAGAACTATAAACAACAGATAGAAGTAACAAAGGAAACCCTAAAAGAAATTGAGGCAGGAGATATTCCTATTATCTATGTATATAATAAAGCAGATTTATGTATGGATACCATACCCAAAGTGCAAGACAATCAAATCTATATGTCAGCTAAGTCTGGTCAAGGCTTAGAAGAACTGATAAATATGCTGACAGATATTTTATATGCAGGTAATAGCACTGAAAAGTTTTTGATTCCTTATCATATGGGGCAAGTTGCTTCTTATCTTATTGAAAATGGTAGCGTAATTTCACAGGAATACTTGGAGAATGGGATTGAATTAGTGGTAAACTGCAGACAGATGGATAAAGAAAAGTATAAAGAATTTATTCAGTAAGGAGAAAATAAGGGGATGGATGAGAATCAGGGGGCTGTGCAGTCAGGAAAAATAGAAATTCTGCAGGGCAAAATAGAAACGATGCTTAGGGAGTCGAATGATCCTGGGTTTAGTCATTACTTATGTGGAGTAAGGCAAAAGGCCATAGATGAACAGCATGCAATAGATCTGCTAAGCTTAGAATTGGAGAATAATTATCAAATATTTAAAAGAAATCAGCAAAGGAAAATAGCGCACGTATATCTGGTGCCACAAGCGACGGTGGAGGCGAGACCTGTCTTTGCAAGCAATGAAGCTACTAAGCAGAAGAAAAATGAAAATACAGTAGAGTTTAAAATCGGTGCAGGCTTATTTAGTGTTATTGGTATTTTGTTTATATTAGTTTCTTTTGTCATGCTAGGAATGACAGTTATGGATAATCTAATAAGGGGAATATGCCTTTATGGAATTTCTATAATTATAATGCTGGTATCAGAGCAGCTACTAAGAAAAAGGCTTAAGAAATTTGCGGAAGGAATTACCGGATTAAGTATATGCGGGCTATATGCATCTACGATGCTGAATTATATGTACTATCATAATTTTAATAGTATTGTTTCTATGATAATAGCGGTGGCAATTACTGTATTTGCCATTTTAATTAGTAGAAAGAAAGAATCGGTAGTTATTCAAGTAGTAGCGTTTCTAGGCTGTTACATATCATTTATCCCTATGGGTGGTTTCAGGGAAGAGATGGAGCTTTTGACCATTGCGGTAATTATTTTTATGGTCAATCTCATGGTGCTGTGCTTGCCAAGTAAAGAGTTAAAAAATGTAGTACATATTACACATATGATAGCAAATACTGTTTTTAGTGTGATTGTTACTGCGATAGCAATTTGGGGAGAAATGGATGGAAGGCTCATTTTTGTTTATTTGCTTTCTAATTTAGTTGTTTTAAATCTCATTATATATAAAGTAGAAAAGGTTGCTTTAAGATTAAGAAACCAAGGAACGAATATTACGACCTTGGAATGTGGAATTGTTTATGTATGCATGTTGGTGATAAGCTCGCTTTTATTTGTCATTAGTACCTTGACATTTAGATTAGATATCATTTTTTATCAAAGTAGATGGCAATGGATATTGATTGCAGTGTTAGTTTTTTCAGTAATATCCTTTATCTTTTCCTTTTTGCTTCGAAAGACAACATGGAAATGGATTTCTTACTATGTAATGGTAGGTACAGTATTTTTGACTTATTTAATTTCAGGAGAGGAAATAGAAATAACCATTGCTCTTTTAGCATTACTAGTTATCTCTAAGCTATTAGCAAGATGCAAAGAGCTTTCAGTTTCGGAAATGATAATAACGGTGATAGTAGCAGTGGTGGGATTAAGGCTAATGGAAACTACAAGAATAGATGTACCTTGGATTGGAACAGCATTCTTGGGAGCATACATTTTGTCCATTTTAACTTTATATTATTATAAGACCTTCTACCAAATCCTTATCACCTTTGTAGTGACTAACTTTGTTTGGGTCAATATGGGAGATATGCTGCTACGCCCAGCGGTTATTGTAAGTGTGTTATTTATACTTATATTTATATTTAACAGTGTAAAAGCATGGCAGGGCCGTAAGGCAAAGATATACAATTATATCAATTTGATTCTTATGGCAATTCAATATGTGTTAGCTATTGGGTGTAAAGACTACTTTAACTATGGGATACTAACGATATTAGGGTTGGCAACAATAGCAACCTGCTTCCAAGAAAAGTTTTACCTAGATTTTAAATATAAACATCTAATTGTAGCAATATTTCTAAGTTATATGGCATTGATTAGTAGAATGGAGCTTCGTATTATTACCAGTATTCTTCTTATGCTAATAGCGATAGGAAGTGTAATAGCAGGTTTCCTTATAAAGAGAAAAGAAATAAGATTTTATGGTTTGGGTTTGACTTTAGTAGTGTGTGCCAAAATTATGCTCTATGATTTCGTTGGAATTGCAACTTTTGAAAAAATGCTATTGTTTTTAATTGTAGGAATTATTATACTTGGGATATCAGGTATTTATATTGTTCTAGAGAAGAAGGCTGCAGAGTAGGAGAAACATATGAATAGAAAAGGAATAGCTGGTATTTTGGTTTTATTGTGCCTTGTGTGCACAGGATGCGGAAATACGATTCCCGGAATGACAAGTGAGCAGGAGGATATGATTACATTATACGCGGCAAAGGTTGCGATGAAATATGATGTGAGATATGCAAGTAGGTTAGTTGATTTGTCAGAGTACCATGAAGTGGAAGCTAATATACCGCCACAACAACTAGAAGAGGTAGCATCACCAGAAAAATCCATTAGTGATACTCTTATAATTGATGTAAGCGGAAAGGGGACTACAAAAACAATTGATGAATTCTATGGCTTAGAAGGTGTTTCTATTCAATATGTAGGAAACCAAGTAAGTGAATCATATTTTGATGCAGAACAGGGTGATGACTTATACTTTGCACTTGAGGCAACAACAGGAAATATGTTGCTAATACTTTCCTTTGAAGTTTCGAATGTTACAGATCATAGTGTAGATGTTGATTTTTTATCTATTTCTCCTAGATTTAGAATTTCTGTAAATGGAGAAAGCAGTAGAGGAGCACTTGCAACAACACTGCTAGATGACATGGCATATTATAAGGGAACGCTTGAAGTAGGAGAAAGTATCAAATTGGTTTTAGTAGCAGAGATCGCGAAAGAACAAAGCATAGATATTCAAAACATTGAGCTTACAATGAAAAATGAATCTGAGAACCAGAAAATTTCATTGAACTAGGTTGCAAAACGACAAAAAATACAA
>JAVBUZ010000196.1:0-6744 GCA_031554725.1 Lachnospiraceae bacterium | reverse complement strand
GAAAAACTAGACCTTGGAACCATAAAAAAGGGCAAAAATCGACAGCCCTAGTCCCTCAATTCTCGCCCTTCTTCTTTATTTACTTCCTTTTATTTGTGCATTATTACTTATTCAAATCATCTAACAAATATTTTGCCATCTTGTCTAATAGCATCTCCGTATCCGCAAGCAAAAGCTGCGCATCTTTCTCTACAAGTCCTGTCTTTTTATACTTATAGCCAAAGAATGGATTTCCATATGCCGTAAAGTTTAATCTATCCTTATATTCCTTTATTAATTCTGGAATCCTAACTGGGTTGATTTGTGCATCTGCCCTAAAGGTAAATTGAATTCTTTCATTCTTACCCTTAACCTCAGTCATAAATAGCTTATGGGCAGCTACGCGAATCAGAGCAATTCTAAGCAGGTTATCAACAGATTCTGGAATGGTTCCAAAACGATCTAAAAGCTCATCCTTCATATCATCTTTTTCTTTTACATTTTCGATGCTCGCAATTCTCTTATAAATATCAAGCTTCTGTACTTCATTGACAATATATTCTGCTGGAATAAATGCATCCACATCTAAATCTACTGTAGTAGTAAAATCCGTAATTGTGGAAATACCTTTTAGACTTTTTACTGCTTCGTTAAGCATCTTGCAGTACAAATCGTATCCAACTGCTTCCATATGACCATGCTGTCTTTGTCCTAACAGATTTCCCGCTCCACGAATCTCCAAATCACGCATGGCTATTTTGAAGCCACTTCCCAAATCTGTAAATTCCTTTATGGCTGCCAGTCTCTTTTCTGCCACTTCTTTAAGCATCTTATCGCGCTTGTACATAAGGAATGCATAAGCAGTACGATTGGAACGACCAACGCGGCCTCTTAGCTGATAAAGCTGAGAAAGACCCATATTGTCAGAGTCATGAATAATAATGGTATTTACATTAGAAATATCAAGGCCTGTTTCAATAATGGTCGTAGACACTAAAACATCAATTTCGCCACTAATAAAATCAAACATAATACGTTCCAATTCATGTTCATTCATCTGACCGTGAGCAAATGCTACCTCAGCCTCTGGCACTAGTGCCTGGATGCTGGCGGCAACATCTGCAATATTGTTTACTCTATTATACACATAGTAAACCTGGCCATCTCTAGCAAGCTCTCTGACAATCGCTTCTCTAACCATTTCTTCATTATGTTCCATTACATAAGTCTGAATAGGCATTCTGTCACTTGGTGGTTCTTCCAAGACACTCATATCTCTAATTCCAATTAAACTCATATGTAGGGTTCTTGGAATCGGCGTTGCAGTTAGAGTTAAAACATCTAAATTCTCTTTTAATTTCTTGATTTTTTCTTTGTGAGTTACGCCAAAACGCTGCTCCTCATCGATAATAAGTAAGCCCAAGTCCTTATAGATTACATCGCTAGATAGAACTCGATGGGTTCCAATGACAATATCAACAAAACCTTTTTTTAGGTCCTCAATGGTCTTTTTCTGTTCCCCGGCTGTACGGAATCTAGAAAGCAAATCAACACGTACTGGAAAGTCCTTCATACGCTGAACAAAGGTATTATAGTGCTGCTGAGCTAAAATCGTGGTTGGTACTAGATAAACCACTTGTTTTCCCTCTTGCACGGCCTTAAATGCCGTCCTAATTGCGACCTCTGTTTTTCCATAGCCTACATCACCGCAAATAAGTCGATCCATAATTTTTCGACTTTCCATATCTGCTTTTGTATCTTCAATGGCCTGTAGCTGATCTTCTGTTTCTTCAAAAGGAAACATCTCTTCAAATTCCCTTTGCCAAACGGTATCCTTTCCATATTGGAAGCCTTCCGCCTCTTGACGCACGGCATAAAGCTCCACCAAGTCCTTTGCCACCTCATCAACAGCACCACGAACTCTTGTTTTTGTCTTTTCCCATTCCTTACTACCAAGCTTATTTAATTTGGGCTTTTTGGCATCAGCTGATGCATATTTTTGAATGACATCTAAACCAGTGGCAAGAATATATAAATTGCCTCCATCTCGGTACTCAATTTTTATATAATCCTTAACTACCTTTTCTACTTCAACCTTTTCAATTCCTTTGTAGACACCCAGTCCGTGATTTTCGTGAACAACATAGTCACCAACCTTTAGTTCTGCAAAGTCCTTTATTTTCTGTCCTTCATATTGCTTCTTTTTCTTCTTTTTTTTCTTTTCAGCACCAAAAATATCGCCTTCAGCTATTACTACAAACTTAAGCAGCGGATACTCAAAGCCTTTTTCCACATGACCATAATAGGTTAAAATTTCACCCTCTTGCACTTCTCGCATAGGGTCCTCTGAATATACTGCAAATAGCTCTTGATCTCGCAAATCCTCTGCCAAACGTTTTGCTCTTGTTCTAGAACCAGACAGCAGAAGCACTCTATAATTATTTTTTTTATAACGTTTTAAGTCTTTTACCAAAGCCTCAAAGCTATTGTTATAGGAGGACATACTTTTCGCTTGAATATCAAATCTACGTTCTGCCTTTACAAGGGGATTCTTTAACTCCATTGCAGCAATGGTTACAATTGGAGACTTTTGCATGCGTGCTGAAATTTCCTCCATGCTATAGAGCAAGTTCATCTGTCCAGGTAAAATATAGCCTTTCTCTGCACGGTGGCTCATACTCTCTCTAAATTCTTGTTCTACCGCCTGAGCATGTTCCTTAATTCTAGCTGGCTCATCTAAGAAAAAGCAAAGTCTATCCCCTGCTATGTTCTGTAAGATTTCTGTTAAACTCTGCACGTTATCATAGAAGTAGCGAATGTAGCCTTCTATGTTTGATACCATTTGAAACTCTAGTATTTCTTCACTTAATTTATCAATCTGACTCTTTAATCTGGCCGCTTCTTCCGTTTTAAACTCCCCGCGAAGCTGTGCTTCTCTCTTTTTGGCATCCTCTTTGATTTTTGCTACACCAGTCTTGAGCTTTTCATCATCCAAAACAAATTCTGTAGCAGGAAAGATTCTTATGGAAGAAAGTTTTTCTATAGAACGCTGGCTCAGCACATCAAAGCTTCGAATGGATTCTACGTCTCCTCCCCATAGCTCAATACGATAAGGGTTTTCCTCAGTCAGGTCAAAAATATCAATAATACCTCCGCGAATGGAAAATTGACCCGGTCCCTCTACCTGATAGCTTTTCTCATATCCCATAGAAATAAGCTGCTTAGCCAATTTCCTTTCTTCAATTTCCACTTTTTTATCTATATAAATAGTATCTTTTTCTACGTTCCATTGTACCTGAGGTGTCATCAATGCCGAAAAGGTAGTAATAACCGTCATTGGCTTTTCTTCCGCCAAACGTCTAAGAGCTTTTACCCTTTCCATGGTAAGTCTATTTCCGTGAATATCTGCTTGAAAGAAAATCAAATCCTTGGCAGGATAAAGAACAACGTTTCTATCATAAAATTTGTATTCTTCATAGATTTCTTTTGCCTTCAAATCACTAGAAGTAACGATGACTTTAAATCGAAAGCCATCGCTTAGTCCATAAATCATATGAAGCTTTTGAGAATCAACACAGCCACTTAGGGCAGCAATTCCCTTTTTCTTAAAAACCAACTCTTTTATCTGCTCATACTCCGCGAGCTCGGCTAATGGAGCCAGTAATGCCTGCATATATTACCTCATTTCGACGTGGATTTTTGATTATATTTATTCATAGCCGCATCTGCATCTTCTTGCATCATCAAGCGACATGCATCCGCCGCCTGCCCTGCTGCCTCATCCATAACCTTACGCTCCATCTGCGTAAAATGACCCAAAACATAATCCGCTAAATCATAGCCCTTTGGCTTTTCTCCCACACCCATTTTTATTCTGATAAAATTTTCATGTCCCAAGTGAGAAATAATACTTTTTAACCCATTATGGCCACCTGCACTTCCTTTCTTACGAATACGAAGCTGTCCCACATCTAAGCTAATGTCATCTGCAACCACAATAAGCTCTGTAGTTTCATCTATCTTATAGTAATCTACTAGTTCTCTTACGCTTTCACCACTCAAGTTCATATATGTCTGTGGCTTTGCCAAAATCACCTTTTGACCACCAATCATTCCTTTTCCAATAATTGCTTTATGCTTTTTTTCAATAACAGAAATATTTTCCTGCCTTGCTATTGTTTCTATGACGTCAAATCCAATATTATGTCTTGTATTTTCATATTCTCTCTTGGGATTTCCCAAACCTACAATTATATACATGAGCAAACCATGCCTTTCTCCTATTGCTATTTCTATCGCTGAGTATACCACACTTCTCCATCTATTTTCCATCCTAATCTAAAACGGACATGATGTTTTATTATCATGTCCGTTTTCTAATCACTTAAATACCTTTTTTAGTTTTCTGCTTCGTCTGGTTCCAATAGTGCCTGCTCATATGCACCCAGTACAATTTTTTGAATGGAATCTCTTGTAGAGGAATTAATTGGATGAGCAATGTCCCTATACTCGCCATCGGTTGCCTTCTTACTAGGCATCGCAATAAATAATCCTTTTTCTCCCTCTATCACCTTGATGTCATGAACAACAAACTCATCATCAATAGTAATGGATACAATTGCTTTCATCTTGCCTTCTTTCGTGATCTTGCGAACACGAACATCTGTAATTTGCATTTGTGTGCCCCCTTCTGTCAGATCTTGCTTATTAAATCACATATCTTTCATTTCGTTCTACCACTAT
Organism: Lachnospiraceae bacterium; assembly: GCA_031554725.1. Lineage (GTDB taxonomy): Bacteria > Bacillota > Clostridia > Lachnospirales > Lachnospiraceae > JAVBUZ01. Next base: position 2,022 of record JAVBUZ010000196.1, on the reverse strand, counting down.
TTTAATGTCATTTTCACCATAATGATAAGAGTTCGCGCGTATCGTATCTCTACTCTCAACAATACAATTTTCAATGTAGGTATTATCACCTATATAAACATCATTTAAAATGATAGAATTTTTGATAGTGCAATTATTCCCAATATAGCTTTTCTTAAATACAACAGAATTTTCTACTGTTCCATTAATAATACATCCACTAGAAATAAGACTGTTTTTAATCTGTGCCCCAACATTATATTTTGCAGGTGGTAAATCATCCACCTTAGAGTAAATATCTGGATATTGTTTGAAGAAATAGTCTCTTACTTCTGGCTTTAAGAAGTCCATGTTTGCATGGAAATAGTCATCTACAGAAGCAATATTCTTCCAATATTCGTTGGTCTTATATCCATAAATTCTTTTTACATCTTTATAACGAATTAGAATATCTTTTACGAAATCATATCTATCCTCTTCCGCACAGCGTTCAATCATTTCGATAAGCTGTCTTCTACGGATAACATAAATTCCACAAGATATCGTACTGCTTCTTGCAACTAATGGTTTTTCTTCAAATTCTTCTATTCTACTTTCTTCGTTCATACGAATGGTTCCATAACGTTCCACTCCGCTATCCATACTCACATCCTTGCAAACTACTGTTATATCTGCTTTTTTCTGTATGTGGTACTCTAACACCTTATTAAAGTCCATTTTATAAACGCCATCACCAGATGCAATTACAACATATGGCTCATGAGAGTTTTTTAAAAATGATAGGTTTTGATAGATAGCATCTGCTGTGCCACGATACCAATTTGTATTTTCTGCAGTAACTGCTGGTGTAAATACAAAAAGTCCGCCTTGTTTACGTCCAAAATCCCACCATTTCGATGAACTTAAGTGTTCATTAAGACTTCTAGCATTGTACTGTGTAAATACTGCAACCTTTTGTACGCGTGAATTAGACATATTACTTAATACAAAGTCTATGCTGCGATAGCTACCTGCTACTGGCATCGCACAAATTGCACGTTTCTGTGATAGTTCTTTCATGCGATGATTATTACCACCTGCTAAAACGATTCCAATTGCTCTCACTCTTATTCACCTGCCTTAACTAAAGATTTTCCGCTTGCGAGGCTGGAATTTTCGTAATCCTCTTTTGTCGTAACACCTGAAACAACCGTATTCTTTCCAATGGTTACTCCGGCTGGAACTACTGATTTTTCTCCGATTGTTACAAGTCCACTATTGTAGATATGAGGAGCGGTTTCATTGTCTGCCTCTTCGCCAATTCCCAATTTAGCCTTGTCCTCAATTACTACATTTTCTGCAATGATTCCTTTATTTACTTCACATTCCTCACCTATTTCTGTGCGGTTCATGATAATAGAGTCTCTAACTACGGTCCCCTTACCAATCGTTACACCACAGCCTATAACTGAGTTGTATACCTCTCCATAAATGGTAGAGCCTTCCCCAATAATACTTCTTTCAATAACACTATCTGCTGAAATAAACTGAGGTGGTAAAATTTCACTCTTGGTATATATCTTCCAGTATTCTTCATATAGATTAAATTCTGGAACAATATCGATCAGCTCCATATTTGCTTCCCAATATGAACTGAGCGTTCCTACATCCTTCCAATATCCATTAAACTCGTAAGTATATAATGGTTGTCCTTTTTGATGACAATATGGTATGACATGCTTTCCAAAGTCAAGTGCTGGTTGTTCAGCCATGGCTACTAATGATTCTTTTAATGTCTTCCAGTTAAAAATGTAAATACCCATAGAAGCTAGGTTACTTCTAGGATTTTCTGGTTTTTCTTCAAAGTCTAAGATTTTGCCCTCTTCGTCTGCAATTACAACGCCGAAACGACTAGCCTCTTCCATCGGAACTGGCATAACTGCAATGGTAACATCTGCATTATTGGCTTTGTGGAAGTCAAGCATTACTTCATAATCCATTTTGTATATATGATCTCCTGATAAAATCAAGACATACTCTGGATTATAACTTTCCATATATTCT
>JAVBUZ010000004.1:0-6769 GCA_031554725.1 Lachnospiraceae bacterium | reverse complement strand
TTATTTTTTGAATATGATACATAATTACCATAATTTTTTCAAGCACTTCTGTTAATAATTGTTTAAAATGCATAAAATTACCAAGATTTTCATAGTTTTATGCAAATGGATTCTCTGTAGGATACATCATGCCCTTTGGCTGATTGAAGTTTAGATCCTCTACAGGAACACCGATGTATTTAAATACTTCGTATAATGCCTTGCCGTAGTGACCAAATGCTACCGCACCATGGTGTGGATAGTTCTTTTCGATAAGTACGTGGCGATAGAATCTTCCCATTTCTGGAATAGCGAATACGCCGATACCACCGAAAGATTTTGTAGCTACTGGAAGAACTTCACCGTGTGCAATGTAAGCACGAAGCTGACAATCTGCAGTGCTCTGTAAACGGTAGAATGTAATATCTCCAGGAGCAATATCTCCTTCAAGTGTACCCTGTGTTACTTCTTCTGGTAGGTTTCTTGCCATGATTTTCTGATACTTCATGCTACAAGCAGCTAATTTCTTTGTACATGTATTTCCACAGTGGAAGCCCATGAAAGTATCTTCCTGTGTATAGTCATACTGTGTTTTGATAGATTCTTCATACATATCTGCTGGAACGCTGTTGTTGATATCAAGTAAAGTAACAACATCTTCACTTACACATGCACCAATGTACTCGCTTAGACAACCATAAATATCTACTTCACAAGAAACTGGGATACCCATTCCTGTTAGACGGCTGTTTACGTAGCAAGGAACAAAGCCAAACTGTGTCTGGAATGCAGGCCAGCATTTGCCAGCGATTGCAACATATTTTCTATAGCCCTTATGAGCTTCAACCCAATCTAATAGTGTAAGCTCGTACTGTGCTAATTTAGGAAGGATTTCAGGTTTTAGATTTCCATCACCTAATTCTTCTTCCATTTCTTTCATCTTAGCTGGAATACGAGGGTCATTTGCATGTTTGTTGAATGCTTCAAACAAGTCAAGCTCTGAGTTTTCTTCAATTTCAACGCCTAAGTTGTATAACTGTTTGATAGGTGCATTACATGCAAGGAAGTTAAGTGGTCTAGGACCAAAGCTGATAATCTTTAAGTCAGAAAGACCAACGATTGCTCTTGCAATTGGTAAAAACTCATTAAGCATATCTGCACATTTTTCAGCATCACCTACTGGATATTCTGGGATGTATGCTTTTACATTACGTAACTTTAAGTTATAGCTTGCATTAAGCATACCACAGTAAGCATCACCACGGCCATCCATTAAATCGCCCTGAGATTCTTCTGCTGCTGCGATAAACATTGCAGGTCCGTCAAAATGTTTTGCTAATAAGGTTTCACTAATTTCTGGTCCAAAGTTTCCTAGGTATACGCAAAGTGCATTACAGCCAGCAGCTTTAATATCTTCTAAAGCCTGAACCATATGTATTTCGCTTTCTACGATACAAACTGGACATTCGTAAACACCTTCTGTGCCATACTTTTTGGTATAAGCAGCCATAAGTGCCTTTCTTCTGTTTACTGATAAAGACTCTGGAAAGCAGTCGCGGCTTACTGCCACAACACCCACTTTAATTTGTGGTAAATTCATCATGATAATATCCTCCTATTTTTAATTAATCATTTAAGCAAAGGTTTTTTCCCTTTAATCCTAAAAAGCTACCTTTATCTAATCCGCCATCTTCGTGGCCAATAAGCCACTTATTAACAGCAGTAATTAGTGCATCTTCATTAACAACATCTTTTTCTACTTTTGCATGCTTGCCTTGTAGTGGATAATTTGTTCCTTTTGGTAAAATAATCGCCACCTGAAATCCGCCCTCTTCAACATGACATGGTGCATAATGTAAGGTGGTTGCATATACTTCAACTGCCATTCCAGCAGGAACAAAGAATGCTTTTACTTTTGAAGTATCATATGTAAAATCTGCTTCCACTTCTTGTAATAGCCCAAGCATTAAAACTGCATCTGTTGCTGCCACATTAATTTCTGAATCTCTGTGATATTCCAGCGCATTTAACATGGTATTATGCCCATTGCAATATCCAATTTGAATTGGCATCTCGCCATAAGCAACTTTAGATATTTCCTGCATCACAGCTAGATCTTCCAATTCTTTTACGGCAGGCTCATATGCAACACCTTCTGGAATTGGGGTGTTTTTTAGTTCATCTACTAAAGTAGTAAAATCAATATTGTCTATAATTCGGCCATATTGTTCAAATGCTGCATCTCTTATACTTAAAATCTCCATCTTAATTACCTACTCCCTTCAAAATTTAGTGAATCAAATCATATAGAGGCTTGCATGCAGGATAAATTTCTTTAAATTTAGCATACTGCGCATCGTATTTTGCAACAAGCTCAGCCTCTGGTTCAACGGTATCAACAATCTTTACCATTTTAGCAGCTATCTGCTCTACACTTTCGTATTCGCCGCAAGCTACTGCTGCAAGCATCGCTCCACCCATTGCAGGTCCTTCTTCGCTCTCAATCATATCTACTTTTAGATTTAATACGTTGGCAATAATTTTCTTCCATAATGGACTCTTAGCACCGCCACCACAAATCTTTGTTCTCTCTATTTTAATTCCAAGAGATTTTGCAACCTCAAAGGAATCCCTAAGAGCAAAGGCAACACCTTCAAGCACAGCCTGAGTCATATCCTCACGACTAGTATCCATTGTCATTCCAATAAAGGTACCTCTTGCATTTGGATTGTTGTGAGGAGAACGCTCTCCCATTAAATATGGTAAAAAGTACACATGATTTTCGCCTAATTTTGTAATGCCTGCTTGTTCCTTTTTATAATCGCTTGTACCAACAATGTCATCCATCCACCATTTGTTGCAGGATGCTGCGCTTAACATACATCCCATAAGATGATAGCTTCCGTCCGCATGTGCAAAGGAATGTAATGCATTATTGCTATCTACGCCAAAGTTCTTAGATGAGATAAAAATGGTTCCACTTGTACCGAGGGAAATATTACACATTCCGTCTCCAACCGTTCCCGTTCCTACAGCCGCTGCTGCATTATCACCTGCACCTGCTGCTACCTTTACATTTTCAGAAACACCAAGCTGACTTGCTATTTCAGGTAAAAGTGTTCCAACAGTTTCATAGCTTTCATAGATAGCTGCTAGTTGCTCCATTTTTACGCTACAAATATCGCACATTTCTTTTGACCAGCATCTATTTTTTACATCAAATAGTAACATACCAGACGCATCGGAAACATCTGTGCAGTGTACTCCTGTAAGCTTATATGCTATGTAATCCTTAGGAAGCATAATCTTTTCAATACGTGCAAAATTTTCTGGCTCTTTATTTTTCACCCATAAAACCTTTGGTGCTGTAAAGCCTGTAAAAGAAATATTTGCAGTGTACTCTGAAAGCTTTTCTTTTCCTATTACATTATTTAAGTAATCGCATTCTTCAAAGGTTCTGCCATCGTTCCAAAGAATTGCTGGACGGATTACCTTATCCTCTTTATCTAAAATGACAAGTCCATGCATCTGACCACCAAAGCTAATGCCAGCAACCTGAGACTTATCCATTCCTTCAAGTAAGTCCTTTAGTCCCTCCATGGTCTGCTCAAACCAGTCCTCTGGATTTTGCTCTGACCAAGCTGGGTGTGGGAAAAATAATGGGTACTCTTTTGATACTATCTTTTGAATCTTGCCAGCCTCGTCCATAAGTAGTAGCTTTACAGCGCTGGTTCCTAAATCAATACCTATATATAGCATATAGTATTCCTCCATGTTTCCAAAGTCCTGATTCTACAGTTTCAAACAAGCGTGCGCGTGCACGTTACTTTTATAATAGTATGGTTGTCACAGAAAATCAAGTAGGTCTTTATTTTTCGTAATAATACACAACTTTATTAGGTTTTTTGTGTCTTTGTTTTATATAATTTAGTCATTTTCACAATTTTCGTGCGCAAGCACGTAAATGCACGCTCTATATTTGACTTTATATATCTATTATGTTAATTTGGAAAGGAATGCAGTTATTATTTGGTATCAAGGGGGAATGAAAATGAAGTTACAGTTACACAAAGACAACTTTACTGTCATTCGGGAAAATACATATTTTTTTCAGTTGGTTGATTATCCTAATATAACAAGAGGTGAGTGGGAAACCATTCTGGAGTTCGTGAAATACGAGAATGTTTATCAACGCCCAATAGAGGTGGTTTGTGAAGATGATGTTGTAAGGAACGCTGTGCAAACAGCCATTGAGCAACCGACTACAAGTAAGAATCCACTGCCTTCTTCCATAATACAGGAGGATTATAGTAATCCATATGCGTATCATGCAACCGATGTTTTGGCTGCTGGACAGATTCTTAAAAGTGGTAAATTACTTTCTCTAACTAAAGTTTGTGGGAAAACAGGAGAAGAGATACACAACGAAAAGCAGGGCACACATTTCTGTGATCCTGCAGATTACTATGAATATATTATGTTTGGCTGGGGTGCTGATCCAGTGGGAGATTATGTGGTGCTATCCATGAATTTTCCAAGTCAGGAGGAGCTAGAACAGGGTCAATATGATGCTGGCATTCGGTTCTATTTTAAGTATGACGAACTATTGCATCATCCAAACCGTATGTTTGATGGCTACCATGCAATCAAAATTAAAGAAGAATTGGATTTACATGATTACTTATATGCATGTATTGTTCCAGAGCAGTTCCAGAAACAGATTCAAGACAAAGTACCAACAGAGCTGTTTCCTAAGGTGCACTATCTGAAGCAAAGAGGGATTTCATTCAATGAATGGAATGAAAAGGTATATCAATATATAAGTTTGAACTTGTGATTCAAGGGAGGTTAAAAATGGCTACCATCAAGGAAATCGCAGAGCTAGCTGGCGTGTCCAGAGGCACTGTGGATAGAGTGTTAAATAATAGAGGCTCCGTTAATTCTGCTACCTCAGAAAAAATTCGTGAGATAGCGAAAGCCCTAGACTATCGCCCCAACAAGGCTGGACTTGTTTTAGCAGCTCAGAAGAAAAAACTAAAGCTTGGGGTTATTCTTTTTTCTACCGATAACCCGTTTTTTGAAGATGTAATAAAAGGTGTATTAAATAAAGCAGAAGAGCTTTCTGACTATAACTGCAGTGTAGTTATTAAGAAGATACGCTTTGATATAGAAGAACAATTAAAAGCAATCGATGAGTTATTAGAGGAAGAAATTAATGGCTTAGCCATTGCTCCATACAATGACAACCGCGTAAGAGAGCGTATTGATGATCTATTTGAGCTGGGCATTCCCACGGTAACCCTAAATACCGACATTGAAAATTCCAAACGTATTGCCTACGTTGGAAGTCACTATACTCATTCCGGCGAGACTGCTGCTGGCTTAATGAATCTAATTACTATGGGCCAAGTACAGCTAGGCATTGTATCTGGTTCCCCAAACATTCTCTGCCATACAGAACGAATTTCTGGATTTTGTAACACTGTTACTGCAAGCTATCCTCACATTCACATAGTAGAAACCGTTGAAAATAATGACGATGACTTTGAAAGCTACGAAAAAACCATGGCTCTTTTGCAATCTCACCCAGAAATAAATGCTCTCTTTTTTGCCGCCGGTGGTGTTTATGGTGGGTGTCGTGCTGTTACCTCGCTTGAACTTGAGGACAAGATAAAAATACTTGCCTTTGATAAGGTTCCTACCACAAAACAGCTTGTTGAACAGGGCATTATTGCCGCTACCATTTGCCAGCAGCCTCGTGTGCAGGGAAGTAAACCGCTTGATATCCTCTTTAGCTATCTAACGGCTGGAAGTCTGCCTGATAAGGAGTATAACTATGTAGCGGTAGATATAAGGATTCGGGAGAATATTTAGGTTTATGTAATATAATAATGATAAATTTGATTTGCTTTCCCTTTGGGCACGCTTGCGCTTAGAAGAAGCCGCAGTGGTGCATATATTTTTGAACTTAATTAAGATGCTGTATGCAAATAAAGTTCCGCCGAGCAGCCGCTTTCGCTTAAAGAAAAATGCAATGGTACGTAAAAGTGTACAGTACACACTTTAAGTACCAGCATTTTTCAAAACTGCTCTATGGGAATCTTTATTTGCATTACAGCTATTTTTAATGGCATTTCAAAAAAACCATACATACCACTATTGCCTTAAGAGATTGCGAGACTCTAGAAAGCGGATCAAATTTATCTTCGCACATGTTTACAGAAATAAATATTCTTAATACTAAGTTAAAAAATACTAGTAATATCTTGAAATCTATTCACTATCCGATAAATTTCTACAAACTCTTTTCCCACTTTATATAGGACAACATAATTTCCATGAACAATATACTTATAATCCGTTTTAAAACTAACTCTCTTAGACAACTCTGCTCCTATATTTGGAAACCTTTGTATATTCTCAAATTCACTGTATATTTCCTGTACTGTTTTTATTGCCATCTCTGAGTTGTCTTCCGAAATATATTCCTTAATGTTTTTTAAATCTACCGCCACTAGAGGATTAATCCGTATTTTCATCATAATTTATTCTCTCACAGTGGCTTTTAGTTCCTCTAATGTCAGCCAGCCATTGCCATCACTCACAGCATCTTCGGCTTCCTGCAATTTTGCCAACAGTTTTCTTTCTGCCCTTTCACGTTCATAGTCTTCAATATCTATAACTACAAATCGACCTCTACCATTTTTGGTCAAAAACACAGGCTCACCAACCTGACAGTTTTTCAATACTTCATTATAATTTCTCAAATCTGAAACAGGTAAAATATTTG
>JAVBUZ010000183.1:0-12725 GCA_031554725.1 Lachnospiraceae bacterium | reverse complement strand
GTATAACTCCGTTCGACTTGCATGTGTTAAGCACGCCGCCAGCGTTCATCCTGAGCCAGGATCAAACTCTCATATAAAAGTTTAAATCTCTCAGAAATCACAACTAGCAATTTCTTTTTCCGTTTTACCGTTTTTGGTTTTTGTTATCAATTAAGATAACGTTTGTTCTGAATAATTCTCGTTAGAATTTTCAGGGTTGCATTACTGTTTACTTGTCAAGGTTCTTGTTGTCTACTTATTATTAAGTTACAACTTACTCGGTAATCGTTGTTTGAAAATTACCAACGGAGAAGGAGGGATTTGAACCCTCGCGCCGCTATTAACGACCTGCACCCTTTCCAGGGGTGTCCCTTCAGCCTCTTGGGTACTTCTCCAAACTTAGCTGATTTGCATTTGTCAATTTTGAATCCTTGCGGAGCAATTTTTCTAATTGAAAACTTGTTTCATTTTTTACCGAAGGAGATACAATCTCCAGCGGAGAGGGTGGGATTCGAACCCACGCGCCCTTGCGGACAAACGGTTTTCAAGACCGCCTCGTTATGACCACTTCGATACCTCTCCGTGCGTTGCACTGTGACCAGCGCAAGACTTATATTAACAAAAAAGGGGTATGGTGTCAACCACTTTTTTCGTTTTTTTATTTGTTTTTTTGAAAATTGCTACAATAGCTGAATTTATGGAACTTAGCCTCGTAATTTTCCGCACCTGCATAGGCATACATACCAAGCATTGCACCTGTAAATCTCTTACCTTTTGCCAGCCCCTCGTCACATAAATAGTAAATATTGTCTAATTTTGCAATTTCAATTTTTTCATTTTTGCCGTCTTGTTCCCAAGACACTTCAAATGTTCGCTCTAAATATTTTGTATTTACTTTTATATTAAGAAGTTGTCCCATATTTTCTTTCAAACGTTTTGGTAAAATTGTTTTGCCATGAATAAGGTCCAAATCTCCAATATGCTCTTTTACTTGGAAATAATAGTCATCTTCTTTTATTATGCCACATGTAACCCACGTATTTTCATCATAATAGCAAATCAAACCTACTTCCTGATCTAATTTCATCTCTTGTAGGCTCACCCCAGTTTCTGCCTCAAAGCAAAAATCCTTTTGTCTTCTTAAAACAATATTTCTTGCTCCCACGTCGGAAAGTGGTAGTCTGCTTCCTTTTATATGTAGCACCTTATCTTCTACATACACTGCCCCTTCTACAGGTGGACGTGGTGTTACCCACTCTAAAGACAATTTTTCATTCTCTAAAAGCACCTCATTTGCTTCTATGCTCTTCTTATCTTGAGGTAGGTTAGGACGTCTTTGTAGTGCACTCGGACCTTTTAATCCATTCACAATCGGCCAGCCGTCGGCTGTCCATTCTATTTTATCTATGGCTGTCTCACGTCCTAGAATACTATAACCCTCTCCTATCATTCGGCCACACAAATACACCATATACCATTCCCCATTTTGTGTACAAACAGGTTTTCCATGACCACATCTTTGTATCGCCGCACCAGCGTCCTCTTGGCGCATAATTGGATTATATGGGCAAGGCTGGTAATTTCCCATAAGGGTTTTAGACCTAGATACCGTAATTCGATGCCCCATACCCGTTCCGCCCTCTGCTTCAAAGAGATAATAAAAACCATCTTTTTTGAGCAAATGTGGACCCTCTGGAGCCCTTTTATAGTCACCATAATATAAGAGGCTCGCTTCTGATATCTGTTCCTTTGCATCATGGCTTAACTCAAATATCCTTGCACCTCTATTTAAAAGCATATAGCGTCTGCCATCATCATCATTGAAAATAGATGGATCAATACCATCTTCATCTAAGAAAACTGGCTCTGAATATGGTCCTTCTGGCTTATCCGATGATACCACCATTTGTTTTCTATAGATAGTACCTGTATCATTTAAACGATAGGTTGCTGCTATATAAAACCTTCCTTCATAAAAAGAAATGTCAGGCGCCCAATAGCCCCTCCCACCCTCTAATTCATCTAACATAGCCCAATCGGGGTTGGTTACTGCATATCCAATGATATTCCAATGAATCAAATCTTTGGAATGGGATATCGGAATACAAGGAAAGAAAATAAAGGAGGAATTTACCATATAGTAATCTTCCCCCACTCTAACTATTGATGGATCAGGAAACATACCGGTACGAATCGGATTACGATATGCATCCTCGTACGCAAAGCCTACTATGCCTTCATAATACTGCTCAATATCAGTATATTTCTTTTCATGGGCAATATCATATGGAGTTATAAGCTCCTTATCCGCACTAAGGGGAGACATTCCAACCTTCTCTACCAAATACTTTACAGCTTCTAGCTTTCCGCTTTGGGTTGCCATATGCAAAATATTAGCGTTTGTGTCGTCTACCACATTCATGCTTGCCCTTGAATATTCCACAATATACATAATAATAGGAAGATTCCCTGTTTTAGCCGCAACAAAACTCATCGGTAAACCATCCTCATCCTTTTCATCAATGATTGGAGGATCTAAAACCAACAGGCGTTTTACCTCTTCTAAGTTTTCTTCTAATATTGCTTTTAAAAGTGTCATCTTCCTATGCCTCTATTCTATAAGTAAATCTGCATAAATTCCATCTAGCTCACGGAGTCCTTTTGCCACTAAGCCTGCAAAAGCAATTGCTCCTTCATATCTTAAATGTGTATTATCCTTTTTACCATCTGGGTAGTTAGGATATTCCTCTGCCGAAAAATTCATAAACCATTTCTTGCTAAATGATTTCCCAGCCTTCTTCATTTCCATTCTACTCATACTATATAAGTCTATTAGCGGAACCTTACATTGCTCTGCTGTCTGTTTCATTGCCGCAACGTAGTCAGAATGCGCACCCATTCCCAGGTGTTTTGCATCCACAAAGCATCTTCTTTCTAACGGTGTAATTAGCACGGGATTAGCTCCGTGCTTTTTTGCTACATCTATGTAGATTTTTAGATTATCCATAAAGGTTGAAAAAGGTTCTGTATATCTAGTGGGATCCTCATTTTTTTCATCATTATGACCAAACTGAATAAAAAGATAATCACCCTCACCAATTTCTCCATCTATGTCTTCCAATCTGCCTTCATCAATAAAGCTTTTTGTACTTCTCCCGTTTTTTGCATGATTAATAATAACCACATCAGGTTTTGTATATAGACTAAAAACCTGACCAATTCCCGTTTGAGGATATGTAGTTATATCATTTGTTTGAACAGTAGAATCTCCTGCCCAAAAAATTTTTCTCATTGCTGCTCCCTCCGTCTGTATCTTCAGACTCGTCTTTTTCCTATAAAAAAGGGAAACCTCCGCTCACTATGACTGAAGTTTCCCTTTCAAATTACTTCCTTATTTAACGGAAATATTTTTATTCTTTTACTGCACCAATATTAACACCTTTAACAAAGTATTTCTGGCAGAATGGATAAATAATCATAAATGGTATAATTGCAGACATAATGGCCGCATTATATAAGGTACTCTCCGAAACAATATATCCTGTGTTCGGCGTATCACCATCCATAATAATATTTCTTAGCTTATACTGGAAGTTTGTCTGCAAAGGGTCTGTAATGTAAATCTTTACAGTTGTATAGTCATTCCATACACCTACTGCGAACATAAGACCAATTGATGCTAATGCTGCTTTTGAAAGTGGTAATACGATTTTAAAGAAAATTCCCATTGGAGAACATCCATCAATTTTAGCTGCTTCAAATAGTCCTGCCGGAATACCTTCAAAGAAGTTTCGCATAAGAACTACGTTATAAACATTAATACCATGTTTCAAAATAACAACCCATAGATTGTTAACTAAACCTAATTGTCTCATTACCAAGTATTCAGGAATCATACCACCTGAGAAAATCATGGTAAATAGTAAGAAATATGCAAGTGCATTACGTCCTGGCATCTCAAACTGAATAAGTACATATCCACCAAGTGTTGATAGTACCAAACCTAACAGTGTACCCAATAATGTAGAGTAAATAGAGTTAATAAATGGTTGGTAAAGCTGCTTGGTTTCTAGAATAGCCTTGTAACCTTCAATTGAAAATTTAGTAGGCCATAAGCGAAACTGGTAAACACCGTATGCATCCAAGGAGTCTACGATAACTTTCCAAATAGGTACCATAATTACAATACCAACTATGATAAATACTATATAGTTAATTACATTAAATAACTGTATTTTTTTCTTCGGTTTTCTGTAAACCGCTTGATTCGTATTCTTAGCCATGTGCTATCCTCCTATACAATACCGCGGCCACGTGTCTTTTTACTTGCCCAGTTACATACGACAACCAAAACACAACCTACTAGTGACTTAAATAAACCAACCGCCGTAGAGTAACCATAGTTAGGCATTGCCTGAGCAAATGTCTGACGATAAATATAGGTAGATACTACGTCTGCTACATCATAAACTGCTGGGTTATAAAGTACGAATACGGATTCGAACATGTTCATAACCTTTGCAAGGTTTAGAATCAATACGGTAATAATTGTACTTGATAATGCTGGAACTGTGATGTATAACATCTTCTGGAAACGTGATGCACCATCAATATCAGCTGCTTCATACTGTTCAGGGCTAATACCAGCTAAGGTAGCTAAGAAAATAATTGTTCCCCAACCTGTTTCTTTCCATATATTAATAATATAGAAGATAGGTCTCCACCAAGCGGTGCTCGCCATAAAGTAAATGTTCTTTTGTCCTTCTTGTAAAATACCCCAATCTCTAAGTAGACCGTTAACCATACCAGTGCTAGATGGAGATAGGAATAAACTAAAGATAGAAGCAACTACTACCCATGACATAAAGTGAGGTAAATATATAATTGTCTGCAAGAATTTCTTTGCAGTTAAATTCATCATTTCGTTTAAAAATATGGATACAACAACTGCTGTAAATGTTGTAATTATTAGCTTCAATACACTAAGCTCAAGTGTGTTCTTAAAGGAGTTCCAAAAAGCTTCCTCTGCAAATAATTTTTGAAAATGTTTTAATCCAACAAAAGTAGGAGTTCCTACTGGGCGATAATCATAGAGTGACCATTTAATACCTAACATTGGCCAATAGTGCATAATAATAAGGAAAATTGCCACGGGTAAAAACATAATGTAAAAACCTCTGTGGTTCCATATTCTCTTTCCTAAGGGCTTACGTACAACTTGTACCGTACCAGCCTGCGCTTCTTTCTTGCCCATACTCTAATTCCTTTCTGTGTTCTTCCTCAAAAGTACAATCCATCAAATAAGTTTAAATACCATTTACTACCTTAAACTATAAACTTTAGAATAACTGCCCCACCACGAAGGTGGTAGGACAGTCCATTCTATTTAAGTTTTTAAAACTATCAGCTAATTATTCAGCTGCATTTAATTCTGTTAAGATTTGTTCAACAAGTTTTTCTGTTTTGTCAACATAGTACTGCATCCATTCATCAACATCACCACCGTTTGTAATAACTTCTGTGATAACTTTAGTCTGAACTTCTGTGATACCAGCGCCTTCATTTGTGATTGTTTCACAAGATGCTGAACGAGGTGCGTTCTTAGCGTTAGCTGTAAAGAATGCATTGTTTTCTGTAACGATATCTGTAGCAGATACGAAACCATTTGTTAAAGGACAAACAACGAATGCTGGATCCATTGCATTCTTTTTCCAGTAAGAAGAAGAATCGTTAGGATTTAATCTTAAGTGGAACTGGCCTTCTTCGAAAGTAGTTTCTTTTACAGGATCTGTAGTCTGAACAAGTGTTTCAGCTGCTGTTGACCAGTGAAGACCTTCTGCACCGTATGTCCATAATGTCTGAACAACGTCACCATCCATCATTGTGTCAATGAATGCATCAAAGATAGCTTGTTCACGTCCATTGTCGATACCATCATCGATAATACACCAAACTGGAGCTTCTCTGTTAAGGTATGCGCCAACTTCTGCGATAGGTTTTAATGTAACGATTTCAGCGTCAACGCTGTTTTTTGTTAGGTTATCAACGATTGTCTGATTCCATGTACCAGCCCAGTATGTGAAAGCACCAGCAGAACCAGCTTGATTCTGTGACCAGTATTTTTCACGAACGTCTTTTGTTCCCATTGTTAATGTTTCAGGATCGATAACGCCATCATCGTAAGCTTTCTGTAATCTTAATAAAGCTGCTTTTGTAGCGTCTGTGTTAAATCCATCATACCAAACACCAGCTGCATCCTGTGTAAATGCTGGATAAGCATCCTGATAGAATTCAGGTAGGTAGTTGATGTATGGAGCTTCGAATCCTAAGAAACCAGCTGCGCCAACACCATAAGTATCTTTTACGCCGTTTCCATCTGGATCTTCGTTAGTAAATTTAACTAACATATCATAGTAATCATCAAAAGTTTTGATATCGTCTGCACTTAAACCAACTGCATCTAACCAAGCTTTTTTAACGAATGTTACACATCCATTACCATAAGCAGGTGCGAAACCGTATAATTTACCGCCAACTTTTAAGCCTTCGTTGATTTCTGGAGCTGTCATTCTAGCCTGGAATTCAGCGTTGTTGTAAGCTTCTGTCATGTCCCAAAGTAATCCTGTAGGAGCATACTGTGCATACATATCAGCAGACATTAAGATAACGTCTGGGTAGTCACCGCCTGCAAATAAACGACCAACTGCATCAACATAACCACTGTGGTCTAACTGCTGGATAACAAGATCAACACCAACTGCATCTTCCCACTGTTTTTCGAATTCAGCTTGACCATTTTCTAGGTTAGCTGTAAGTGTTCCATTAACAACCATTTTGATTGTTTCTAATTTGTAGTCTTCAACTACTGCAACTGATTCCTCAGCTTTGCTTTCGCCTGTGCTCTTATCTGTAGCTACAGGTGCTTTTTCTGTTCCACAAGCAGCTAATGAAAATACCATTGCTGTTGCTAAAAGTAAAGATAATACTTTTTTCTTCATTTTTTTCCTCCCTAAATTTTGGAAATAAATTTTATTAGTTCAAGGGGCAATCCCTCGACTTGCGTTTACCTTATCATCTGTCCATAAAAAAAACAACTTTCAAAATTTGCGGTCGCATACATATTTTGTTGTCACCTTTGCGAAACCCTCATGTTTACTGCATTTATGAAAGCACTTACATGTTGTATTTTTTGTTCAAAACTGTTACAATAACTATACTTTATTATTCAAGTTTAATACGAGCAGGAGAGATCATCCGTGATTTTGAACATAAAACACAACCAAAACAATACAAATTCCACAACACAAAACAATAACTTCATGCTGAAAATGGTAACCTCTTACAGCATCTTTTTGCTTATTATTATGATTTTATTTTTCTTTTTGTATTATTCTACATTCCGCAGCATGCGAAACTCATATAACACACAGAGTCAAGCCATTCTTATGAGTAATGTCGAATTATACGAAAAAGACGAAGCTATTATGAACGTGTACTGCAAGCAATTATTGCAAGACAACAAGTTTAGACAGCTCTTAAACCATAAAGCACCAGCCAAAGAGTTCTATCAACTAGGTGCCGCGGTAAAAGATTCCCTTGCTGTAGACGTATATCCCGAGTCATTATTACCAATTAGTGAGGTTTATATCCTACTTAGAAACACGGGATATATTGTTTCCCCTAATTATTTTACCCAAAAGGAGCTTTTCTTTACTGGAATCAAAGGATATCCGCCAAAGCAATATGTTCCTTGGCTTGATTATTTAACAGATGCTTCCTATTATAATACTTTTATCCCTATGAATAAGCTTATCCCTACTTCAAGCAAAGAATTCTATATGTATGTGATTAATTTAGATGATATTTTCTATTTAAAAGCCAATGGGGTGGTTTGCTTTGTAATTGACGGCGAAAAGCTTATGAATTTATTCGACTATTCCCCAGAGAATGCAGAATTTAGCTTTGTTTTTGCATCCAATGCTAATGACACTCCGTTTTTAGCACTAAGGGATCCTTCTATGGAAGAACTTACCATTGAAAAATTACAGAATTTAAACTATGCAAATGATTTTGCAAGCATTAATTATAATTCCATCTCCCACACTGTAGGCAAATATACGTCTCCCGTGTCTGGAAATACCTATTACTATGGTTTCCCTTCTTTTGAAGCCACTTCCAATATTATTTGGTATCAGAGATTATATATGTTTATTTTTGCTGTTGCACTTTTTGCTGGCGGCTTTTTAGTTACTTTCTTTTCTCGTAGAAACGTGCGACCAATTGTCGAGCTTGGAATTGAATTGCAAGGCGCTGTGGATGCACAAAATCATTTACAGGAAGTCGTGGATAGCCAAAGACCTATTATTTGTACTTCCTATATAAAGCAAATTTTTACTGGAACATTAACCTCCGAAGATGAGGCTCTTTATGTTAAGGATTTCTTAAATATAAAAGGTGATGATCTTACCTATAACGTTTTATATATTGTGGCCTATAATAATTCCGGTGAATACGAAGTCGGATCTGGTATGAATTTTAGTAATCCTGAAGATTTTAACAATGTTATCTATGATGCATTGCAAAGTTATTTAGGAACCCCTCTATATCAGTACAGTCCTTCCGATCGAACCTATGCTGTTTTACTTTCATGTGAGGCTAGCGAATCCGATTCTTTCATTATGAAAATACAGGATTTGGTTCTAAGATTGCACGATTACCTCTTAGATACCTATGGCATATGGCTCTTTGCTAGCATTGGTAAGAATACCGACAGCCTTGTGAATTTGTGGGAATCCTATCAGCAATCTGTCGAAGCAGTTAGTTACACTACCAAAAACTACATTTTCTACCCGTATGAATTTATTAAGAAGGACTCTAATGTCTTTTACTACCCACCCGAGATTTCTACCAAGCTCATTCACTTTATTACTACCGGAAATGCCTCTCAGGTACTTGAACTTTTTAACTTGATTCACGAAGAAAATATTGAAGAACGTTCTTTACCTATCAACTTACTAAAATTTTTGCTTTCCGATATCCGTAATTCCTTGCTAAGAGCAAGATTTGCACTTCCAAGCAATACTCCAAAGGAAGCTATTGATAATCTAGACAAGCTTTTCAACGAGCATCTTTCCTTTAAGCTATGTGAGGATTTAGCCTTAACTCTATGCAAGCTATTTGTTAGTGAAAGTCAGGACAGCAATTTAGCAACTACAATTGAAAAGTACATTATACAAAATTATAAAGATCCTTCCTTATGCTTAAATAAAATATCTGATGAGTTTCAGATTTCAGAAACATATTTTTCTCATATGTTTAAGGAAAAAACAGGGGCAAACTTTTCTATTTATTTAGAAAATATCCGCATGAGCGAGGCCATGAGATTAATTAAAGAAACAAATATTAGTTTGAATGAGCTCTACCTAGCTGTTGGTTATAACAATCCTAACACTTTCCGTAGAGTATTTAAGAAAACCTTTGGAGTTCCTCCAAGTAATGTACGAGAATAAAATAATATAGAAGAGAGGTCAAATATGATTGAAACCGCTTTACCTTCAAGTGTTGGCATTCCAGAGGAAGCCATAAAACGCTTTTTTTTAAAATTAGAAGCTTCACATGTACCAATGCACAGTGTTCTCCTTATGAGACATGGAAAGCTTGTTACCGAGGGATATTATGCACCATATCAGAAAGATACGCTTCATCGTATGTTTTCCATATGTAAAACCTTAAATGCACTGGCCATTGGAATTTTGGAGGATGATGGCCTGTTATCCTTAGATGACCCTATTATTAAGTATTTTCCTGAAAAGTTGCCTGCGAATCCGCACCCATGGATTGCTACCATGACCATACGTAACATGTTAATGATGCGCACCTGTCATGCTTCTACTACTTTTAAGTATAATGGACCTACCGAATGGGTAGAAAGCTTTTTTAATACCCCACCTTCTCACAAGCCTGGAACCGTTTTTCACTACGATACCTCTGCCGCCCACGTCCTTTGTAAGCTTGTTGAACGCTTAAGTGGTGAACCAATGCTAGATTTCTTGAAGAAAAGAGCACTACGTGAAATCGGCTGGTCTGAGGAATCTTATGTATTAAAGAATGAATGGGGCGATTTTCAAGGTGGAAGTGGTCTGATGTGTACTCCTATGGACTTACTTTTATTAGGAAAGTTATTGATGCAAGAAGGAAATTGGGAAGGGAAACAGCTTTTACCTCAGAAATTTGTTAAAGATGCCGTTAGTAACTTAACACCAAACCCTTTGACCGGGCCAGTCATCAGCGAAATGCAAGGTTATGGCTATCAAATTTGGCGCACTCAGCACAATGGCTTCGTTTGTTATGGTATGGGTGGTCAGCTTGCTATCTGCTTACCTGATTATGATTTGATTTGTGTTACTACCGCTGATACCCAAGGTATGGGTGGTGGCAATCAATTTATCTATAATAGCTTTTATGAGGAGATTCTACCTGCACTTGATACACCTTCAGCTGCTACAGTCTCTTCTAATTATTTAGAAAACCTTTATATACAGCCATTAAGCAAGTTAACAAATTCCGTTTCTTCCAATGTATGTGAAGATATCAAGGATAAAACTTATACCTTTGCAGCAAATCCTGCTGGTTTTACTTCCTTTCAGTTGCGTTTTAATGGAAATGAGGGCGTTCTTACTTACTCCTATAAGGATAAAGAATGCGAATTAGAATTTGGACTTGACCATTGTAAAGCAGGTTCTTTCCCTGCATATGGTTTTACATGTGCTACCAGTGGCACATGGATTGAAGCAAATACCTTCTATATAAAGAGTCATCTTATTGATACCGCCATCGGCTCTGTTCATATGGAATTTGTCTTTGGCAGTAATGATGTAGTTGTATTTATGAAAAAAATAGAGGAAACCATGCTTGGAGAATACAATGGTCACCTCTACGGGACTACATAAGGCTTTCTGCAATAGCAATATCCTCAGGAGTCGTGATTTTCATATTAAGATAAGAAGCTTTTACTAGTTTGACAGGTTTTTTCAACATGGTTTCTACCACCATTGCATCATCTGTTATCTGTGTACCCGCTTCCGTTAGCTCTTCGAGCTGTTCCATTAGCTTATCATATGCCAAATAGATTAAGGAGAAATCAAATACTTGTGGAGTTTGAACTGCCCATACGCTACTGCGTTTGGGCGTTTCTTTTGCAAACTCATCTTCATCTGCAATCTTTATGGTATCTTTTACCGGCATCCCTGCTACGCAAGCACCATGCAGTAGCGCTGCCTCGTAGGTATCGTTTATGATTTCTTCCGAAAGAAAAGGTCTTGCTCCATCATGAATAAAAACATATTCTTCCGAAGCTTCTTCTTGGTTGCTTTTTATATGTTCCAGAGCCTTCCAAACAGAAAAATATCGTTCTTCGCCGCCTTCTATAACAGATTTTACTTTTTTAAAATCAAATTTATTTACAATTTCTTCTTGGCAAAAGGAAATTTCACCCTTCCCTACCACCAAAATAATGTCATCAATAAGCGGTGCATCCTCAAAAGCGTGTAGTGCATAGTAAATAACAGGCTTATCCTTTAGTAAAAGATATTGCTTTGCCACCTTACTATTCATCCTTTTTCCTGCTCCTGCTGCCAAGACAACAGCTATACACCTTTTCTTTTCCATGTTAGCGTTCTCCTAATTTTAAATTCGGCACCGCATTTAAATCATACCCATGTCTAGTCCCTTTTATATACTCATAGTAACCTGCCACACCAATCATAGCTGCATTATCTGTACAATAAATAGGCGATGGATGGTAAAAGGAAATCCCCTCTTTCTCGCACCTTTCCTCAAAAGCTGCTCTTAGAGAAGAATTGGATGCCACCCCACCGGCAATAGCAAACTTATCATAACCATATTTCTTCACAGCTTGCACTGAATGCTCTACCAACACTTCAATAACTGCCTTTTGGAAGGAAGCCGCTACATCTGCCTCCACAATGGTTTCGCCCTTCATTTGACAACCATTTAGATAATTAAGCACTGCTGATTTTAAACCACTAAAGCTAAAATCATAATCAGAATCCTCCACCTTGGCTCTCGGAAAGCGAATGGCATCTGGATTTCCTTCTTTTGATAGCTTATCTATTTTCGGTCCTCCTGGATATCCAAGACCAATCGCTCTTGCCACCTTATCAAAGGCTTCCCCTGCCGCATCATCTCTGGTACGACCTATAATTTCATATTCGCCATAATCCTTTACTAACACTAAGTGCGAATGTCCACCTGATGCAATCAGACATATATACGGAGGCTCTAGCTCCTTGTTTTCTATGTAGTTGGCACTTACGTGGCCCTCGATATGATGTACCCCTACTAGTGGAATATCTGCCGCAAAGCTAATTGCTTTTGCTGCTGAAACACCTACTAAAAGGGCACCCACAAGACCCGGACCATAGGTCACTGCAATGGCATCTATTTCACTTAACGTTTTATCCGCCACCGTTAATGCTTCATTAATTACCTGATTAATCTTTTCAATGTGTTTTCTTGATGCAATTTCTGGAACCACGCCCCCATACAAAGTGTGTAATGCAATCTGTGATGAAATAATATTAGACAGCACGTCTCTGCCGTTTTTCACTACAGAGGCTGCTGTCTCATCACAAGAACTTTCTATTGCAAGGATATAAACGTCCTTCTTTTCATTTTCATTCATAGTAAAGCTTCTTTCTATTCTTAATCTACTGGATATCTACGTT
>JAVBUZ010000194.1:0-4534 GCA_031554725.1 Lachnospiraceae bacterium | reverse complement strand
GATGTTGTTAAAACGCAATCTCCATTTTCTAATGTTGAAAGCATACCTGCAAGTCTTTTTTGTTCTTTTTTCTGAGGTCTCATAAAGAAAAACCACATTGCTCCAATAACAACTGCGTATATTAAAACCATAGATACTAGGCTTCCCATTCCGCCTGATGCTTCTGTTGTTGCTGTTGATAGTAAAACGTTCATTATTGCTTCCTCCTAATTTATACCTTTATAATTTTAATTTTTCATTATAAGTTTGACTAATGTTTATGATACACAACTTATTATGCTTCGGCAAGCACTTTATAAAAATTTTATGCTTCGCCACGGCTCATATTTTCTAGCTTTTTCTTTTTATAAGAAGCAAACTCTCCTACATCTAATGCATTTCTTATTTCTTCCATCATGGTATTATAGAAATAGAGATTATGAAGGACGCATAAACGCATTCCAAGCATTTCTTTTGCCTTTAGCAGATGTCTGATATAAGCTCTTGAATACCTACGACATGCAGGACACTCACAACCAACCTCAATTGGTCTTTCATCCAGTTCAAACTTTGCATTTAATAAATTAATTTTGCCATAGTTGGTATAAAGGTGTCCATGTCTACCATTTCTAGTAGGGTATACACAATCAAAGAAATCCACACCACGCTCAACTGCTTCTAAAATATTAGCTGGCGTACCTACACCCATTAAATAAGTAGGCTTGTTGGTCGGTAAAAACGGAACTGTTTCTTCAATTACATAATACATTTCTTCATGACTCTCGCCTACTGCAAGGCCGCCCAAAGCATAACCGTCTAAATCCATTTCTGCAATTCTTTTTGCATGCTCAATTCTGATATCCGCAAAAATAGCACCTTGATTAATGCCAAAAAGCATTTGTTCTTTATTAATAGTGTCTTCTAATCCATTTAGGCGTTGCATTTCCGCTTTACATCTTTCTAACCAACGAGTGGTTCTCTCAACCGATGCTTGCACATAGCTTCTTTCTGCCTTGCTTGATGGACATTCATCAAATGCCATGGCAATCGTGGATGCTAAATTGGACTGGATTTTTATACTTTCTTCCGGTCCCATAAAAATTTTACGTCCGTCAATGTGAGAGCTAAAGTAAACACCCTCCTCTTTTATTTTTCTAAGTCCTGACAAAGAAAAAACCTGAAAACCACCTGAATCAGTTAAAATCGGCTTGTCCCATGACATAAATTTGTGCAATCCACCTAATTTACGTATTACTTCATCACCAGTTCTTACATGTAGATGATACGTATTGGATAGCTCTACTTGGGTCTTTATTTGCTCCAAATCCTCTGTTGAAACAGCACCTTTAATCGCCGCAACAGTTCCTACATTCATAAATACAGGGGTTTGTATCACACCATGTACGGTGTGAAACTCTCCCCTTTTTGCTCTACCTTCTTGCTTTAACAATTTATACATCTATTCTATATAATCCTCCCAAAATTCTTCCAAAGTTATCTCACTTTCTGTAATAATCTTTGCTGCTTGTTCTCCTACATATCTAAAATGCCATGGTTCAAACTCTATACCTGTAATGTACTCTTTTCCTAACGGATAACGGAGAATAAAACCATATTCATAGGCATGAGCCGCTAGCCATTTTCCTGTTTCGGTGTCGCCAAACCCCGCATTCAGCTTGTTGTAGGTGCTACTATAAAAATCAATAGCAAGACCCATTTGATGCTCACTTGCATTTGGCGCTGTTACTGATTGGCTAGATATTTTATAGGCATCCATATATGACATGCCTCTTTTCATATAATTTTGTATCTTCTTTTCAAATAAAAGTGTTTGACGACTATAATCCCTATATGGTGAGCAAATCACCAAGTCCACATTGGCATCCTTTGCTGCTTGCATCATATCAAGTAAATCTTCAATAATTCGTTCGTCACATCTTAAATCACCCTTTATAGTGCCTAAAGGAAATTCGTAGTCTTCTGGAATCGGATGTTGCTTATTTACAAGCATGATTCTAAAATCATCTTTATCAAAGGATATGTTATCCAACTCATCATTTTTAGTGCCTTTTGGTGTTTCTAAATAACTGCTATTTTCTTCTAAAATATCATCTAATGTGTAAGTGTCTAAATTTTCTTCTCCAACCAATTCCACATCATCATAATTCTCTAAAATCTCTGAATCTTCTTCTATTTCCATACTGCCTTGGTAGTCACCATCATCTGCGGTTAATTGAATTTCACTCATAGGCATTTCTTCTTCAGGGATCATTTGCATATGACCATGGAAGTTAAAGCTACTATTTATGAAGAAAAAGAGTATCACTACACAAACGCTAGTGTAGCGCTTACCATTGTTAGCTATATTCATGCATAAGTAATAGATGCTCAAAAACATTGTCATTACAACAAGCATTGGCATCTTCATATAGCTGTGCTCTTTAGCTATTGCTTTGCACCTAGATAGCACTCTTTCCCGAAAAGTTTTTTTCATTTGTAACATTCCTTAAACTTTATCCAAATTTCTTTCCCTATTTTATCATATCTTTTCCCATTATGCACCTCTTTTCTCTATATTTCATAGAAAAAAGTTGCTAGTAATCTTGGATTTGTATATAATTTCGTGTATAATTAATCAAAATCAACTAATTAAGGATGGATTACTCATATGGCAGGTTCAAACTTAGGCACTATTTTTAAAATAACTACATGGGGAGAATCACACGGCAAAGCCTTAGGCGTTGTTGTTGATGGTTGTCCTGCAGGACTTCCCCTTTGCGAAAATGACATACAAAAATTTTTAGATAGAAGAAAACCCGGACAAAGCAAAATCACCACCCCTAGAAAAGAAGCTGATGAGGTTGAAATTTTATCTGGTATCTTTGAAGGCCTAACTACTGGAACCCCTATTTCACTTATCGTAAAAAATACTTCTCAGATTTCAAAGGATTATAGTGAAATTGCCTCTTTTTATCGTCCAGGTCACGCAGATTATACCTTCGACGAAAAATATGGTTTTAGAGACTATCGTGGAGGTGGTCGCTCTTCAGGACGTGAAACCATCGGGCGTGTTGCTGCTGGCGCTATTGCCGCCAAGATTTTAGAAGCTTTTGGGGTAACTGTTTGTGCATATACAAAGTCTATTGGTCCAGTCATTGCTGACACTAGTCAATTGCAAAAAGATATTATTTTAGATACCATAACTGCTATGCCAGACTACGATGCAGACAAGAAGGCTACAGCACTTTTAGAAAGCACCATAAAAGAACTTGATTCTATTGGTGGTGTTATGGAATGTATTGTGACTGGAATGCCTGCTGGAATCGGTGAACCTGTCTTTGATAAACTTGATGCCAATCTTGCAAAGGCTGTTATGTCTATTGGCGCGGTTAAGGCAGTTGAAATTGGTGATGGTATTCTGGTTTCCAGTGCAAAAGGAAGTGAAAATAATGACTCCTTCTGTTTTGAAGACGGTGTTACTTTCAAAAAAACGAATCACGCTGGAGGTATTTTAGGCGGAATCTCTGATGGCAGTCCCATTTTAGTTAGGGCCCATGTAAAGCCTACTCCTTCTATTTTTAAGGAACAGGAAACCATAAATGAGGATAACCAAAACATTTTGGTTCAAATAAAAGGACGCCATGACCCAATTATCGTTCCACGCGCTGTTGTTGTTCTAGAATCTATGGTTGCCATCACCCTTTTAGATGCATTAATGATAAATATGTCTTCACGTATGGACCATTTATCTTCTTTTTACAAAAAAGATTAATACACAAAAAAAGCACCACCCAAAGATAATTATTTATCTACGGATGGTGCTTCCTTTTTATTATTTGGAAAATTAGTCTTCCTTTTTTTCTTTCTTTTCTGGGAATAGTTTTACTAATCCATATAGTAAAACTATAATTATTGATATAATAGCAAAAATCGCTACAACCCCAATCCCCATATATTTTAATGATTCTATAAAATTAGGTATATTTATCATTGTATTGTTCACTCCTTCTAGGCGAAAAATGCTAATATAATTCCACCTGCAATTACAGATGCAATCTGTCCTGAAACATTTGCTCCTGCTGCATGCATAATAAGAATATTGGTATTGTCCTCTTGCATTCCCATTTTATGAATTACACGTGCTGACATTGGGAACGCCGAAATTCCAGCTGCACCAATCATTGGATTAACCTTGGTCTTAGAAAATAAATTCATTACCTTTCCAAGCATAACGCCACCAACGGTATCAAAGATGAAAGCAAAAAGGCCTAAGCCCATAATTAATATAGTTTCCCATTGTAAGAAAGCTTCTGCTTGAAGTCTTACTGCAATAGTAAATCCTAATAACAATGTAATTATGTTTGAAAATGAATTTTGTGCTGTATCTGATAAAGAATTTAACACACCACATTCTCTGATAAGATTTCCAAACATCAAGAAGCCGATTAGGGCTACTGATTTAGGTGCAAATATACCTGCAATTATTGTAACAACAATCGGGAATACGATTCTTACTGTTTTTGAGATTCCCTGAGACTTATTAGGCATTTTAATA
>JAVBUZ010000211.1:0-5378 GCA_031554725.1 Lachnospiraceae bacterium | reverse complement strand
AAACCAATAGTTTTATAAATTTTCTTTGCTAGACGAAGTTCCTCTTTAAGTGCAGTTCCGTACTCTTTTACATAGCCAATTGCTCCGTTGCCTTCTTTGGGAAGATTATGTCGGAAAATATGGACGCCATCAAGTAATTCCTCCTCGGCAGTATACCCCTTACCCTTCGGACAAATAATTGAAACCGTATACCCATTAGCAACTAACGTGGTTGCTTCCTGCCAAACACGCGTATCAAAAGGAACTGGCAAATTTTCAACAATAATCAACACTTTTCTATCGTTTTTCATACTTTTCCTCACCCAAGATTGATATTTGTAACAAGTTTATTTCCATTAAATGTAACTGCTATGGCAGTTGTTTTTTCTTCTATTCCATAGATTCTTGAATAACGCGTTCTCTTTATCTGCAAGTCCTGACAATCTGTAAATGTCATATGAATTTCCAGTTTCCCATTTATTACTGTTATCTGATTTTCATCTTTTATCACCTGAAAATCAGGAGAAAACAGATAATAAGCAACCCGATTATCTGTGGCAGATACTTCATCCTCGATAGTTATCTGTCTTCTACCATCAAAAACAAAAGTACGCATTATATCTCGTTTATATCCATCATGGGATGCTGTTAGCATGGCTTTACCATCTTGCGTTTTATAATCAATTAACTTGCATTCAGCTTTCTTCCCCCACAAAAAAGCTCCCAACATTTCTGATTGATCCTTTCCATCAATGCAAACAGTATTGTGATTTTCTGTTTTTCTATAATTATTTCTGCTTTTTAAATTGCAGTGGTAAATGTAAGTTCCCGGATCAACAAATACTGGAACACCATCAACGAATATCTGAAAACTCAGTGCATCCGCATGACCATGGGCTGCAATACTACCAAATCCAAGTGCTGCATGGTCTATACCAATCAATATTCTTTCATCTTTGCTTCTTAAAATACTATTTCCGCCAATTTTATAGCAAGTATATTGTTCAGGTTTGAAAAGAGGTTTTTCTCTTAGCATGTGTTGTTCTTCATCAGTAAACAGCCATTTCAGATTTTCGCATTCAATTTCTTCTCTATACCGTTTCTCCAACAAAAATCCGAATAAACCAAGTACGTATTGATAATGATTTAATCCACCTTGGATGTCCAATACCTTGCCTTCATCATTATCTCCAAATTCAATTACTTCTCCGTATGCCCCTATGCATGTCGCAACATACGCACACATCTTATTCAACGTTTCGTTCCAAATAGATGGTACTTCTATGCCATTTTTTATCATTAACCGCATCATCAACCCCATAGCTTCCATATAAAAAGACTGATAATGCAAAGATAGTTCCTTATTAATACCATCTGAATAATTTTGAAGTGGAAGCTCTCTTGTCAATATTTCTATCGCTAGGTTTGTCCACAGTTGGTAGTCAAACAATATTCCGCTTTGTCCAATAGCATACGCTTCAACAATAAGGTGATTATTTGCTGATGAATACCTTGAATAGTGATTTACAATATAATTCGTCATATTCAAGATACCATTTTTCAATTTTTTCTGTATCGGTTCTGTTCCTTCCATTCCCTCTAAAAAACAATATGTATAGCACCAGTTACTACACCTAATTGCAATTTCCATAGCACTAGTCCATGAAATTCCCCATAGAAATGGATTTTTTTCGTTCCAGTCATTAAAGAGTTCTTCCAGTTCTGTAAGATAATTCTTTTCGCCAGAAGCTCTATAGTCCTTTGCCAATAGTGCAAACTGAAAATGTCTATTTAATTCCCAGTTTGTTCTTGCATCTCCAATATCATCTCGTTGTTTATATTCCAAGGAATATGAAAATGTATCAGGCCAACTATTGCTTGTTTGAAAACCTGCATCCCAATGTCTCTTATATTCTGAATAATTATATCCGCCTAAAAGCGGAATAATGGTTTTTAATGAATAATCCTTGTTTTCATAATTCAAGTGCATTTTCAAAGCATCAATATTTATCCCTTGTAACTTGGAGTTAAAAAGCGTATCAGTCACGACTGTCTTATGTGATTTATATTTTTTTTCTTCGCTTTTTTGTATCATCTTCTGCGATATCCTCCACACCACTTCTGGAATGGACATCGCCTTTAGACGTCTTACAAGCCACGCAAGATTAGCCATGCCTTTACCTCCCCAAAACTACTTTATTAAAATTCTGTTCTCACCATCGTGCGATTCTGCTTTTCATTCTGAGACGCATTGATATTGATATTTCCCCAACTTATACCTTCATAATTGCCTTCATAGTCCAGTTCATCAAACTGTCGAACTAAATCAACAAGAATTTTATGTGGATATTTGCCCGGTACATCATTAAATTCTTTTTCTTTATTAGTAATTACTAGAACTTCGCTAACAGAGCAAACGGCATCTAAATCATCATTAATAATTTCGTGTAGATGAGGCAATTTAGCTGCGATAAAATCAGCATTTGTACCAGTCAATTGGGATATCCGAACATTCTTATCATAAATATGGATTTCATATCCTTTACCAATAAGTGCTTCCGCAACATCGACAATCGGGCTGCAGCGCAAATCATCCGTACCAGACTTAAAACTCAGTCCTAGAATGCCAATCTTTCTTTTCCCCTTGCTTTCAATAATGTCAATAGCATTTTTTTTCTGCTGTTCGTTTGAAGGATTAATTGCATTGATAACCGGACACTCTACATACAAGTCATGAGCTAATGTGCGTAACGCCTTGGAATCCTTCGGTAGGCATGACCCCCCATACGCAAATCCAGGTTTAAAGTAGTATGGAGAAATATTAAGCTGCTTATCTTTGCAAAAAATTTCCATAACCTTATGGCTATCAATACCAAGAGCCTTGCAGATATTACCTACTTCGTTTGCAAATACTACTTTTAGGCCATGATATGTATTATCTACATATTTCATCATCTCCGCAACTTCTATATCAGTGGAGATAAATTCACCAGGGATATCTTTATATAATTCACGAAATTTTACCTCAGCAATCTCGCTTTCTGTACCAATCAATGTAAGTGGTGGGTTCATATAATCATGAACAGCCGTTCCTTCTCTCAAGAATTCAGGATTGGATACAATGGTAAACGATTCTCCACGTTTCTTTCCAGATGCCTCTTCTATGATTTCACCCACTTTTTTATTTGTGCCCGGCAAAACCGTGCTACGTATCGAAATTATATGGAAATCCTCTTTATCTTTCATAGCCTCACCAATCTGACGAGCTACGCCATAGATATACCTCAGATCCAAATGTCCTTCTTTACTACTTGGAGTTCCTACCGCAATAAATGAAATCTCAGAATTATGCACAGCATAGTGATAGTCCATAGTAGCTTCAAGAAGCCCCTTGTCATGAGCTTCTTTAACAAGCTCATCTATCTCTGCTTCAATAATTGTGGGACGCCCTTGATTAATCAATTCAACCTTATTTTCAGATATATCATTACCGATTACATGATGCCCTAGTTTAGCACAACACGCTGCACCAACACACCCTACATAACCAAGACCAAAAATACTAATATTCATATTTTTTCTTCCTTTATTTGTATTATAACTTTGTTTTGTTCAAATATCGACCAACTGACATATAATTATTGATACTCCCCATAATACTTACCATAGTATTTACCATAATAACCATATTTACCGTACTTACCGCCCTTGCTCATGTCCACCTTATTTAAGACACAGCCAAGGATACGACAACCAGCTTTATCTAGCTGTTCCTTTACCTTTTGAGCAAAACGGTAGCTTATGATTCCATTGGAAATAACCAGCATAACACCATCACACTGCTTTGATACAATCGCACTATCAATAACACTTCCTAGCGGTGGTGTATCTATAATTACCATATCATATTCTTTTCTTACTTCTTCCATTAGTTCTTGAAATTTTTTATTTCCTAAAAGTTCACTTGGGTTTGGTGGAACCGGACCAGCAAAAACCATGTAAAGGTTTTTTTCATCGGTCTCACAAAGCACATCATCAAAAGTATATTTTCCTACAAGATAATGTACCAATCCTAGTCTGATTTTTCCCTTTTTATGACGGCTTCTCATAACCGATTTTCTTAAATCCGCATCAATTAAAAGTACCTTTTTACCATTCTGAGCATATGAAGCTGCAAGTTGATAAGAGATACTACTCTTTCCCTCATTTGGAGTACAGCTTGTAATTGCAACTGTTTTTATGTCATTACCCGAAAACTCTACATTAGTTCTTAAGGTTTTATATGCTTCTCTTGCTCTATAATCTAACTCTTCTTTTTTTAACTGTATCTGTTGCATGTAAGTACCGCACCTTTCACTTTTCGCTATTTATCATTTGCTATATCTGTGATTTCCAATTCATCATCCTGTTGTGCTCTCGGCTTTGATTTTTCAAGTGTACTTTTCACTTTTCGAAGGGACTCTGGATTCATTTCCATGTCATCCATGTCATCATCGGCATTGGTGTCGGAAACTATTGTTGTAATTGGAATCAGTGCAAGGGTACTAAGTCCCAGATATTTTTCCACATCCTCTGTTGTTTTAATGGTGTCATCCAAAAGATATTTTACAAGAACAATTCCCACACTAAGGAAAGCTCCTAGAACTAGACCAAGTAGTGTCCACTTAGGTACACTTGGATTTGCTGGATTCGTTGCTACATTTCCTTCATCTACGGTTTTTACTGCTTCTGCATCCATAACATTGGTAATGTGAATAGAAGCTACCTCTCTTACATCGTCTACTAGATTTTTGGCAAACACGGGATCAGGGTCAGTTACTGTAATTTTAATAATACGCGTATCCGAAGGCGTTACTACTTTTACCTTTCCTACAAATTGCTCATATGTTAAATCCAAACCAAAATTTTCTATTACCTGCTCTACTACGTGACGGCTAGTAATTAGCTGTGCATAATCCTTCGTAAGCTGTGAGCTTAACTGTACATCTGAATAAGTAAGGTTATTACTGTTTTGCTTACTTTGAATATAGATTTGGGTTTGTGACTCATAAGTAGGGGTAATCACAAACTTACTATACACAAAGGTTACTGCTCCAAAAACAAAGGTGACTAAAATAATCAGCCATAGGCTGTGCATAATCGCGGCAAATACCTCTCGTAAGTCAATTTCTATTTCATCATGGTTGTCGTTCATATCTTTCTCCTCATATAAAGCTTTATGTACTATGCGAGCTCTATTCCTTCATTAAGAATCTTTTTTGCATTGTAATAGAATATCTTATTGGCATATTCCTGTCCACACATTTTTTCCACTTTTACTCTACACTTTTGGATCTTTGGACTTCTGCTCTTATCATTATGGGCATCTGTACCAACAAAATCTACTTGATTATCTTTTA
>JAVBUZ010000193.1:0-16643 GCA_031554725.1 Lachnospiraceae bacterium | reverse complement strand
TAAAGTTGCCGAAAGCTTTGGCGAGGTTTGTTATGAAGTACCAGTCGGCTTTAAGCATATCTCCGCAAAGATGAATGAAACAGGTGCCATTATTGGCGGAGAATCTTCTGGTGGTTTAACTGTGCAGGGTCATATTCTTGGTAAAGATGGTGTATATGCAGCAGCACTTTTAGTAGAGATGATAGCAGTAACCGGAAAGAAAATCTCTGAAATTTATAAGGATATTGAAGCAGAATACGGCGAAATATTTATGGAAGAAAGAGATTATAAATTTAGCCAAGAGAAAAAAGAAGAAATGCTGGATATCTTAATGGTTCAAAAACAGATTCCAGAATTGCCATTTGAGATAGATCATGTTTCCCACTTAGACGGAAGTAAGGTTTACTTTAAGAATGGTGGATGGATAATTGCCCGTTTTTCAGGCACAGAACCTCTTCTTAGAATTTTCTGTGAAATGTCAAATCCAGAGGATGCAAAAAAAGTAAGTGAAATATATGAGGAATATTTGAAATTAAATTAACAAATATGTTTTTAATAAGGCAGTTCTTTGCTATAATATATAGCAGAGAGCTGTTTTATGTATTTGGAAAGGATATATAATGAAAGCATGTGCGAAAAGAAAAAAGAAAAAATTGCCATTACAGTGGAGCATGCTAGGTATGCTTTTATTAGGCTGGCTCCTTCCACTGACGCTTATAACGACATGGTTATTATATATGGTTTCTTCTACTATCAATTCTCAAATTGAAAAAACAATTCATATTTCAGCGGACAAAGCAATTGAAATATGTGAAATACATTTAGACGACATTGTAGCAACGTCTAAGGCGGCCTCCTATAATAAAACGGTATATGAAAGTTATAATGAAAACAAAAAGGGTGGAAGTAGGGCAGTACTTTATACGGAGGTTACCAACTTTTTAAATGATCAATATAAGTATAATGGGAATCTTTTAAGTGCTATGATTTTCTTTTACGATAGTCAAAAGGATGTGTATTATACATATAACACCTACAAAGATGAAAATATGGGAACAGGCGGCTATGATAGAGTAAATTTTTTTGCAAAGTATGTGCAGCCAGATGTGCTAATTCTTAGCCTGCAAATGGATACCCAAACAAGAATTTATGAGATTGATGGACATGTGTATTTGATTAGAAACTTGGTTAATAACATGTTTAGACCCTATGGTATGATTATTCTTGAGCTAGAACCAATTACTATTTTTGACAGCTTAACTAGTATTTGGGGGGCGTTAGAGTATGAGATATTTTTAGATGGAAAGCCCTTGCTTGGAATGGAAATAGATGAAAGCTTTGACTTACACAATTTAGAGGATTACACGGATAAAAGTGTATATATTCATACCTCTGATTATGCGTATGTATATAATGTACAGCAGGAGGGCAGTCAAAAAATTGCTTATTTGGTTAAGTTAGATAAGGCAACAATTATCGATGCGTTATTTATGGTTCGTTATGCGCTAATTGTGGTTATGATATTCTCAATTCCACTGATTTTTATGATTGTAAAGTTCTTTATTTCAAAGGTAAGTAAGCCAGTTTCTAAGCTGATAGCAGTAACCACCCAAATTACCCAAGGAAAGTATGGACTTGAAGTGGCGGGGGAAAGCACAAGTGAGGAATTTGAACATTTGAATAAGTCTTTCAACTCCATGTCAAAGGAGTTACAATATCAGTTTGAGAAGATATATTTAGAGGAGCTAGCACTAAGGGATGCCAATATCAAGGCACTGCAATCTCAAATTAATCCTCATTTCCTAAATAACACCTTGGAAATTATTAACTGGGAAGCAAGAATTAAAGGGGAAGAAAATATTAGTGCTATGATTGAAGCATTGGCAACCATGCTTAATGCCACACTAAATCGAAAGCAGAGAAGCCTTGTCAGTCTGGAAGAAGAGCTAACCTATGTGGATGCATACTTATATATTATAGGAAGAAGATTTGGTGATAGATTTTTTGTAAAGAGAAATGTGGATGAAGCCTTGCTTAGAGTGCAAATTCCACTTCTAATTGTACAGCCGATTGTGGAAAATGCAGTAGAGCATGGAGTAGCCAGCAATAAGAGCGGTATGGTTGAGCTTAATGTTTATATAAAAGAGGACAAGGTTTATATTGAAGTCTGTAATGATGCTTCCTTATCAGAAGTGGATAAGGAAAAAATTGCGTATCTACTTAGTGGTGAGGTTCGTGATGAAGAAGAAAAGCATATATCACTAGGCATTCGCAATGTAAATAGAAGACTAAAGATTATATATGGAGAAGAATACGGGCTAGATATTAGAGGGGAAAATGCAAAAACAATATCTACGATAACGATTCCATATGATTATGAGGAACAAAATTAGTCAAAAGATGGCAAGATTAGCAGTTATGTATTAAAAAAGTGGACGGTAAAATGTTATTTATATGGGGAAAAAACAATATGGGAGGCATACTTTTGAAAAGGGTTAAGGTAAGTATCTATTTATGTATGATAGCATTACTAGTCGCGGGGTGCGGCAAAACGGAAGATGTGAATACACCAAGTAGTAGCACAAAGGTAACCATTGATGTAGTTACTTCCTTCGCAGGAAACGATGGTAATGCACAAAATTACAAAGCCGCCTGCAAGGAATGGGAGCAGCTAAGCGGAAATACCATAAATGATATGTCCGCCAATGCGGACGACAGTTTTAGGCAGAAGATAAGTATGGACTTTGCCACAGGGTCGGAACCAGATGTTCTATTCTATTTTACTGGCGAGGATGCGAGAGCGTTCATTGAAGCGGGGAAGGTTGTTTCCGTGGAGAGAATCAGAAAAGAGTATCCAGAATATGCAATTGACATAGTTGAGTCAAAGTCTATCTCTTCAAATCCGGCTGGACCAGAGGATCCTATAGTGCTGATTGATGAAACCTATGCAGTTCCACTTATTGCATATTGGGAAGCTATGTTTGTAAATAAGGATGTTCTAAATATGGCAGGAGTGGAAATACCAGGAAAAAGCTATACCTGGGAACAATTTCTGGCTGACTGTGAGAAGATAAAGGATGCGGGCTATGTCCCAATTGCAGCGGCCCTTGGTGATATACCCAATTATTGGTGGGAATATTCTATTTTTAATCATACAGGTAGGGAAAATCACCAAATAATACCTAAAAGCATAGAAGATGAAGTGGGGCAAGCATGGATTGCGGGGCTGGAGGACATAAAGGCTTTATATGAGAGCGGTTATTTCCCAGCAGATACGAATGCAGCAAAGGATGAAGAAACACTGGCTATGTTTTTAAATGGTGAAGCAGCCTTTCTGCTAGATGGCTCATGGAGGGTCAATGTAATTGCGCAGGCTTGCTGCGAAAGTAAGTCAGACCTCTCTACGCTGGATGAAGAAAAGCTTAAAAGCTTTGGGGTTACATATGTGCCGGGAACCGAAAGTCGCAAAGCAACTGACCTAATTGGCGGTGTATCCATGGGGTACTATATTACACAAAAGGCATGGAGTGATGCAAAGAAGAGAGGCGCAGCGGTTTCTTTTGTGACTTATATGATTTCAGAGGAAGTGGCAAGCCGTTTTACCAAAAATGCAACCACATTAAGCGGTGATTTAAATGACAGTCATGAGGACATAAATTCTTTGGAAAGGGCAGCCCACGAAATGCTTGCAGGGGCGACTTCCTTTACAGAGGCCGTGCAAGATAAATTAGATGAGGCAACACGAAGTACTACTTTTTCAGGTATGCCTCAAATTGTTACAGGCAAGATGGAAGTTGAGCAAGCCGTTAAAAATGGATTGGATATATATTATAGCAGATAGTGGGGATAACAAATGTATAAAGTAGTAATTGTAGATGATGAACCAATTATTGTGGAAGGTCTAACGAAAAGTATTCCATGGGAGAAGTGGAATTGTGAAGTAGTAGCAAGTGCAAATGGTGGGGAAGAAGGTATGGAAGTGATTAGACGTGAGAATCCAGATATCTTATTTTCCG
Organism: Lachnospiraceae bacterium; assembly: GCA_031554725.1. Lineage (GTDB taxonomy): Bacteria > Bacillota > Clostridia > Lachnospirales > Lachnospiraceae > JAVBUZ01. Next base: position 12,648 of record JAVBUZ010000193.1, on the reverse strand, counting down.
ATATTCGTATGCCTGGAATGAATGGATTAACCATGATTGCTGGACTTAAATCAGAATTTCCTGATATGGAAATCACTATTTTAACAGGCTTTAGAGACTTTGAATATGCGAGGGAGGCCATTCGTTTAGGAGTTACGAGATTCCTTTTAAAACCATCTAAGATGAGCGAGCTTGAAGAAGCAGTAGAGGCTATGAGCGAAAATCTGAAAAATAAGGGAAGCCTCAAGGAAACAAACCTAGAAGCAGAAGAAGCTGTTGATGCAGAAAACGATTCAGCAGCAGGAAGCTTTATTGTCAATAATGCCATAAAATATATTGAAGAAAATTATAATCAAAAGCTTAAGCTTTCTGATGTAGCGGATCAAGTATATGTAAGTCAATGGCATTTAAGTAAGCTTTTAAACGGTCATAAGGGTCAAAGCTTTTCGGATGTGCTAAATAACATAAGAATTGATAAAGCGAAAGAGTTATTAAAAGATCCATCACTTAGGATTGGTGATATAGCGGATATGGTAGGATTTTTGGATATGGCTCACTTCTCGAGAGTGTTTAAGAAGCAGGTGGGGATATCGGCGAACGAGTATAGGAATAAATTATAAAAATGAAGTAGCTTTTATAATTCTAAATCACCCACAAATATATTCCATTCTAATCTTGTTTTGCCAAGCGTTACAATGAGCCTTTAGCAAAATTCGTGTTCGCAAGAGTGCTCCACGAATTTAAGTCTCATTTTCACGGCAAAGAAGGATTATCATAGAATATATTTGTTGGTGATTTTATAAAGATAAGAAGACTATCATAATTTTTAGAATTAATTTCAATACACTATAACAAAAAAAGGGCAGACTAGAGAATAGTCTGTCCTTTTATTATATGGTGTATTGATAGGTCGTTTGTATTTAGGAGTAGTAGGTGGGCTTTTTTGCCCTTTTCAATGGAGCCTAGTATATTATCCACGCCAATGGAGCGGCATGGGTTTATGGTGGCAGCTTTGACTACGGCGTTTAGTGGAATGCCCATTCCAGCAGCAGTAACCATGCAAGAATATAGGTTCGTAACGCTTCCGGCTAAGGTGCCATCAGCTAAGGTGGCAAGACTGCCTTTTACGTAAACAGGCTGACCGCCAAGAGCATAGGTTCCATCAGGTTGGCCGGTTGCCATCATGCTATCGCTAATGAGGATAACATTATCCTCGCCAAAAAGCTTAAAGGTTGCACGAACTACCGCAGGGTCAATGTGGACACCATCACAAATTAGTTCTACCATACAATCTCTGGTGTCGGCAGCAGCGCCGATGGTTCCAGGTGCACGGTGAGTAAATGGTGGCATAGCATTGTATAAATGAGTTAGATGTAAGGCGCCTAATTCCATAGCGTTTCTTGCAGTTTTATAATCAGCTTCGGTGTGTCCAATGGAAAAGGCCATCTCGTCACCCAGTTCACGAATGCAGTCAAAAGCATTAGGCAGTTCAGGAGCAATGGTTACGAGGCGAACCAAGCCATTGGCTGCTTCTTGCCAACTTTTTAGTAGCGCCACATCAGGATTTTTTATAAAGGCACCATTTTGTGCGCCTTTTTTTGCTGGAGAGACAAAAGGTCCCTCCATATGGATTCCGATCAAATCAGCGCTGAGGTTAGCAAAATCTTCTTTTTGTGCTTTGGCAAAAGTAGCAGCCGCCTCACAGATGTCAGTTAATGTATCTACAGCAAGGGTCATGGTTGCTGGGCAGATATCGGTAATACCATTTTGTAGTTGATAGCCTGCAATAGCCTCAAACGCCTCTCTGGTGCCATCACAAAAATCAAAGCCTGCACAGCCATGAAAATGGATATCCGTAAGACCGGGTATGATATAACAGCCGGAAGCATCAATTTCTGTATCATCAGAAGCTTCGTTATCAGTGCATACATCTATAATAGTATCTTCTTTTGTATAAATAGTTAGTGGTTCAAAGGTTCCACCATCTTTTAAGGTGAACACCAAGCCATTTTTAATCTTCACTGGTTTCCCTCCTAAGGGTGCATATTAGATTGCAGATAAAGCGTCCTTATCCCCAACAATAATTAAATCGTTGTGTAACTGTAAAACAGAAGCAGGAACTAATGGAGTAATAGGACCAAAGAAAGCACGTTTTACAATTTCTGCTTTATCCTTACCACTAACGACTACAACCACTTTTTTTGCCTGCATAATGGTTTGAATACCCATAGTGTAAGCCTGCTTTGGAACATCATCCATAGAAGCAAAAAAGCGAGCATTGGCATCAATGGTACTCTGTGTTAAATCAACACAATGAGTTTCTTTTTCAAAAATTTCAGCGGGCTCATTGAAACCAATATGTCCATTGTGACCAAGGCCTAATAGCTGTAAGTCAACACCACCTTTTTCTTTTATAATGTTGTTATAATCATCACATGCTTTTTGGCTATCAGCTTCTAAACCATCTGGAACAAAGGTGTTTTCAGGTAAAATATTTATATGAGTAAATAAGTTCTTGTTCATAAAGTAGCGATAGCTTTGGTCGTTATCGCCAGATAATCCTTTATACTCATCTAGATTAATGCTGGTAACTTGTGAAAAATCCAAATCGCCTTTTTCATACCATTTAATTAACTGTTCATATGTACCAATTGGAGTAGAACCAGTTGCAAGGCCTAATACACAATTTTGTTTGCTTATAACTTGAGCATAGATAAGACTTGCCGCCTTGCGGCTCATATCAGCATAATCTTCAGCTTTAATAATTCTCATTGTAACTCCCTCTGCGCACAAAGTGCGCTAAAAAACTTTTTTATTTTAGTTACGCCTATTTTATCAAGGGGAAAAAAAATATGCAATAGGCGAATGTGACTATGGCAATGGAAGAAAAAAGAAAACAATAAAAATCAAAAAAGTCTTTACAAGAGTTAGAATTGGCGATATTATAGGTGGTATAAAATGTCCGTAACAGTAGGACACTATAGAATGAACATTATGACGAGAAGAGTAAGCTGTGAAATGTAACAGAGATAACCGCCCGATTTAATCGGTTCTGGAAGCGGTTTTGCAGGAAGCATCCGAAAACCATCTCTGAGTGGCTCTAATACAGCCCGGTTAGCTACCGTTATTTAGCAAATGAGAGGTCTTTAATGTTTGTTAAAGACAACTAGGGTGGAACCGCGTATATTACGTCCCTTGTATCGGTAGTGATGCAAGAGGCGTTTTTTTGTGTCCTAAATATGATTTGAAAGAGAGGAAAAGAACTATGAAGATTACATTAAAAGACGGATCTCAAAAAGAATATGCAGGTGCAATGAGTGTTTTTGACATTGCACTAGATATCAGCGAAGGTCTTGCTCGTATGGCTTGTGCTGGTGAAGTGGATAATGAGGTTGTAGATTTAAGAACAATATTAGATAAGGATTGCCAGTTAAATATTCTAACAGCAAAAGATCCAGAAGGCTTAAGAGTAGTGCGTCATACAACATCTCATGTACTTGCAGAAGCAGTAAAAAGAGTGTTTCCGGATGCGAAATTAGCGATTGGACCAAGCATTGATACAGGATATTACTATGATTTTGAGCATGCTCCATTTACTAGAGAAGAGCTAGATAAAGTGGAAGCTGAAATGAAGAAAATCATTAAAGATGGAAAAAAATTAGAGAAATTTACGCTTCCAAGAGAAGAGGCAATTAAATTTATGGAAGAAAAGAATGAGCCATACAAGGCAGAGCTTATTCGTGACCTTCCAGAGGATGCAGTTATTTCCTTCTATAGCCAAGGCGAGTTTGTTGATCTTTGCGCAGGCCCTCATTTAATGAGTACAAAGGGAATTAAGGCGTTCAAGCTAACATCTTCTTCAGGTGCTTATTGGAGAGGAAAATCTGAAAATGCGATGCTACAGCGTATATACGGAACAGCCTTTAACACAAAGGAAGAGCTGGAAGAGTATCTTGAATACTTGGAAAACATTAGGCTAAGAGATCACAATAAATTAGGTCGTGAAATGGAACTTTTCACAACGGTTGATGTAATTGGTCAGGGACTTCCGCTTTTAATGCCTAAAGGCGCCAAGATGATTCAGACCATGCAAAGATGGATTGAGGATGTGGAAGAAAAATGGGGTTATGTAAGAACAAAAACTCCACTTATGGCAAAGAGCGATTTATACAAAATTTCAGGACACTGGGATCACTATAAGGAAGGTATGTTTGTTCTTGGCGATGAAGAAACAGATAAAGAAGTATTTGCTCTTCGTCCGATGACATGTCCATTCCAGTATTATGTATACAAAGCAAGTCAGAAATCCTATAGAGACTTACCACTACGCTATGGCGAAACATCTACACTTTTCCGTAATGAGGATTCAGGAGAAATGCACGGCTTAACACGTGTTCGCCAGTTTACGATTTCAGAAGGTCACTTAATCGTAAGACCGGATCAGATGGTAGAAGAGTTTAAGAGCTGTTTAGCATTAGCAAGGTACTGCTTACAGACACTTGGCGTAGAAGAGGATGTAACTTATCGTTTATCCAAATGGGATCCTAACAACAAAGAGAAATATGTTGGTGAAGAAGCTGTTTGGGAAGAAACACAAGAAAGCATTCGTAACATATTACAGGAGCTTGAAATTCCTTTCTTTGAAGAAGAAGGCGAAGCAGCTTTCTACGGCCCGAAGGTAGATATTCAAGCTAAAAATGTATATGGCAAAGAAGATACCATGATTACAATTCAGTGGGATGCAGTGCTAGCAGAGCAGTTTGATATGTACTATATTGACCAAAATGGTGAAAAACAACGCCCATACATTATCCACAGAACATCGATGGGATGTTATGAAAGAACACTAGCTTGGTTAATTGAAAAATACAGTGGCAAGTTCCCTACATGGTTATGCCCAGAGCAGGTACGTGTTCTTCCGATTTCTGAAAAATATGCGGACTATGCAGCAAAGGTAGAACAAGAACTAAAAGACAATGGTATTTTGGCAACAACAGACCATCGTGCTGAAAAAATTGGTTATAAAATTCGTGAAACAAGACTTGCAAAGGTTCCTTATATGTTGGTTGTAGGACAAAAGGAAGAAGAGGAAGGTCTAGTATCAGTAAGAAGTCGTTTTGCAGGCGATGAAGGCCAAAAGACTTTAGAGGAATTTATGGATCAAATTTCTAAAGAAATCCGTACAAGAGAAATTCGTAAAGAAGAAGTACAGGAAGAAAGTAAATAAATGAAAACAGACAAACAGCTAAGGGCACATATATGTGCCCTTTTCACAGCATGTATCTGGGGCACAACCTTCATTGCCTCTAAGATATTATTGCAACACTTTTCCGTATTTGATGTTTTGTTCTATCGATTCGCAATTGGATATATTGCTTTAACTATTATTTCTCCCAAGCCGTTAAAGGTAGAGAGTATAAAAAAAGAGCTAGCAATGGCGGTTGCAGGTTTTTTTGGAATTACCCTATATTTTTTAGGGGAAAATCAAGCATTGACCTTCACAGCAACGGCAAACGTAGGTGTTGTGGTTTCTTTGGCACCAATGTTTACTGTGCTACTAGCATATTTTTTCTTGAAAGAAGAAAAACCTAAATGGCAGTTCTTTTTAGGCTTTGTTGTAGCGATGTCGGGAATTACCCTAATTAGCTTTCGAGGAGAAAGTAGTGTATCATTTCATGCACTAGGAGATTTCTTGGCTTTACTGGCAGCGCTATTTTGGGCAATTTATACAGTGGTACTAAGAAAATACGTTCCGATGGAAAAAAACATGCTTGCAATTACAAAAAGAATTATCTTTTATGGACTTATTACGATGATTCCATGTAGCCTTTTCTTTGGAATGCCAGTAAATCCAATGGAATTTTTTAATGAAACATACTTAATTCCGATTATGTTTTTAGGTGTTGGAGCTTCAGCAATTTGCTATTTGACATGGAACTGGACGTTACATACACTGGGAGCGCTAAAAGCCAGTAATTATATTTACGCAGTACCAGTTATTACCATTATTGCTTCAGCAATCATCCTTAAAGAAACGGTAACCTTGACTGTTGTTATTGGTGCGCTTCTTGCAATCGCAGGCCTTATTATTTCTGAAAAAAATAAAAGTTAGAAATGAATATTCAAAACTTAAATCTGCCATACTATTATTGATAAAAGTTTATATTGATAAAAGGAGAGATAAAATGGCGGATTTAAATTGTGCAGCGGAATATTGTACCTATAATAAAGAACGTTTATGTTGTAAAGGCGATATCATGGTAGGTGGAAAACGAGCAAATACCGAAGAAGACACCTGCTGCGACAGCTTTGCGATTCGAAGAGATGGAAGAGATGCTTATACAAGCTCCTTAGAACATCCAAGTCGTATTATAAGTATTGATTGTGAAGCGCAAAAATGCACCTATAACAACAATTACAAGTGCGTAGCTGATCATGTAGATATTAGAGGTAATGACGCATGTGACTCGAAAGAGACAGCATGTGCGACATTTAGAGAAAAGTAATTTGTAAAAAAGTTCTAGAAATATGTTGACAAGGAAAAAAGGGTGTGCTATTCTATTTAAGCATGTGAAGACGAAGTGATTCATGTGACAAATCAAGCAGAGTATCCACTCTCACCTTGCGGCAATGGCTAGTAAGTGTTTATAATTCCAATATATCATAGCAAGTAATACCAATATTTGTGTATAGATATTAATCAGGATTATTTAGTGGATAGTTATGCTATCCACTTTTTTTAATTTTCTTTCATGGAGGGAACGACCATTAGCGATTTAATGATTAACGAACAAATTAAAGACAAAGAAGTACGTCTTATTGGAGAAGAAGGCGAACAGTTAGGTGTAGTTGCAATTGATGAGGCTATGAAATTAGCAGAAGAAGCAGGGCTAGACTTAGTAAAGATTGCACCCACAGCGAAACCACCTGTTTGTAAGATTGTGGATTATGGAAAGTTCAAATATGAACAAACCAGAAAAGACAAAGAAGCAAAGAAAAAACAAAAAGTGATTGATATAAAAGAGGTTCGTTTATCTCCCAATATCGATACAAACGACTTAAATACTAAGGTAAATGCAGCTAGGAAGTTCTTAACCAAGGGAGATAAGGTAAAAGTAACATTACGTTTCCGCGGTAGGGAGATGGCTCATATGCACAGTAGTAAGCATATCTTAGACGACTTTGCACAAAGTCTTATGGATATTGCAGTTGTGGAAAAAGCACCAAAGGTAGAAGGCAGAAGTATGACCATGTTTTTAACTGAAAAGAAGTAGTTCGAACAGTTAAAATAGATTAATGATAGTTTAGGAGGAACTCGTTATGCCAAAAATGAAGACAAGCAGAGCAGCAGCTAAGCGTTTTAAAGTAACAGGAACAGGTAAATTAAAAAGAAGTAAAGCTTATAAAAGCCATATCTTAACTAAAAAATCCACTAAGAGAAAACGTAATCTTAGACAGTCTGCAATTACAGATGCAACTAATGTTAAGAATATGAAGAAAATTTTACCATATTTATAATATCGGTAAGGAGGAGAACAAGACATGGCAAGAATTAAAGGCGGCATGAACGCTAAGAAAAAACACAATAGAGTATTAAAACTTGCAAAAGGTTATAGAGGAGCAAGATCAAAACAGTACCGCGTGGCTAAACAGTCCGTAATGAGAGCTTTAACAAGTTCTTACGCTGGTAGAAAAGAAAGAAAACGTCAGTTCAGACAGTTATGGATTGCACGTATCAATGCAGCAGCAAGAATCAATGGCTTATCATACAGCAAATGTATGTACGGTTTAAAATTAGCTGAAATTGATATGAACAGAAAAATGTTAGCTGAAATGGCAGTTAACGATGCAGAAGGTTTTGCAACACTTGCAGAACTTGCAAAGAGCAAACTTGCTTAATTTTGTACTTAGAGTATAGAAGATAAAAAGTCCAAGGCATACGCCCTGGACTTTTTTTGTGTGGAAATTAATCCACCATATTTCTATAATCAAAATCTCCTGTGCTTTCATTAATTACAAGAGAGCCAAGTAGTGTATCGCCATCGTATGCCAAATATATGCTATAAATGGGACCATATATATCCCAATCATATCTATCGGTGGCATTTCCTGAATATATGACGATATCACCCTTCTTTTCTAGTGCATGTAATCCGTGCAAGTCTAGGTTTATTCCATCTGCCTCAAGAGGAGTAGCGTATTCGGTAATGGTTTTTTCAATCAGATCACGCTGTGCACCAAGATACTGCATTTCTTTGGTGTCTAAGTCGATTGCCCATAAGTCATTAAAATCTGACTGCTTATAAAGGATATTGCCAATGTGATAGGTATAATGAAACCATGCACCACCCACATTAATATCATCAGAGGTAAAGAGTGTAACATTATAATTTGTAGGATCTGAGAAAGGAAACTCAACGAGCATCAATAAGATATTGGTTTTAATTTGTCTTTCGTATTCTTCTTTTTCTTCATCGGTTGCGTTAACCTGTAAGCCTCTTGGAAATGGAACTGCAACCAAATAAACCATGTCATTAGCTTCATTATAAAATGCAGTGTCGTGTGACCATCTGCGACCGCCACTTTTGTACTCGCTCAAATCAATATAAGCGTCTTTGATTATCTTTCCTTCGGCTACTTTCCATTCCTTAATGTTATAAGCAAATGGGTGATTTAATTCAAAGTTAGTATAATCATACTCGTTTTCCGTGCTTATCTGAGGAGCGTAGATAGATGTATCCCACTTTGTCTCAGCATGGCCCTTCTCATCATATTCATGCAAAATTTCCTGAAAATATACAGGATAATCGGCATATGCACCTTCTATGTTTTCCGTTTCTGTTTCCGAAGAAGTAGTGGCGGTTTCTGGCTGCTTGCTACTTGCTTCTTCATTAGAGCTTTCAGGTGAAGTCACATCAGTAGAGGCTGATTTTCCGCACCCCACACATAGTAATATAAAGGATAAAGACAAGGTGAATAGTAAAAAATAATTTTTATATATTTTAAATTTCATATGACGCCCCTCCATATTTTCAACTCACTATCTAGATTATACAGTAGTTTATAGCAAAGTATAAGAGGGATTCATAAATTTTATCCAATATGGCGTTCGAACTTTGTAAAACCTAAGATTTTTTCTATTTCTGCTAGTGCATCCACTGGAACTTCAAAATCACTTGCCGCAATGTTATTCATTAATTGTTCGGGGCTACTTGCACCAATAATTACGCTACTGATAATTGCGCTACCTTTTCCAAATTCTCGTCTGTTAAAAGTGCGTTTATCTGTTTATCTGCTTGATGGGTTGCTCGCGAACCGCTTGGATATGGTTCACCCTGTTTATATTTTCCTGTCAAAAGTCCTTGCGCGAGTGGTGAAAATGGGGTAATGCCGATACCAGCGTATATATACTGACAGCCATATTGCTCGTATAATTGGTATTTTACGCTTTAAAAATACCGGGCTTGGGTTGGCACAGATTCAGGATTTCTTCCGATATGAAGAAGATATTCCAGCGCATGTGGATGAAATTATATCACTTGTAACGACCCACGAAGCAGATATTAAAAGACAGATAAAAGAAATGAAATCGAACCTTACTCACATTCAACAAAAGGTTCGCTATTACAATGGAATTAAGGAAGCTATTAGGACTGGCGATGATTGGCCATGTTGGGATGATATAAAATAGAGAATAAATACATTTTATTCAGAGCCATTCGCAAAATCGCCTTTTCAAGGCTTTCCTTTTGCTCATAATGGCTTCTCGCCATATAGATTTATGAAAACAGCCCTCATTAAGCAAGCTTAATCGGTCTGCTTTTATAAATCTGCATTGCTCTGAATAAAATATATACCTTGACAGGCGAGGTATATATGAATTACAATGTATAAAAAGAAGGGAGGTATATCATGTCTATTACATCGGATATTTTACGAGGACATACCGAGACCATAATATTGGCTCATCTTTTGGAACAAGACAGTTATGGTTATCAAATTAATAAAGACATTATGCAGAAAACGGATAATCTTTATGAGCTAAAGGAATCAACACTTTACACAGCGTTTCGTAGACTAGAGCAAAATGGATATATCAGAACCTACTGGGGAGATGAAACAGTAGGGGCAAGGCGAAGATATTATGCTATAACAGAAGAAGGAAAAGCTGCATATAAGAAATATAAAAATGAATGGGAAGAAGCAAAGAATATCATTGATCATTTAATTAAATAGAGAGAGGGCGATTAAAATGAAAGACACATTAAGAAGTTATATGAATGAATTATTGGTAGATGTACCAAAGACTCATAAGGTACTGGAGCTAAAGGAAGAGCTAATTAGTAATATGCAGGAGCGTTATGAAGATTTGGTAGCTGAAGGCTTTCAAACAGAGGATGCTTATCAGAGTGTAGTAGAGTCGATGGGTGATGTGAAGGCACTATTTTCTGAATTTGTGGAAGATAAAAAGGAAGTAAAAGTAGTAGTGGAAAGTGAAGAAATAAGAAGAAAACGTGCATGGATTTCCACAGTAGCAGTAGGCTTCTATATATTTGCAGGTGCTTTTGCTATACTTCTTTCGACTTTAGATGATATGCATTATTTAACAGATGGTGATACATTTGCGCCCATTGCATTTCTTATTTTAGCAATTATTCCTACGTGTATGTTGGTTTATAAATCACATATGTATCCACATAACAAAAAAGAAACACATACGGTAGTAGAAGAGTTTAAAGAATGGCAGAGTGAAAGTCAAAGAGAAAAACAAACAAAAAGAGCAATTTCAGCGATTATATGGTTAGGTGCTACGGCAATCTTCTTCATAATTAGCTTTGAAACATATCAGTGGCAGATTACTTGGATTACATTTCTAATTGCAGGCTGTATTCAAGCGGTGGTAGAAATTTTTTACAATGGAAAGAAGTCCTAAGAGTGGGGGAGAATTATGAAAAAGGATAAAATCGGACTTATTGGTATTTTAGTAATAATGGCGGTAGGACTTAGTGGCTACATGATGTATGCACTGAGCACAAATAGAGGTGGGTATTATGGAAACAGCAGAAACCATAATGTGATCACCGGAGTACAATCTGTTAATCTTGTAAATACGCAAGAGATTGATATGTCAGGGATAGAGGAAATTATGATTTCTTATGATGACACCTCTATGGACATTGATTTTTACAAGGGTGATTCTGATAAAATGATTATTAAAGAGTATATGTTTGATGGCGTTACGGATGATAATTTTGCAATCATCACAACCAATAATATAAGTGGCAAGGTGAAAGTTGAATCAGGACGTAAGCATTATACAGTTATGATTTTTGGTATTATGTATGGTAGTGAACGAGTAGAGGTATACCTTCCCAAAGACTACCACGGACAGATACAGGCAGCGACGTCTAGTGGAAATGTAAGCTGTACCCATGATATGGAATTAAGTGGAGACTTTAAAATTAAAACCTCTAGTGGAGATATTAAGTTAAAAGAAGTTTCAGCAGCGAGTATTTCATTAACCACATCTAGTGGAAATATACGTATGGATAAGGCTGATGGAAATAGAACGTTTACTGCTTCTAGTGGAGACATTGTAATATTAGGTGGAAAAGGTGATAGCAGTGCATCAACATCCTCTGGAACCATAGACATATCAAATATAGAAGGAAGCTTTAAGGCTTCTAGTAGTAGTGGAGATATTACGCTTATAGATGTGGTGGGAAATGGAAGAATTGGAACAACCTCTGGGGTGATACGCCTAAAGAATATGACGGGAAATGTAGAAGATGCAAAGTCATCTAGTGGGGACATCATGATATCTAATTTAACAGGTGCGGTAGATGCCCAAAGTACTAGTGGTGGAATTAACATTAAATTTAATGAAGTAACGGGAAACATAACAGCCAGTGCCAGCAGCGGAGATGTAAGAATAAGTATGCCCAAGGATAGAGCTTTCTCATTTACCGCAAATACTTCTAGTGGAGATATTTATACCTGGTTCGATGGTTCTCTACGCTACAACAAAAGAGGAAACGAAGCTGAGGGTATTGTGGGTAATTCGCCAGAATTTGACGTTAGGATATCTACAACCAGCGGAAATGTTAACATGGTAGGCAACTAAAAAGATAGAATAAATAAGGCAGCGGTAGCATATCATATAAAAAAGCATGAAAAAGAGAAATGCTATGATGCTTGAAATGATTTCACAACACATTTATCCCGTACTTTTTGGACCACCAGAACATTATGCTCAAATCTACGGAAGCAAAGAGTTTCCGGAAATTGGTGGCATGGTGATGTTTTATAGATTTAGAAAGGGAACCATTGTAGTAGCCGATATCCTAGGACTACCCACAGGTGATGGCAGATGTGATGGCAGAATATTTGGCTTTCATGTTCATGCGGGTGGTAGTTGCACAGGGAATGACCAAGATCCTTTTGCAAATGCAGGAAGTCATTACAATCCCTATGATTGTGAGCACCCAGAGCATGCTGGCGATATGCCCAACTTATTCGAAAATAGAGGTAAGGCTTGGAGTGCCTTTTTTACAGAAAGATTTTTGCCAGAGGAAATAGTGGGAAAGACGGTAATCATTCATGATATGCCAGATGATTATCGTACCCAACCCTCTGGCGATTCTGGTATGAAGATTGCTTGTGGGGTTA
>JAVBUZ010000128.1:0-3813 GCA_031554725.1 Lachnospiraceae bacterium | reverse complement strand
GTATGGATTTCCTGCAAATGTTGAAAACGACTGATAAGGAGAATCACCATATCCTGTTGATCCAAAAGGCAACACTTGCCAATATTTCTGTCCTGCCTTTTCCAAAAAATCTACAAATGCATATGCTTCCTTAGAAAAAGTGCCAATCCCATATGCTGATGGCAAAGAGGTAATAGGTAGTAAAATTCCACTTGCTCTCATTAACATCATCCTCTCTATCCTACATTTTTGCTATTGAAACTATTCTGTTACTATGTTGTCATCCCTCATATAAATTAACCTTTTACTGCCCCACTTGTTACACCTTCGATAATATGCTTTTGACATAGTAAGTAGAATAAAACAATTGGAATAATCGCTAATACTAACATAGCCATCATTGCTCCCATATCAATCGAACCGTATCCACCCTTTAGATACTGGATTGCAATAGGAATTGTCTTATAATCAGAACCAATTACAAGGTATGGTAATAAATAATCGTTCCAAATCCACATTACATTAAGGATTGCAACTGTCACGGAAATAGGTTTCAATATTGGTAATACTATGGAGAAATAAGTGCGAATCGGATTGCAACCGTCCATCATTGCAGCTTCTTCAATTTCAATTGGAACGGATTTCACAAAACCACAGAACATAAATACTGACAATCCTGCTCCGAATCCGACATATATAACAATAATACCAAATGGATTATCTAAACACAATACATTTGCAACTTTTGTCATTGTAAACATTACCATTTGGAATGGTACTATCATTGAGAATACGAATAAATAGTAAAGTAAATTAGAAAACTTACTCTTAACTCTTGTAATATACCAAGCTGTCATAGCAGTTAATAACACAATACCTATAACAGAGAATACCGTTATAAACAGTGACCAGCCCGATGCTGACAAGAAGTTTGTTTTCTCTATACCACTTGTATAGTTCTCAATATTAACAAATGTTTGTTTACTTGGAAAAGCAAACGGTGCATCACTAATGAAAAACTTTCCTTTAAATGAATTCATTAATACAATAAATATCGGTGCTAAGAAAACAATTGCTAATAGTGTAAGCAGAATAAAAATTATAATATCCGATGTTTTACGTTTCTGTTTCATTAGTTTTCAACCTCCTTATTCCTAGTCGCTCTTAATTGAATCAATGCAATTACAACAACAATACCAAAGAATATTACAGCCTTTGCCTGACCAACACCTTCCGAACCTACTTTGCCATAGAATGTGTTATAGATATCCAATGCTAGCATTGCTGTTTTCTTAGATGGTGCTCCTGCTGTTAATGCTAAGTTTTGATCAAATAGTTTGAATGAATTTGATAATGTAAGAAACAAACATATTGTAATTGATGGCATTACTAATGGAATTGTTACATTTTTAAGAATTTGTTTCTTATTCGCTCCATCAATCTTTGATGCTTCTATCAGGTCTTTCGGAATGTTTTGAATTCCTGCAATATAGATAATCATCATATAACCAATCAACTGCCAATTCATTAAGATAACCAATCCCCAAAAACCATACTTTGGTGCAAATGTTAGTGTAACCCCAAATTTATATAGAACTCCGTTCAAAATCAATTGCCAGATATAACCTAATACAATACCACCAATTAAGTTTGGCATAAAAAATACTGTACGGAATATATTAGTCCCCTTTTTCCCTCTTGTTAGCAATGATGCTAATGCGAACGCAAATATATTAATTGTAATTACTGATACTATTGTAAACATTATTGTAAATACTAATGCATTTAAAAACTCTTTATTCTGGAATGCTGTTATGTAATTGCTTAAACCTACCCACTTTGCATTTGTTACTGTTCTGAATTCTGTAAACGATAAGTATATACCCATAATAAATGGTATTAAAAATGCTATCGTAAATGCTGCTACTGTGGGTAATGCAAAAATCGGAAAATATTTTTTCAAATTCTTGTGCATATTCCTCTCTCCTGTCCTTTTATATTTGAAGCTATCGAACTTCTTTTATTAAGAAAGGGTGAGTGAAGATTTAACTACACTCACCCTTTTTATCATTATTGTTCTCTTTCTGATTTCCAAGCGTTTTGTACAACAGTTACAACTTTCTCCCAATCAAGTCCACCTTGTACATATTCAAGTAACGCATCACCAAACATATTCTTGAATTCTTCACTTGGGAATGCTGCAAATGTCCAAACTACAGATGTAGTATCTTTTTCCATCCATGCTAAAACTTCTTTTGATAAAGGATCACTTGGTTTTTCTGCATCTGAAAATGAATCAAATGGAGCAATGAAACCTAAATCATTTGTTACATATGCTTTACCAGTATCACTTGTAAATAACCAATTTAAGAAATCTAAAGAAGCTTGTTGTTTCTCTTCTGATACTTGGCTATTAATTGCAAAATAGTTTTCTGTACCAACACATAAACCTTGTGTTTCTTCTCCAGCCATTCCTGTATAGATTGGCATGAATTTAATATCACTTTCTGCTACTGTGTTTCCATCAACTGAATTGATTTGTCCCCAAGCCCAGTTACCATTTTGAACCATTGCTGCTTTACCTAAAGCAAAATCTGCCATAGAATCATTTACTGTTTTAGCACCTAATAATCCTTTTTCTACACATGAATTGTTAATGTATAAATCATAGATATTCTTAAAGTTCTCTGCATATTTGAATTCTATTTCATTTGCTGCAAGGCCTGCTAATACTGTACTGTCATAAGAAGTATTATCTTTGAACTCATAGTATAGTGGCAAGTTTGCTAAATGCGTTTGCCATCTCCATTGCTCACCAGTTCCCATTGAAGTTGATGCAAATACACCGTCAATTCCAAGATCTGCTTTTCTTGCTTGCATATCTTCAACAACAGCCTTTAATGTAGCAAAATTATTGATTTCTGCCATAGATGCAACTGTAGTTGCTCTATCTGTTAAAGCAAAATATTTATCCATAATTGCATTGTTATAGATAATACCATATCCTTCTACTGCATAAGGAACACCATATACGCCTTCCCCTTCTGTAACTGCTAAACTCTTATCTGTTAAGTGAGAGTATAAATCAGAACCTTTCATATCTGCACAATAATCTTTCCAGTTTTGGTAACCAACAGGTCCGTTAAGTTGGAAAATTGTTGGAGCATCTTTTTTTGCAATTTCTGATTTTAATGTAGTTTCATATGTACCAGCTGCTGCTGTATTTACCTTTACTTTAATTCCTGTTTCTGCTTCATAATCTTTCGCTATCTTTTCATAAACCTCTGCAACTTCAGGTTTGAAATTTAAGAAATAGATAGAATCAACTTTTTTTGTTGATGTATCTGTACTACTATCCGATGTAGATGATTCCTCTTGTTTTGTATCGTTAGTAGATTTCGTGTCATTTGTATTACTTGTGTTATTCTTCTTTCCACATCCTGTAAACATGCTTCCCAACATAACTGTTGCAAGGAGTAGTGCTACGACTTTCTTTGATTTTCTCATAATTATACCATTTCCTTTCTGCTTACCCTCTTTTTCTTTTTTACATTTTTTACAAAAACATTTCTGTGGCGCTTCCATGCTTTTCAAAAATATATCATGATTTCTGAATCTCTCTCCTCTTCCCTCCTATAGCAAACATTCTTCCTTCTCCATATTGCTTGTTATAGTAACGGTGTCGGTAACCTTATCGGTATCGTTTCCAGTAATCATGCTGTTATAGTAACATAGTAACAAATACTTTTCAATACAAAAAAACAAGTGTATAGTATTTTTGTCAATTCTACACACTTGGCGCTTGTTTTTTTAGATATATTTACTTAAACGTTT
>JAVBUZ010000178.1:0-5940 GCA_031554725.1 Lachnospiraceae bacterium | reverse complement strand
CACATACACATCCTCAAGGCATGGTCTAACCACCTCTACTTCCCCTATGTTAGGTACTGCATCCGAGACTATCCGAAGGCATATTTTTTCAGCCGAAAACATAATATTGGCGATTCTATAGTCTGACATTTCATATTGCTTTTTTTCTTCTTCTGTCACAAACACCTCAAATACCTTGTTTTGCATATCCAGTATCAGCTGCTGTGGAGTTCCTTTTTTTAGAACTTGTCCTTGATGCATAATTATAATTTCCTTAGCAATATATTCTACATCTGATACCACATGGGTTGCCAATAACACAATTTTATCTTTGGATACTTCACTGATAAAATTTCTGATACGTATTCGCTCCTTGGGATCAAGTCCCGCCGTTGGCTCATCCATAAGCAATATCTTTGAATCATTTAGCAATGCCTGTGCAATTAGGATTCGCTGTTTCATTCCTCCGGAATAGGATTTTAGTTTCTTATATCGATCATTCGAAAGATTAACAATCTGCAACATACTTTCAATCTGTATCTTAGCCTCTTTTTTACTTAACCCCTTTAGAGAGGCCATGTACCACAGGAATTGCTCGCCAGTAAAATCATCATATAGATTCTGCTGTTGTGGCATATATCCTAGGCACTCTCGGTATTTTGCTCCCAATTTTTCAATTAGCTCACCGTCCAACGTAATAGCTCCTTCATCACTTTTCAAATTATCCGAAATCATATTCATTAGAGTGCTCTTACCAGCTCCATTCGGACCCAATAATCCATAAACACCTGGTGTGAATTCCATTGAAAAATCCGAAACGGCATATGTCTTTCCATGATTGTAACTCTTTTTTATACCCTCTAATCTCAGTTTCATCTTTTCCCTCTTCTACCGCTGCAGTAATCTAAGCATAGCAACACTAATATCTATATGAAAATATAGTAGCATAACGGCCACTATGCCTATAACACCTATGCCTATAATATTTGTAATTGCTTCATTGTGAGTCACTTTCGATATCTGCACTCCTCCAAAAGCTCCCAAACTAAAAGTTATTGCTTTTAATAAAAATAATATAAATAAAAATGTACCAATGGTCATTTCTCCCGAAAACAGTGTCCACGTCAAATCACTCATTTTTTGTGATAAAACTGCAAAACTATCAATCCCGTAAAAACCCATTAACAATGGAAGCTGTGTAAGAATAAAGATTATCAATGTGCCTATGGCAATACATAGATTCTTTTTAATAATCAAATTTCTACGACCTTTTTTTGTGGACCGTAGCAAAGGAAGAAGCTTCTTTTTTTCATCATTAGGATAAATTCCGCTAGTCCAAATAATAGTTGCTGTCATTCCTATAAACCACCATGCTACATTCGCTTTAACATCCTCCATCTTATCCTTATAAGCTAGCTCATCCACCCAATATTTGTCGTATAGATTGCCCGTCTTTTCTTTCAGGGCATCGAGTTGATTCAAAAGCATGTATGCACCTTCTTCTCGAGCTTCTAATTCCGCTTTTATTTGCAAAGAAAGGATAGCATTCTTGCCTGTTGTATCAGACCCTATTTGCTTCAGCTGCTGATATAGCTCTTCAATATATGCTATCTCTGAATCTACATATACAATGCTTTCATCCGTCACCTTTCCAGCCAAGTGGCTCAAATGAGCATGATACTGCGCTATACCAGCTGTTGAATAGAAAGTTTTTCTTTGCGTCGTTATAATTTCAAAAATAAATAGTATTAGCAAAAAAAATAACAACCAACACTTCTTTTGTTGAATCACTACCTTGGAACATTCGAATCTCAGCAAACTAGTGTGCCCCCAAAGAAACCTAGTCTTTTTACTCATCCAAACTAACAGTTTTTCCAATTTGCTCTCCGAACGAATCTGACAAGAAAGATGAAATCGAACGATACCATAGATTGCACAACTAGTACTCAATAGCAATGCCACAATCAGTGCACATATATCCTTTGAAGCCGCATATCCATTAAGATTTAAATTTTGATAAACACCTAATGCTTGTTTTGCATTCCAATAAAAAAATACATTGATACACTTTAGTCCATTTAAGGATCCTGTAATTGATAATGTTTTTGCCACCCAAAACTCCACACCAAATAGCAATCCCATCAGCAAAATTGCCAACAATTCATTTCGAACTACAACACTTATCAAAAATAAAATGCTTGCTAGTACCTCGGCAATCACCACACGAATCAAAAAAATGACCAGTATCGCCATGATTACAGACAACCTATATGGACAGTTTCGAAACTCTGATACTGACTGTATACTTCTACCTAGATTACCATAACCATAAAAATAACCCAGCAATAGGATTGTGCTTCCTTCTTGAAACATCTCATAAAGAAGTGTCAGAAAAAACATCGTTCCTAGTTTTGATGTTGCCAATGGAATATGACCTTTTTTCGTTCCCTTTATCAATAGCAGCAGCCCTTGATTACGCTCATGATAAAATAAAAAATAGGAAGTAATAGCAATAAAAATCAGGAGAAATAGAATACCCCAGTCATACTTTATTAGCTCACGAATGCCAAAACAATTATCCTCTACCACCACTATACCAGACAGTGAATCAAAATCTTTACATGTTTTATCCAAGTTACGGTATACATAACTATTCTTATCTGAATATGTTGACAAGCTTTTTAATTCTTCTGCGCGAATACTCATCTCATCAAGAAATTTGGGATAGGTGGCTAAGTATTTCTCTTGCTGTAGAAGTTCTCTCTGATAATATCCATCAATATCCGCCTGTTCATCTCCTGCCAAATAACTCTGGTATTGATTCTTTTGTTCATATGCATAAAAAAATGTGCTCTTTGTTCTCTCATACGTATGTAATGTCAGAAGATTGCCTATTAGCAATAAGATGGATAAAACAATAAACATTCTTTTTTTACAAATTTTAATTAATTCATATTGCCAAATTGTTTTCATCTATTTTCTCTTTTTTATTCTAATCCTTGCATAAACCGAATTGTTGTTAACTCCTCTGGTGGATTTTTCCAATCAGCAATTAGGCTTATTTTATATTTCTCTCCTTGATATGTTCCTATTGTCTCTTTATCAAAGAAATAAAGTTGCGCTCCCGTATAGTCCTCATTTTCTATAAAAATGTATTGTCCCTCTTCCATACCAATTGCTGGATCGACAGCACTACTAAATGGCATCGCAAGGGTATCAACTAAGTTCATATTCTCGTCATAGACTCTATAAATCTGTTTATTATCATATCCACGTATTACTAATGGTGAATTGGAAACATAGAGATATTTTCCATCACTAATATAAGCTTCACCCTGTATTTTGTCCGTTTCAAAAACCTCTACATTCGATCCATCTAAATCCGCTAACCAAGAATTTGCTTTACCATCCAGCTCTTGGTTAAAATCGTACTCCTTTAAAATTAACTTCCCATTCCAAAAGGTAATCGTATTAATATACACTCCCTTTTTTGCCTCTGGTAATTCTAATTCTTTGCATTCTCCAGTTTTTATATCGTATGTTAGTTCCTTAAAGTAGGTATAATCCAAATAATTTTCGTCTGTAATCAAGGTTGTATCAGACAATGTTGCTGCATGTATCTTAAAATAGATATGTTCCCCATATGCTTTTACTCCTCCTATAGAATATACGGTTAGTTCATCCGCCACTTTATAGATTGTCTCTGGTTTCTTAGACTTAAGTCCAACCAGATTCAATTTCTTCACCGCATAATTCTCAACTGTTTCATTCTGATTCTCTCCATTTTTTACCACTTCATAAGTATGCTCTACAAAGTATAATGTATCTCGATGAATGCACCATTGCTCTACCGACCACTCTTCCCATTTATATAGGATTTGCTTTTCTGAACCATCTTCCTTCATGCGATATAATATTTGATGTTGACCATCTGCATCAAATTCCTTAACTAGGTAGTATAAGTACCCATTACAGTAAGATATTCCACGCAATGCATCATAAGCAATATTACTTACATATGCATTGCATTCCTTGTAACGGTTTTCATCTATTTCCTCATTATGTAAGCAATCTGCCTTATTACATAAGGGAACAAGTGTCTGCTTATTGTCGTCTAAAAATAAAATATGATTTCCACGTAAAAAAAAGTATCCTTCACTTCCTCGAGCCTCTTTCTGTGAAAACTCGTTTCTTCCTTGAAGCATACATTGGTAATCGCTTCCTTCTATGTAACAGTCACCATAATCTTTGTTTTGGCACCCCGTTAATCCAAATACCATCATACATATTAATGCTATAATTTTACTTTGTTTTTTCATCTTTTCTCCAAGGATAAACTATCTTTGCCTATAATTATACCATTAAGTCACAGGCAAAGATAGTTATCACATAATACCAAGTCTACTTTACTTTGTCACTACATACTTAATCTAAACACATGTAATGACTCCCTTTTAAACAAGTAAGCACTTCCGCTATGAAGCATCGCCTTTTGCTCTATTGGCGCAACCTTTTGGGGTTCTTCAAAGGTATTTGAATCTTCTTTCTGGTAGCCTTCCATGATATATACGGTTCCTTCTGCAAAGGTGCTCTCGTCTGCAAAGTTTATTGTAGCTTCTACATCGGTATCTTTTATATTTACCACCTTAATTATTAGCTCTTTTGTCTCTTTATCCTTTGACGCTGATACATACAGTGTCTTTTCTATTACAGGTAATATTTCTACCTGGTGTATCTGCTCTCCATCAATGTAGGCACGAACTACTCTTCCCTCTACCTCTAGCATTAGATTATAGGTTCTTTCATGTTCCACGGTGAATAGGGACTGGGTAAAGCAGGTATTTCTACCATGGATGTCCTGGGTAATAATGCTATCTTGATTTTGCCAGCCGCCAAGCTCCCAATTAAAGAGACCCTCTTCCTGAATCCCAAATTGTAGTCTAAAGCCTTGAATGCCTGATAGCATAGTCGCTTTAAGTGTAATTTTATAATGGGATGAGTGGGTTGCTCCAAGGCGTAAAACTTCATCACCATCCGCAAGTATCACACTGTCCTTTATTTTTTCTTTTATATCCTTATCCAATATTTCTACGCATATATCTTCATATTTAGCCGTTACCCCTCGTTGTGGAAATAGTCCGTAGCCGCCTGTAATTGGATCTTTTGCCCTGCTGGCCTTGGTATTTTTCTCTTGCTCAGACGCTTCTATAGAAGCCGCTATCCGAACATCCCCCTGATGATTCATAAAAAGCTTCTGCACGTAATAGTTTGGCGTTCCATATACCTGATGGTTATTAAACCAAATCATATCTGGGCGCCAATTCACATAGTTTACATTGCATAATAGAGGCGCATAGCATACTAGACCAACTACATCTGCATTTCGCTCTAACCCAACCATATAAGAAGCTTCCACTAGTGCATTGTACCAAGTATTACCCCAGCTAGCGAATTCTCCTAAAAATACTTTGGGTCCCTTTCGGTCATAGCTATCATAGCGCTGGTGATTGGCAATAAACCACTCAGGCGCCATGTAGTAATGCTCATCTACTAGGTCAGCTCCGTGGGTTCTGGCGCATTCCCAGCCCTTTTCAAACTCACTACCTGCTGCAAAAGGCCCACTGCTGCCAACTATTTTTATCTCTGGATATTTCTTAGCTATTGCTTTTTGAAAATAAGGGAAGCGCTCAAAAAATCCTTCTCCTACTTCCTCGTTGCCGATTCCAATGTATTCCAAATAAAAAGGCTTTTCATGTCCTAAATCCTTACGTATTTTTCCCCATGTGGTATCTATATCACCATTTGCAAACTCTATCAAATCGAGTGCATCGTCAATCCACTCATCTAAAGCATCTAGCGGCACCATTCTTTGTAGGTGAGGGTCGTATGCTGCCGGAAGAACAGGAAGTGGCTTTGCCCCAATCTCTTCACAGAAACAAAAATACTCATAATACCCTAGTC
>JAVBUZ010000046.1:0-64797 GCA_031554725.1 Lachnospiraceae bacterium | reverse complement strand
GCCAACCTTTACATCATCCACATAATAATTGCCCAAAAGCGGTGAAAGAATTGAAAAAAAGATTATTATAAGCATGACAACCACAGAAATCCATATCATTTTTTTCTTTAAAATTTTTTTGAGTTCATAACCATATATGGTTCTAAAATTAATCACGCTTCTCCACCTCCTTAAACTGCTGCATATAAAACGCCTCTAAGTCTCCCTGTTCTTCGTTCCATGTGTTTTGATAGATTAGTTGTCCATCCTTCATCATAAGTACCGTATTTGCAATATGCTCAATATCAGATACTATATGTGTGGAAAGTAAAACAATATTATCTTTCCCTATTTCTGCAATCAAATCACGAAATCTAACGCGCTCTTTTGGGTCTAGTCCTGCCGTTGGCTCATCCAAAATTAATAGCTGCGGTTCTCCTAAAAGCGCCTGTGCAATGCCTAATCGTTGCTTCATTCCACCAGAATAGGTCTTTATCTTCTTTTTTCCAACCTCCTGCAAACCAACTAGCTTTAAGAGTTCTGCTGCCCTTCTTTTTGCTTGTGGTCTGTCTAGCCCTTTTAATGATGCCATATAAAGTAAAAAGTCTACTCCTGTAAAATCTGGATAATAGCCAAAATCCTGTGGTAAATATCCCAGCTGTGAGCGATATTCCTCAGAAGTAACATCCAAACCATCTAAAGTAATTGTTCCGCTTGTTGGATTCAAAATACCACTTATCAAACGCATTAATGTTGTTTTTCCTGCCCCATTTGCCCCAAGAAGACCATAAACGCCCTTTTCAAGCTTTAGGGAAATTCTATCCACTGCTATTTTACTTCCATATTGCTTTGAAAGGCGATCTATAATTAATTCCATCCTAATTCCTCCGTTCTATCTACTGATTTTTTATATTCAGTAATTGTTAAAAAACCAAGTATTACTAATACCAACATCCACCATCCAATTGTTTGCATTTGATAAAATGTCCTTATCATATATCTGCAAACCATTGGAAGTACACTTATGATTATTGCAGTTCCCATACACGCATAAATTGCCTCCTTACTGTGGATTTTTCGAACAATCCATAGTCCTAATACGGTTGTTAAAAGGTAGGGAACTAGTAAATATATGCCCATTTGAAGTATACTGATAAAGCTAGCTAGATGTCCAAAAGTTACCAAGAAACATAGCAGTAAAAGATGACTCATTCCTATAATTTCCATACGCGCAAACACAACACTTCTTAGAGAAAATTTAGATGCAAGTTCTAGTTCTGCCATGCCATAAGCCTCAGAGCGAACATTTTCTGTTACTGCAGAAAGTGCCAAGTATGGCATTAACGCCGAAAGTACCCATAGCAAATCCTGTTCCAGCAATAACCCTGCTATTAAAGCAGCTCCTAGAATAAGAAAGGATAAGCCCCATACCCTTTTTTTAATATAAGAAGCTTGTACTAATACAAATTGGAAATTACTAATATATAATGGTCCGACACCCTTTAAAAAAGCTTGCTTTTCCTTAGGTGCTGGTGCTTCAAATTCTTTTTTTAACGCTTCTTTCATTAGCTGATTCATAAAAAGTCCTCCCTTCCTAGTTTTTCCTGCAACAAATTAGTAGCTCCTTTTAGCTTGCGATAAACTGCAAATCTTGATATGCCAAGCATTTTACAAATGATTGCTATAGGCACTTCGTTTACATACCTTAAAAGTATTAGCTCCCGATCCTCTTCGCTTAATTGCTCTAATGCTACTTTTAAAGAAATAGAAGTAAGCAACCTCTCTTCCACATCTTGGTCAACGAATTCCTCTGGCAGGCTTTCTGCTTTCTTCCTTCTGTATTCGTCAATACATAGGTTTCTAGCAATTGTATAAAGATAGTTTAGTTCCTGCCCTCTCATTTTATAAGTCTTATTTTCAAGAAAACGTAAGAAGGTTTCTTGAGTGATATCTTCTGCTATACTTTGCTGCTGCAGCTTAAAATAGCAATAACGATATATTTTGTCGTACTGTTCTTCTATATCCATGGATTCTCTTAAAACCTCCCTTCAATATGTATAACGGTCTGGGAATCAAAAATGTGCGGTCAAATAAAAATCTCTATTTTCCTAATAAAACCTTAAGACTTTTTATTTTTCCTTTTGTTATAATAAATCTAACTGAATAGTTACATTCATTATAATAAGGGAGGATTAAAAATGGCCATATACAACATATTAATTGTTGATGACAATCCCGCTATCCTTGAGGTACTTGATATCTATCTTAAAGAAGCTAACTATAACACATATCATGCAAAAAATGGTATGGAGGCACTACAAATTCTAAAATCTCATACCATACATTTAATTCTTATGGATATTATGATGCCCGTAATGGATGGCATAAAAGCAACTCTGCAAATACGTCAGGAAAATAATATTCCCATAATACTTTTATCTGCAAAAACTCAGGAGCGAGATAAAATCGAAGGACTGGAAATTGGTGCGGACGATTATATTACCAAACCCTTTAGTCCCTTAGAGGTTGTTGCACGAATAAAGGCTCAGCTAAGAAGATACACCCTCTTAAATCAAGAGGTAGCTCCCCAAGACGAAATTCATATTCGAGGATTATCTATTTATATAAAGAGCAAAACTGTTACCATAAATGATACATCCATTAAGCTCACCCCTACAGAATATAAAATATTATGCTTTTTAGCTAAGCATAAAGGGGAAGTAATGTCTATAGAAGCCATCTACGAATCCGTATGGGAACAAGATTTTTTAAATTCCGAAAGTACTGTTATGTTTCATATTAGCAAGCTACGAGAAAAGATGGAAGAGAATCCTAAGAAGCCAATGTATTTAAAGGTTGTCTGGGGACAAGGCTACATGCTTGATTAAGAGGGGGATTCCTATGAAAAAACAAATACTATCTTTTTTTATATCCGTTTTTCTAATTACCATAAGCTTTGTATCATGTATTGGTATATGGAATAACAGGCAGCTCTTTTTTAAGGATTATATCGTAAGCTACTCTAATTTAAGTCCCATCATAGAAAGCTATAGCTATGATTTTAAACGTATGGCTGAAGGCTTAATGAGCGATGAAGAATATAACACCTTTCTTTATAAAAGCCCGGAGTCATATTTTTATATAACGAACAACGAAACTGGAAAACTATTTAGCAATCTCCCGGAAGGCATAGATTATGCTGCTTTTATTTCAAACTCAAACATTCTGCAATTTCCCTTCCAAAATACTATCCGAACTTTGTGGAGTGATATAAATGGGAATATCGACATTGCTGCTTCCATTAAAGCAGAGATTCGGGAATATATGGACACAGAATACTCTAGCGACGAGTCCGCTTATTCCGGCTATGTTTTTGTAGATATGGATATTGTAGAAAATTGCTCTTCTCTCGGCTCCATGGGAGGATATATACAGGTTAGCTTAAAACGCAGAATGCTACTAATTGTAGAAAGCGTAATCTTTTTCATTACTTTGACCTGTAGTCTCCTACTTTTTTTAATATCTGGAAGAAAAGCTCTAGCAAAAAATACTACCTGGATAAACAAAATGAAACCCGATGTTTTACTATTATCCATGGCAATGTCAATCGTTGCTAGCTTATTTCTGCTACCAAGGTATATTCCACGAGTGAAATCCTATTCCCTCATGACAGAGCGAATCATTTTATATTTTCTACTAACTATTTTTCTATTTATTACTAATTTTCTTTTTTTACTACTTGCCTATAAGCTCCTACGTTGGAAAAATGATAAGCAACTATTCTTGGAGGAATGGGAAAATAGGCTAACAAAATCCATACCCCTTTGGCTATCCTCCTTTATCCTACTATTATGCTGGTATGCTGTAATCGTAATGAGCTTTTCCTCTGTGGTAAACAGTTATGAAAGAATGACTCATTTAGCGCCCAGCCTTGCTATTACACATATTATACTTTTGTTTCTCTTTTCAATTATACTGCAAAAAATAAATGACAGACGTGTCGAATATCAAAAAGACATTATTTCTATGGCAAAAAACATAGCCGGAGGACATACCGAAGTTGAAGTTCCAGTTGTTGGTAGTGGTTATACTGCTCAAGTAGCGCAGGCAATTAATCAAATTCGCAGTAACTATATCCTTTCTTTAGAAGAAGTTAAAAAAAGCGAACAACTAAAATACGAATTGGTAACAAATATTTCTCATGACCTACGAACACCTCTTACTTTGGTGCTAAATTATATTGATTTATTAAAGCGAAATGAAATCTCAGAGGAAAAACTGCATTATATCATGCAGGCTGAAAATCAAGCCGAAAAATTACATCTTCTTATCGATGATTTGTTTGAATTATCCAAATTAGAAAGTGGAAATATGGTGCTCCTTAAAGAGGATACGGATATTGTTTTATTATGGAGGCAGATGATAGAGGACTGTCAGGTACAGCTAGCTGAACAAAATTTAGAGCTGGTATTAGAACATACCCAAGCTAAAATTAAACTTTCCTGCGACAGTGCTAAAATATGGCGGGTTTTTGATAACCTACTTCAAAATGCAATTAAATATTCCTTGCCAAATACCAGACTATAGGTCCGTCTGTTTGAAGACGATGCTACTGGGCAGGTCCATATTCATATAAAAAATATTACTGCTGAAAGGATAACCTTTGATCCAGCAGAGCTTTTTCTACGCTTTAAGCGAGGTAGCGAGGCAAGAGAGGAAGGTGGTTCTGGCTTAGGCCTTGCCATAGCAAAAAGTATTGTATTACTGCATGAGGGTAATATCAAAATAGAACTGGAAGGGGACATGTTTAAGGTATTAATAAACATCTAAACCTTTCCTAAGATTTTCTCGTAGCTTCTCCCTATATAATCTAGTTATAGAAAAATAAATGGAGGATTACTATGAAGAAAATAATTAGCCTTATACTTTTGGCCACCTTACTTTTAGCAGGCTGTGCCAACAAAGATGTCCAGACAGAATTGCCAAGTCTTGGGGAGCCTATAACTCCTTCCAGTCAGCAGAATTTTACACCCAAAGATTCAAAGTCAGAAAGAACCTATACTCCACCAGAAATGAAGGGAGAGCTTACCATTTCTATACTTGATGATTCACCTATTTTAACATTAGCCGCAGAAATGTTTATGGAAAAGTATCCTGATGTAACCGTCACAATTAACAAATTCCGTTCTTTAGAGGTTATACAGCTAGAAAATGGAAGTGAAATGTCTGCAGAGCCTTCTGGCGAGCAAAGTAGCGCAAATTATCTAAGTGCATTAAATACCAAGCTAATGACCGGAAATGCTGAAGACATTATTATGACTGGATATATCCCCTTCCAAAAATATGTTGATATGGGAGCCTTTGAAGACCTATCCTTTTATATGGAAAACTCCCCTGAAATCAATGCCGATTCCTATTATATGAATCTTTTTGATGCTGTGAAAACCACAGATGGCAAAATGTATACCCTTCCTCTTACATCCTTTATACGTATCATTTCTTTTCATGAGACCCTAGCAAACGACTGTCAGAAATATCTACCTGACACCATGTCTAAGATTTGCTATGAAGATGCTCTTAACTATGCCCTTGAATTAGTTGAAAATACGAACAGAAAAAATACCCTTTTAGAAATTTCAAATGGACAGGGTGTTGTTGGCGGCATTCTATATGATAAATGGGGCGATTTTATAAACCCAGAGACTAAAGAAGTGTTTTTTGATACCCAGGACTATATTTCTTTATTGGAGTACGCTGCCGAATTGGAAGCAAAAGGCTACTTTGATACATCCGGCCTGGATTTTTATAACATGGAATACTATTTTGCTATATCCTCTGATTTTGATGTTCAGGCTGCCTATTATCACCTACTAGATACGAGCGAGGCCAATCAATTCTATCACCCCATGCCATTATGTGACCAGGATGGAAATGTAAATCTAACCTCTGCCTCCCTATTTGGGATAAATTCGGCTTCTGCAAGTAAGGAACTAGCATGGGAATTTTTAAAATTTATGCTTTCCGATGAAGTCCAGACATCTCCTTCTAATTGGGGCTTAAGCGTAAATAAAAATGGCTTTGATGCCTATGTAAAACGTCAGTATGACATGTACAACTCAGGTAATGGCCAGGTTATTGACTGGGACAGCTATAGAAGCTTGATTGAAGGCTGGCTGCTTCAAATAAATGATTACAATTCAGAAAGAACTGTGATTTCAAACATGATATATGATGAAAATGAGCCTTTCTTTGAGGGAAAGAAGACGGCTGCAGATACCGCAAAGCAAGTTCAGGCAAGATTGGATAAATACCTAAATGAGTAAAAAAAATGTAATTCCGTTTTTTATGCTTGCTATTAGCCTAGTTGGATTTACCCTCTTTTACCTTGCACCCTTTTTACTCTCCTTTACTTATGCGCTAATTGATAATCACATACATGCAAGCTTTGTGGGACTTAGAAATTTTAAAGAGTTATTTCAAAATAAGTTTTTTTTAATGGGACTAAAAAATACAGTATGTTTTATGCTTATTTGCATCCCTCTTAATATGCTGTTATCATTGCTGCTTGCACTAAAGCTATCAAAAACTTTAAGGGGGCAAAAATATATCATTCTTATATTTTTAATCCCCCTTGTTATACCTTCAGCTACCACCGCATTTTTTTGGGATAAGCTTTTTGCTGAGTATGGTACCTTTAATCAGCTTTTGCAAAACATATCCCTAGAGGGGATAGACTGGTTTCAAAGTAAATATGGGATGGTCATTATGATTCTCATCTTCCTATGGAAAAACATTGGCTACAATATGCTTCTTTTTTTTAGTGGACTACGTAATATTCCCGAAGAATACTATGAATGCGCTATGCTAGAAGGTGCCTGCAAGTGGCAGCAATTTCGGTCGATTACCTTTGTATATTTGCAGCCTACCTTTTTGCTTGTTTTTATTATGACCTTTGTAAATTCCTTCAAAATTTTTAAGGAAATTTATATTATAACAGGGGAATACCCTCATGAGAGCTTATACATTTTGCAGCATTACATGAACAATATGTTCTTAATCTTAAATTATCCTAAGCTAGTAAGCTCCTCATATATTGTAACTGCTGCCATTGTTGTAATTGTTACAGTAGTATTTCTTTTGGAACGCCGTGTTTCCAAAGAATTTGGATAGGAAGGAAAGTATGAAACCTCTTTTTAAAAAAATGAAATATGTAGCACTTATTTTTATAGCACTAATATACATTTACCCTCTTATTCTTACCTTTACCAATTCTCTGATGAGTACTATGGAAGTTACATCTCACTATAGTACAGAAGGAAATCTGTTTCATCCTGGGAAACGGTACATGGAAATGCAGTTGATACCTGATATTGTTACCTTGTCACAATACAAGCAGACCTTAATAGAAAGTCCATTATATCTAAACATGTTTTGGAATTCTATGAAGCTAACTATACCAGTAGTGCTAGGGCAGATACTTGTGTCCTCCATGGCCGCCTATGCTTTTACAGTCCTTTCTTTTAAGGGAAAGGAAGTTTTGTTTTTCCTATATGTTATTGTAATGCTGCTACCCCTACAGGTAACACTAGTTCCCAATTTCATTGTGGCAGAGTTTTTCCATATAACGGACAGCTATGCTGCTATTATCTTACCAGGAATATTTAATCCTTTTGGTGTCTTTTTAATTAGGCAGTACATGAAAATGATGCCAGCTTCCTACTTAGAGGCAGCAAGTATAGATGGTGCTGGGCACATTCGAAAATTTATTTACATCATTTTACCTATGATTAAATCGGCAATTGCCTGCACCGCCATTCTTACCTTTGTTGAATATTGGAACATGGTAGAGCAAGCCGTTATTTTTATTAAGGATAGCAAGGCTAGACCCTTATCTATTTTCTTAGCAAATATCAATCAACAGCAAATGGGCGTTTCCTTTGCCGCCTCCTGCTTTTACGTATTTCCTGTCCTTATCATTTTGTTTTTTGGCCAGGACTATTTGAAAGAGGGTATTAATCTATCTGGTATCAAATGATGGAAAGGCACATATTAAAAATGAAAACGAAATTTACTAAAAATAAACTATTTGTAATTATATTTACATGCTTTTTAGTGGTGGTACTGTTTCTTACCTTTTTCTCTAAAACCATTTATTATTCCCGCCTTCCTAAAGTTACCGTAACGGTTCCTGGTAGTGGAAAGCTATTAAATACCGTGGAAGGCTACTCTCTGGCGGACTATTTACACACCAATTTGTTTTTTTCTCGGTTGGCTGGCTATTGTAAGGAAATTTATGTTGAAGAAGGAGAACTGGTAACTGCCGGACAGCTTATTATGGAGCTGGAAACAAATGCGGATACTATTAATGCATTAGAACTAGAATTACTAAGAAAAGAGCAAGAAATTGCACTCCTTAAGCTGGAACTAAAGAAAGAGAAAGAACTTAGTCCAAAAAACAGCTTAGAACTAAGTAAGCAAATAAGTCAGCTTGAAACCAAGCTGCAAGAACTAAATAATATAAAAGGTTCCCTGGAAGCAGGTACTTATACCTCGCCTGAGCTAGAAAGCTATAAGCTAGATATCACTTATGCTTGGATGGTTCATGCAGATGTACAAAAAAGGTGTAATGAAGGAGCTGGTTCACAGGCAGAAATGGACGCTGCCATTTATGCCATAAATACAGCCAGTTTAAAACATGACAGCTATGTAAAATCTTTAAAAGAAGAAAACAAGAAAGCGATTATGGACCTTGAAGCCCAAATAGCTACACTACAAAAAGAAAAGACTGGCTCCGACCATGATACCAATCACTCTAAAACAGAATATGCTTATTTAATTGAAGCTGCCGAAAAGGAACTTGATATTATTCAAAAAAATTTAGAATATGCTAAAAACACACAAATCCTTGCAACAACAGATGGAGTAATTGCAAGTATCAATGCTGTATCTGGTGGCTATATAGAGCAAAATGCACTTTTATGCCAGGTGGCTGGAAATACACGAGATTATAAAGTCACACTAAATGTAGCTGATGATAAAATCAAATACATTGTCCCAGGAAATGAGGCAGTTGTAGAAATTTCTGGTATAAAGCAAACTATAAAAGGTATCATACAAGAAATTGAAGCTCCAAGCGGAGGGGGAAATTTATATCAGGTTACTATTGTTTTAAAAGATATGGCTGAGAACCCTGCTGGAAAGCAGGCTAGTATCACCATTTCTCATACTAGCAAGGAATATTCCTCTATCATCCCAAGGGCTGCACTTAAACAAGATTCAAATGGATATTATGTAATGGCTATCAGAGCCCGCGATACCATACTAGGGGAGGGCTATGTTGCTGAAAAAGTCTATGTAGACTTAGTAGAATCGGATGATTCCCTTTGTGCAATCAGTGGCATGTTTGTTTTAGAACCCGTTATGCTTACAAGCTCAAAGGATGTGGTAAATGGACAGCAGGTAAGATATCAATAATTTTAAGGGTAGAATGGCGTTGACCACTCTACCCTTTTCTATATTTATTATTTACTTAATACTGTTCCATCTTCCTCTATTGTATTAGCTGAGGTTCCCTGATTCACTTCTCCTGATCCGCCAAAGCCACCCGGCTGACCACCCATATTACCACCAAACTCTTCACCCATACCATCAAAATTCATAATAAATTTGACTGTAATTGAAGTAACTGCATTGTTTGCTCCTACTTCAATAACTAATACATCATCTACCATTATATCAGCTATCGTTGCCTGCGTTGTTCCTTCCATGGATTCAATGGATATGCTCGCACCTTCCAGGTTTAAAGTGGCTGTTTCTTCGCCAGCTATAAACTGAGTCATTGCTCCACCCATATTAGGGAAGCCTCCTCCCATACCCGAAAAATCTCCTCCTTCTGGAGCTTCTCTCTCTGGCATATTATCTGGTCTTTCACCTTGAGGCATATCGCTTGGCCTACCGCCACTTGGCATATTGGCTAAGTCTGGATCCATTCCCTCTGGTAACGTCATTTCTCCTTCACCTAGTTCTCCTAGCTGCAAGGTTGCGGTGGTTCCCTCAAGCGACAGAACCTTTCCTGTAATTGTAGTGTTGCTATAATCTACACCTGTATTTGCTGTTTCTTTTTCAGTAGTGCCACACGCCATAAGTGATAATGTTAATGCGGCTACACTAAAAAGTGCTACTAATTTCTTCATCCTGTTGTTTCCTCCAAATCATTTTTATTTCGTTAAGAGTAGATTAGCAAGACATTGTGAAAAAAGTTTGTTCAAAATATGTTAAGTAAGTGAAATCTATAAAATATTGTTATAGCAAAACATTATGGTCTATGATAGATTAAATATAAAAGCTCATTATAAAAGTTATCTTATTGGAGGTTACAAATGAAATCCATATTAAAGTGTATGCAAATGCCTAAGAATGAAATCCCAGAGGGGTTATTGCCACTATTTGAGCACATTAGTGAAACATATGACAGAGACCAAAATGAAGAAAAGTTTTTAGAAGCAATGGAAGAACATCTTACTCAAGAGCAGCGTTTCCGTCTCTTTGAGCAAAATGGTAGTTGCAATGGTACCGGTCAAGATAAGGAGCGTAAAGCCTTTGCAGTAAAGCATGCAGACTTACCGCTTACCGAAAAATTTGAACTCTTTAAAAATACATTTCATCGAGGTGGGATTTTAAATGATGATAACACCATCACCGTTCATTTTGCATGTGGACATGGATATTATAAGCATGCGCCAAAAGGAAACTTTCATCTCCCCATCCAACCGTATTTTGAAAGATGCGCTGCTGGGCGTATGTATGAATACCAAAAGGCATTAGGAATAAAACTGAAGATTAAATCTGTTGATGTATCCCCTCTTAAGGAAAATGTGGTAAACCCTGTTGTGTTTACTTTTGAGATAGAGGGTTAATAGAAAAAGATAGCCGTGTACTCTTAAATCTAGAATACACGGCTTTACTTTCATATAC
Organism: Lachnospiraceae bacterium; assembly: GCA_031554725.1. Classification (GTDB taxonomy): domain Bacteria; phylum Bacillota; class Clostridia; order Lachnospirales; family Lachnospiraceae; genus JAVBUZ01. The sequence continues at coordinate 53,844 of JAVBUZ010000046.1, read as the reverse complement.
TACAGTCCATATTTCCTTGGACAAACAACTCTGCAATTATTACAATCTTCATATATCTTTAGGGGAAAAACCTTCTGGTGCATCTACAAATCTTTCTATACTAGCAATTCCGCATACATCTGCACCATAAGATAATATTGCTTCTTTAATTTTATTCTCCATTATCAATTTCCTTTGTAACCTTAATAATTTTCTTTATCGGTGTCATCAAATCAAGTTGAATAAATTTTGATTCTTCAGCTCCACTATAATAGGAATATGCATTGAGATGTTCTTCGAGGCAACCGCCCATTCCCCAAGGCTCCCTTCCGTCATAATCATATTCCTTGCTGTCCTCCACCCATCTTCCTAAAAGCTGCCATTCATGAAAGTCGCCCATTTTGATGCAATGTACTGCATATAAACCGCCTTCAAAATGTTTCTTTTCAAGTGGTGCCGGAACCTCTAAGTCTTCTGGAATCGTTACCCAAAATTCATATCCATAGGTTTCATTTGCCCTTGGTGATGGATTATTAAATCCAAATATCCTTAAATCTGGTTTTATCTTATAAAGCTCGCTACTTTTAATAAATTCTTCCAGTGGTTTATCCGCGTTGTCCTCTGGATTTTCACCAAAAAAGTGACTGGCTGCTACTGTGCATGGTGCTAGGTAAATAATTCGTACGTTTTTTAAAGTTGATAAAGTTTCATTTGCTACGTTTAAATCGTCCATGGAATGCTCCTCCTTAAAATTAATTTTCGAGAGGCTAAGCGTTTGAATCACACTCATGATTTCAGCATCGTTAAATAAATCCAGCTTGGCATTTACCTGCATATCGGCATTCAATCTTAAAACAAACATACGCAAAATATCTCTTATTGTTTGCAACGCAACTATTTCTCCATCAAGCTCATTTACACTTTCTTGGAATACATCAACCATTTTTACAAGTTCGGTATCATCAAAAATCAAAGCAATCTTTTTTAGCGGAATCCTTAACTTCCTCAGTGTGATAATCTGTTGTAGGCGCCTTACAGCAGACTCATCATACATTCGGTATGCATAGTCTTGTGTGCGAACACTGGTAAGTAACCCGATTTCTTCATAATACCGCATCATTCTTGTTGTCACGTTAAAGGTCTTTGTAACCTCACTGATTGTCATTCGTTTCATTTATTTCGCCTCCTCTTTGAGTTCATTGTAATGGACGACACGACGTCAAAGTCAATACATTAATGATTCAAAAAAGAGACTTTTAGCTAGAACCCTACGACGTGTAAAACTTAATTTTAGAAATAATAGCTTGAAGGTCAATTGGCTTTCCTAAATGATCATTCATTCCGGATTCAATACAAATATCAATGTCCTCTTTAAATACATTTGCTGTTAATGCAATAATGGGAATTGCTTTTGCATTTGGATGATCTAGCTTACGAATTTGGCGGGTCGCATCCAATCCATTCATAATTGGCATCTGCACATCCATAAAAATGATGTCATACTTGTCTGGATTTTTCTCAAATAACTCTAAAGCCATCGCACCATCTGTTGCTTCGTCAATCTGAATATTAGTGGACATAAGGAGCGTTTTTAATATTTCAATATTTATTTGGATATCCTCCGCTAAAAGCAGATGTACTTGTGAAAAATCTGTACTTTTCGACAATTCCTGGATACCACCTCTTATACCTTCATTCTTCATTTGCAAGAGAATATTATGAAAGGACATTGCTAAAATTGGTTTTTCTACATAGCTTTCAAAGTCAAACCTCTCTAAATTGTCTTTTAAACAATCCCAAGAATTTGGTTCAACTATGCAAACTACCCTATCTGTTTTGACTAAGCCCGCAACACGCTGATAATTTTCATAAATGCCTTCCTCTTTATGCATATCTGCATCACAAAAAAGGGCATCATACATATTATTGCTTTGATATGCATTGGTAATCATATCTGCTGCCTCTTTTGGAGTTTTTGCAAGCTCACAAAGAATGGCACTATCTTTTGAATAGCTCTGTACCTTTGAAATAATAATATCATTTGCGGAAAACAGCAAAATTTTTGTACCCTTTAATTTATCTTGAATATCTTCTTTTGCTTTTCTCTCTTCTTCATCGGCGCACTCCAATTGAATTCTCGTAGTAAACCTTGAGCCCTCTCCTTCTTTAGAATCCACTAGAATAGTTCCGCCCATCATGCCTGCAAAAGATTTAGAAATAGCAAGTCCCAAGCCTGTTCCACCATATTTCCGAGAAACGCTACCATCTGCCTGCTCAAAAATATTAAATATTCTCTTTTGTTGCTCCTCTGACATACCAATGCCTGTATCTTCCACAACAATTTCAATCTGTGCATTTCCCTTCTCTCGCTGTATCTCATTAATGGATAAAGAAATATGTCCTTCATGTGGAGTAAACTTTACTGCATTAGAAAGCAAGTTGGTCATTATTTGTGAAATGCGAACCTCATCACCTACATAATAATATCCTAAGTTTTCCCCAATATTAACTGCAAGCTTTAGATCTTTTTCTGCAAGACTTAATGATGTCAAAGAGCATACCTTTGAAATTACTTTTTCTATATTGAAAACTGAAGAGTTAAGCTGTAATTTTCCGGATTCAATCTTAGAAATATCTAAAATATCATTAATAATATTAAGCAAATGATCTGAAGCATTTTTTATATCTTCAAAATATTCGCTAACCTTTGCTGGTGAAGTTTCCATTTCAGCCAAATGAATCATACCAATAATTACGTTCATTGGTGTTCTAATTTCATGACTCATATTCGCAATAAATTGGCTCTTGGACATATTCGCCTTTTGTGCTTCCTCAGTCGCTTTTAAAAGCTCTTCGTCTCTTTTTCGAAGCGCATATGCTCCGGCTAATATAGATGCTGCCATGGTAGCTGGTCTAAATTCAGCCTCTGTCCAATTTGCCTGCTGCCTATGATTGGTCATAACAAGATAAGCAATTGATACACCATTTACTTTTATTGGTATATAACAAACGCTTTTTGCTCCTACGGAAACAACTGGATGCTCTTTATAAAGCACGTTAGTATCTTGTCTATAAAAATATGGAAGCTCATCTACTATTGCATATAAAGGTTTCATTCCCTCATATGAATAAATATCTCCTTTTACATCTAAAATATCATTGGACACTTTTGCTGAATACTTACAAAGGAGTGATTTGTCCGCTTGCATTTCAAGAATAGACACCCTATCCGCCTTAAGGAAATTTCGCATAGCACTAATTGCATCATTCATCAAGCAATCAAAATCCTCATATGGTTGGGTAAATGGCACAGAAAAATTGGAAAGAAATTCTTGCACAGATAACTGTCGTTCTTTAATTTCTTCAAATTCTTGATGCTCCAATACATCCTTGGTTACATCCCAGGTAACACCTAAAATTCTCTCTGGCTTTCCTTCCTTATCATAAAAGGTCTTTGCTGTACAATTAGAATACTTAAAGCTTCCATCTTCAAACCGAGTGTACATATTTTTGTAATCCGATGGCCATGTTCCATCAAAGTGGTTATGTAAATAATCATATAATTCTGAAAACTCATTTTGATCTAAAATAGCAATAATATGGTCAGCCCACTGTTCCATAGAAATTGGAGATGGAGGCAGATGAAAAATTTCTGCAAAACGTGAATCATAGTTAAGCATTTTTTCTTCCACGCGTATTTCCCAAGTGCCTGCATTTGCCAAGTCTAGGGCTATTTCCAATCTTTCATTGGCTGATACATACTTATTCCTATCAGAAATATCATGCATAACCAAACCAAAACCTAATCTCTCTTTTTTCGTTCCCCAAATAGGAAAAAACTCTGCACTCACTGGGATAATTGACTTGTCTTCAGCCTCTAACGCCATCTCACATTTATGAGAATCATTACCCATAATTTTTGGTACAATGACCTCACTAAAATATTTTGCAGATTCTGGTGTCAAATGATTTCCATCTGCTACAATCGCCCCTGAACTCTTTCCCCATCCCGTGACTCTATCTAGTGCTGGATTAAAATACACTGCTTCCATTTCATTATTAAAACCCGCAAGCATATCCTGACTATTTTCCAAGATTCCATGCTGCAAGGCAATGGTACGTCCCATTTCTACTTTTGAAAGTATATCAAATCCCCAAAATGCAAGTGCTACCACCTTCCCATTTTCATTTCTTATGGGATGAGCACTAAATTTTATTGGTATTCGCTCTTTATTCCTTCCTAAAATCAATGTTTCTCCTGAAAATGTTTTACCTGAAAAAACAGTAGATAAAACTCTCTCATAGGATACTTCTGCTTCCGTAAGTATGTATATATCTTCTATTGGAAGAATATCTCCAAATTTTAAATCTATCCCAATAGTATTTTTAAATAATGCGTTTGCATAAAGAACCTTTCGATTTTCATCTATTGTAAAGAAGAAATTATCCTTTGATTCTTTAAAAATATTAGTTACAAAAAAATTGGATTGAAGCTCTTTAATCTCTTCAGAGTCTTGTGGCTTGTTTGCCATGTCATCGGAAAAGCAGAGACGAACTGTCCTGCCATCATCCCAAGTAGCAATCTGCTGTGTTATTTTAAAATGGCTATTAAAGACTTGATTATATGTCCATCCACTCTCCGCATATCCACCCATCTGACGCAGTTCTTCCATAGGCACACAAAGCTCACAAGGCATATCCTGATTACATAATACTTGATAACACCTTTTCCCTACAATATCTCCTCTTTGTGCAACCAAACTCTCGTTAGCATATAGTATTTCACGAGTTTGAGGATCCACTATATACACATATGAACTTACCTTATCAAACATCTTATACCATTTAAAATCAGCCATTATATTTACCTCTTTAGGATTTAATAATTACATGCAACTTCTCCAATTTAATTGTTTTGTCTGAATTTTTACATATATTATATCAATCTTTTTGTCTAAAAACAAGATAAACGCTTTTATGTAGCTCTTGCATTTTGCAAAAAAAGAACCATAAACCGCGATTTCTCACTGGTCTATGGCTTTCATCTTAAAATAGCTTAGAAAAAACTTGTAATCCATGTTCTACGCAATACAGATAAAGCTTGCCTCCCGCACATACTGGAATTCGAAAAGCTGGGCTTTGCTCAGGGTATAACCTAATTAGTGAAACCCTATCACTCTTTACATAGGCAGCAAAGGAAATATAGTGTTTTTTTTCCATTGAATGCTTAAATGTAATATAATAATCTGTATCCATTTCCTCCACGGAAATATCCATCTCTTCATTTGAGGGTGCTGGAGCCAAGTAATCTAGTTTTCTTCCACAACAAAAAATAGAAGCTTCACCTGTACTAACTAATATGTTTCCGCAGGAAGGACATACGTAAAAACGAGCCTTTTCAATATTACCATTATCTGGCTTATTCATCGCAATATCTCCTTCCATCATCTGCAACATATCTACATCCAAAAGTTCCGAAAGTGCTGGCCAATATGCCAAATCGGGGCATCCCAAGCCACATTCCCATTTTGAAACTGTTTTATTTACAACGCCAAGAGCATCTGCAACATTTTTTTGCGTTAGTCCCTTTTCTTTTCGCAGCTTAGCAATAAGCTTTCCAATTTTAACACTATCCATGGCTTACGACTCCTTTATACTTCTTTTATCTTGCAATTTTAGTCGCCTTGGAATCTTGACTTAAATACTTTTCAAGCATCTCCTCAAGTTCCTCTGTATGGTCTTCCATCGGATCTTCATATTCGAGAACCTCTAAGATGGCGGTCTCAAAGTCCATTTCTCCATAAGTATTCCAAAGCTCTTGCAAACGTCTATTAGGATGTCTACCCGTAGATAACTGAAAGCTATTACGGTTAAAGTTTGCCTTTGTATCCTTTGAAATTCCTAGAAAACTTTCCTCTGTTGTCTTCGAGCGATAAGAAATAATTCCCATTTCAGGATGTCTATTTTTATATTCCATAATAAGTTCTTTTCTTCTATCCATATCTCAACTAATCCTCCGTATTGTATGTTATAGTATATCTTTTAAATTAATAAAACGCAATCCACGTTACGTAGACTGTCCCTAATGGCAATTAAAGAAATATGGCATTTTAAATTTGAAAGAAGTATAATAAGTAAAATACTATTTAAAGAAGGATGAAAAATGAAAGTTCCCACTCATTCCAAATTAAAGACCACAAAAATATTTATCGCAACTATTTTTCTCATTGTGGCAATTGCCTTGATATTTTTCTATATTATACTAAGAAATTACAAAGACCCTTACCATAAAACTGTGGCTGATGCTGGTTTTATTGAAAAGACTGTGCAAATTGGTGTGGTTAATTTTAATTATGTGGAGGGACCCAACAATGGACCTGCCCTACTACTTCTTCATGCACAGCACATGGATTGGTATAGTTATAGTCGAGTACTACCAGAACTATCTAAATCATTTCATGTCTATGCTGTTGATTATCACGGACACGGCAAAACCACAGCTCCTGCAGAATATATGAGTGCCAATCAGATTGGCAGTGACCTCACACAATTCATTACGTTTGTAATACAGGAGCCTGTATATGTATCAGGAAACTCCTCCGGTGGTGTGCTGACCGCTTGGCTTGCCGCCAATGAACCGAACTTAGTCAAAGCAATTATTCTGGAAGACCCGGCTTTACTTTCAAGCGAATACCCTAGAGTATTAGGCACCGTTGCCGATAAATCCTTTTCTATATGCTCTAACTTTTTACAAGAGGGCGAAGAGGATTTCCTACTCTACTGGATTAGTAGTTGTAGGGATTTTTTCAAAACCTACGTTGGCTTCGATGCTGCACCTATTCTGGAAGCATCGGTGAAGGCATATCATAATAGTAACTCTGGGGAGGCTATTGAAATTTTCTATCTACCCCCAATGGTTCGTCTGATGATGCGAGGCATGAGCTACTACGACCCGCACTTTGGTGCAGCGTTCCATGATGGTAGTTGGAATGAAGGATTTGACCACGCCGAAGCCTTGACAAGAATTACCTGTCCTACCTTGCTACTACATGCTAATTTTGAAATTCGTGAAGATGGGATTTTAAATGGCGCTATGAGCCAAGAAGAAGCTGACATGATTGTGACATTGGTTCCCAATTGCGAATACTTAAGAATTGATTCCCAACATGTTATTCATTTGGACCATCCAGAACAATATATTGAGATTGTTAAAGATTTCTTTCTAAATAGATAAAGTGGGTGCCTCCAGAAGGGAGGCGCCCACCTTTTTATTATGTTATAGTATCTATCTCGTTCTTTGTTGTACAACCAATCCTATGATAAAGATGATGATAGCAAATATAACCGTTGCTATTGCATTTAAAATCGTCTGTGTGCGATATAATGGCTGATTAAGCATTTCTGAAACCATAGAGTTTACAATAAAGTTTAAAGGACTTGTTAGTAATACCAAAAATGCAATGGTAAACAACCTTCTTGTTTTAAATCTTTTTAATAGGAAAAAAGCAATCCAAAAAAATATCATTGAAAGTGGTGCTATTCTAATACCTAAGGGAAAAAGTAGTGTATCATACCCTATTATTCTAAAAACAGCTTTATCTAACACATATAAAAAAGGCATAATGAAAAGGGTAAATGATATAAGCGAGCCGACAATTCCTTTTAATCCAAATTTGATTGTAGGAAAAAGTACAAGCCACGCAAAAATACTGGCACTAATTGGTATGAGTGACCATGTAAACGTACCAGAAATTGCTACATTTACAATTGATACCACGAAAATTGCAATTAGAATTAGAATGGAAAAGATGGCACTCCAAATGCTTTGTGTCAACCTTATTCTTCCTTTTGCTGTTTTCTCACTGTATTCCAAAGCATTAACTATACTTACTTCTACATTTGTAGTCTCTGCACCATTCTTTTCACCATTTAGTAATTCTGTTGTTGTGACACCAAGAATATTAGAAAGAGGTGATAAGAGTGAAATATCAGGGTAGCTTAATCCTCTCTCCCATTTTGACACTGCCTTATCACTGACATTTAATTTTTCTGCCAACTCTTTTTGTGTCATTTGACGTTGCTTTCGTAATTCTGAAATGAATTGTCCCATCTTTTCGTTATTCATCTGTGATACCCCCTATGTTTGTAATCCTATTGTACAACAAAAGGTATTATAAACCAAGAAGCCAATAGTAGAATAACCCAAGGTAAACCAATGGTAGAGTAATTATTCGCACCCTCGTAATCGCTCCACAACACTTTCCTTTGTAATATTCTTATATGCTCTTGCAGGAATGCAGATTGCTATTATTATAGTAACTGAAAAGCATAAGATAAGCGGAACCCATGTAAAACGATAGGTATATGCTGCGCTTCCCGAAGAAGCACCACTAACAATAACATAACATAATAAATTTCCAATGGTAACAAATACTCCTAACACACCTAATATGTATTTCATACTTTCCCAAATAAGCATCTTCACCACTTGCTTGTTTGTCATTCCAATTGCTTTCATTATAGCTAGCTCATGATTTCGAGAATAAACATCCGTCATACAAGTATTAATAAAATTAAGGATTCCAATAAGATAAATGACTGCACATAAAACAAACCCAATTACAGCAATCTGTGAATTTTCATCTTTCATTTCCTTTATATAATCATCCCTTGAGCGAAAATCAATGTTTGGATTTTGATCAATTATTTTTTTTACCTGCTGCCTTAAGCTTGTATCAGTACCTTCTCTAGTCATTGCTGTTGCTAATAATACATTGGGTTCACTTAGTTTCTCGCTCATTTCTCCTGCTGGTAAGTATACCGAAAAGCCTGGCATGGTAATATATTGTACACTAAGTGCATTTATCTTAGCCGCATTAATTTTTGCCATTACTTCATATACCACTTCCGTTTGGGGGTCTTTTTCAAACTTAAATTGAATTGTGTCACCTATATTATATAATTTTTCTCCCTTAATGTCCCAATCATATCCAACCAGCACATAATCCCCAGAAAGAAACTTATCATAATCAAATTGGCCTTCTACTACATTTTCTTTTAAAATACTGCACCAATAGTCATCCATGCCATAAATTTGTCCCCTGACCATTTCACCATTAATTTCACTATATCCGTCCTCAAAATATACTTTTTCAACACTTTTCATTTCATCTAAGCCTGCAATTTGTTCCAAGGTTTTTTCATCTAATGAACCATCCGACTCATACTTCATTGCTGCGTCAAAATACCCATTATTTGCGATAACATAATCACCATAAATGTAAGTCTGCAAGTATTTATTTATATCAAAACTATTCACATATGTATACACAATATTAAATAGAATTAAGCCTATAGAAATGGATAAAATGACTAATATCTTTTTTGATTTATTATTTTGTCTAGTAAAACGCATTGCTTCCACAGGGCTTACTTTTCCCGCTATATTGGCTGGCTTATGACAGCCGCACAGCACTGCAACCAGTGCCAAAATTGCACTAAGGACAAAGGAAATGGGATTTAATCTTACACTAACTGTGTCCGCCACGGTTATGCCTATCACCCTTGGAAGTAAATACACACCCAGCCAGTATCCCATAAACAGACCGATAGGTATTCCCACACAGGACAAAATCAGCCCATTCATATTCACTAATTGGCGAATTTGTTTCCTTGTAGCACCAATACTTTTTAGCCTTCCGTAAAAGTTTATATTTTTAATAATGGAAATGTATATGGTATTATATATCAGCAAATACCCACTTATAAAAATTACTGCTACTAGTAAAAGTGCTGCTACTACCATTTCTCCATCAATACTTGAATCTAAGTAGCCGGTATTAATTAATGGACTTATTTTTTCATAATTTAAGCCCAAATCCGATATAATTTCGTTAACACCCTCTCTAAGCGTTGATGTTGCACACGTCAAATTTGCCTCTAATTGTACTAAACCGTAATATCCTTGGTTGCGGGAATCTTGTTCTATATTTACTCCCTTTAGTAATTTTTGTGCCAATGTCTCCGAAATGTATGCGGTCCCATATGGCTGCAAATTTTTATTGCCCTCCCAGAAACCACACAATACTAATTCTACGGTTTCTTTGTATCTACCCATGTCAATTTCAAGACTGATCATTTCACCTAGCTCATGCTGTAGCCCCATTTCATCAAGCATCCAGCTAACAACGGAGACTTCATTCTCTGACTGTGGTAGCCTTCCCGTTGTTGACTTACTATAGGAATATTCCGCATAATTTTCATCACTGGTTCGTACTTCACATAAAAGGTTTTGCGCCTCCCCAATTTTGGCACCACCTACAAGTCTGGATACTCCATAACTTTCTATAAGCGAGTGTTTTGCTATTCTCTGTGCTTCTTCATCCGTTAGATACTGAAAGCAGACCTGAGAAGAACGCCCGCTGCTCTTTAACATCATATTCTCCATACTATCAGCCAAGCTCATACCAATCGTAAAAACTGCAGAAAGAAGTGTTGCCGTTAAGATTATGGCAACTATAGTTAGTATACTATTTCTTTTTTTCTTCATAAATTCACTTAAAGCTAATTTGAAAATTATACTTTTACTGCATATTTGCTTCATTCTTAGTATCCTCTATTATCACACCGTCTGCTATTTGAATAATTCTATCTGCCATTTGAGCAATTTCTTTATTGTGGGTAATCATAACCATTGTTTGATTAAATTCTTTATTCATTCTTTTTAGCAAATCCATAACCTGCTGACTAGTTTTTGAGTCCAAGTTTCCAGTTGGTTCATCCGCTAATATAATCTTCGGTTTCATGGCTAAGGCTCTTGCTATCGCCACGCGTTGCTGCTGCCCACCTGATAAATTGTTAGATAAGTTTTTTAACTTATTACCAAGCTCCAAAGTTTCAACCACTCTATTTATATATTCTTTGTCCACTGGTTTGGAATCTAATTTAATGGGAAGAACAATATTATCATATACATTTAAGGTGGGAATCAAGTTATAATTTTGAAATATAAAACCTATATTTCTACGTCTAAATATTGTCAAATCATCATCCTTCATTAAGGTAAGATTATTTTCCTCAATGAATACTTCACCCTCTGTTGGTCTATCCAATCCCCCTAGCATATGTAGTAAGGTACTCTTTCCACTACCACTTGCTCCTACAATAGCGACAAATTCCCCCTGCTCTATTGCTAGTGTTACTCCATTTAGTGCATACATCAAGCCATCTCCTGCACCATATGTTTTTTTAATTCCCTGTAGTCTTAGAATCTCCATGATAAAACCCCTTTCATCTTGTATATGAGAATTTCTACTTTTAAGCAAAATGTTAGTTTACTTCTTATCCTAAACATTATAATTAATAATAACGGCTTATTATTTAATCCGTCAATTATGATTTAGAAATTGATATAACATAGTTAAAATAAGCTACCTCTTCAACTGTCTGAATATGCGATTATGATTGTTGTATTTGGCTGACTATGCTATAATTCCAACAAGAATATTTCGCTTATTTTAATTGGAAAGGTTGGTATATACATGTCAGACTCAAAATGTGCACTAAATATGACTACTGCAGACTGGCAAGGTGCTGTGCTTGAACATACAAAAAATTTTTTTGCATGCTTTGACCTTAACTATATAATTCTTTACTCCAATCCAGCTATGACTGCGGCTACTGGATGGAGTATCGGGGATAATGCTAGAGGAGACTTTTTATCACCAAAATCTCATAAATATATTTTTGAAGAAGCTACCCCTGCTGTTTTGCGAGGAGAGTCTTGGTCTGGTAAGGCTAAATTAAAGCGAAAAGATGGTTCGTTTGTTCCATGCGACACTGACCTATTTCCCATTTTTGGAAATGACGGTTCCGTTATTGGTATTGCTGTTTCAATGCTTGATATTTCTTCACACATGGAATTAGAAAGAGCCAATGCTAGGCTTCAGCTTGCAAGAGAAATATCAAAAACCGGCGTTTGGGAAATTTCTTTTATTGACGAGCCGCTTTTAACTTTTGATGAAGGTTTTCAGGCACTTACAAAGCTTCCATATATGTCCCCTATGTACCTAACAAATTGGACTGACTATATTAAAAATATTGTAGATATCGAAAATCAACCTGATTTTCCAGGACCTTTAAATGAGTATTCCGACAATAATTTTCCTCTTAACTTAAGTGAGGTACGTTACAATTTCCCAGACGGAACCTTTAGATATATAACTACTAGTTCCCAAACTTTATGCGACATCACAGGCAAACCGGAACGAATTGTAGGAATGCTAATTGATGTAACCGAGGAGGTTCTTGCTCGCCAAGAAGCAGATAAACTTCAAGAAAGAAGATTGCATACACAAGAGATTATTGCACGTTTCTCTCTTCCCTTTACCCAGCCATATAAAGATTTTGATTCACTAATAAACAATGCATTACAAGACTTACAGGAATTTTTAAACACAGACCGTATTGTGCTAATGGAGATACAAGAAAATGATCAGTTGGTCTGCTCCTATGAGTGTCTAAAAAACCAGGATATTCCTCCCCTCATAGGCGAAAAATATGATTTTAACCTCATACGTCCCCTCATTGATATTATTGACCAACAGTCTTACTTCTATAGGCAAGAAACCTCAGAACTTTTTGAACAATTTCCGTACCTTAATAGGGGGTCTAAAAGTATTTGTTATGTACCTATTATGTCTGATGGTAAAAGGTGGGGTTATCTTTTATTTTCAACTATCTATGAGACGGCACATTGGACAGAAAAAGACTTTCACTTCATTACCATGGCTGGAACTATAATTATGGGTGCATATAGCTCTCTGATACGTGAACAGAACGAACGTGAATTGCGAGCACAGGCATTTATGCAGGATTTCTCCGCACCCTTTTTAATGCCATATAATTTTGATGAGTTAATTGACAACGCTTTAGCCGATTTAGTTACCTACTTTAAAAGTGACCGCGCCAATATATATGTTCGCCAAGGCGAGTATTTTATTTGTAAGTTTTCTAGAACTCGTAATCCTAATACACACTCTCTTTTTGGCGAGGTATGTCATATAGATGAGGTCTGCCACATTTTAAAAATTATTGATAAACAGCCTTATTATTTTGTTCCAGATATGGATAGCGCTAGCGTTGTTGAAGGACCTAGCTTTAAAAAGGGCGCTAGGAGCGTTTGTTACTTCCCTATTGGTATAAATGGTGAAATCACCAGCATTCTGAGCATAGCTATGCTTACAGGATACGCAAATTGGACGGACGAATTTTTTCGCCTAGGTTCCATGGCGGCCACTGTTATAAGTGGTGCCAGTGCAACTAACAGAGCTCTTGCAGCAAAAAATGACGCGCAGGAGAGTCTACAGCTTGCACTGGCTGCTTCGGGTATGTCTGTTTGGCATATTTCCATACCTGATCAGCTTCTTATCTTTGATGATACATTGGCAGCACTTTATCAAATTCCAAAGCCTTCACCAATGCCTGTCACTGAACTAGTCGATCACCTTCGCTCTATTTTGGATAATACCATATACGGAGATTATCTTGAATATTTACACAATGAATATGATGGTATAAAGTATAACGATAGCTTTGAATGCCTAACGGTAAAACTTCCAGATGGTTCAACAAAATATACAAAAAATAGTGTGAAACACATCTTTGATGAGGATGGACAGATTAAACAGGTCATTGGTATGACCTGGGATATTACTGAGGATATTCTATTACTAAAAAGGCTACAAGAAACGACTCTGCAAGCCGCAGAAGCAAGTCGCGCAAAGTCTGATTTTCTTAGCCGCATGAGCCATGAAATTAGAACCCCTCTTAATGCCATTATTAACATGACGAAGATTGCCAAAGGAACATCTGATCTAACAGCAAGAAATGAATGTTTAAGTGCCGTATCAAATGCTTCCACTCAGTTGCTCTCCATTGTTAATGACGTACTGGATATTTCAAAAATTGAGTCCGGAAAAATGAATATCAGTGAAGCTCCCTTTTTGCTAGGTCATGCAATTGAAAAAATTAGTAATATGTTTGAAGATAGTTTATTACAAAAGAATTTACGGTTTGAAAGTAATGGTTGTACCAATCTTGATTGTTGGTATATTGGTGACGAGATGCGTATCACTCAGATACTTACGAACTTACTATCTAATGCTGTAAAATTTACTCCTGCGGGCGGCGTTATTTCTATAAGCTCCCGTGAGCTTACTTACGAAGGTACTATTCCACAAGTTCAATTATCCGTAAAGGACACTGGAATAGGTATGTCCCCCGAGCAGCAAGTTCGCATCTTCAATGCCTTTGAGCAAGCAGACGGTTCTACCACAAGGCGCTTTGGCGGAACGGGCCTTGGTTTATCCATTTGCAAAAATCTAGTGGAACGTATGGGCGGTACCATTACATTGGACTCAAAAGTAGGTATTGGTTCAGAATTTGTCGTTACCATACCACTTGCCCACGGGCAAAAACCAAATACTACCACAGAGGAAGAACTTGTAGCCCAAGAATTTTCTACTGCAAGCTATGACTTTTCCAACTTACATATACTACTTGCTGAGGACATGGAGATTAACCAAGAGATTCTCTGTATTTTACTAGAGGGCACAGGGGTTTCTATAGATATAGCAGACAATGGATTAATAGCTGTTGATAAGTTTATGGCAGCTCCAGAAGAATACGATTTAATATTAATGGATTTACAAATGCCTGAGCTAACTGGATTGGATGCAACAAAACAAATTCGTTCCTTCGACCATCCTCATGCAAAAGAAATACCAATAATAGCCCTTACTGCTAGTGCCTTTCGTGAAGATGTTGAGGAGTGCCTTGCCGCTGGTATGAATGATCACCTTGCTAAACCGATTGATATCGAGCAGGTTATTAAAAAGATATATAACTATACAAAAAATAGATAGTGCTGGCGCTCATGGGAGCAATCTCATGGGTGTCTTTTTTAACCATAATGAAGAATAATGGAGATGTTAAACCCTATGGAATTTCCTATTGATTTAGATAAACCTTGGTATCATGGCTCAAATGTTGATATTAAAATTTTACGGGAAGG
Source organism: Lachnospiraceae bacterium (assembly GCA_031554725.1). Lineage (GTDB taxonomy): Bacteria > Bacillota > Clostridia > Lachnospirales > Lachnospiraceae > JAVBUZ01. The sequence continues at coordinate 38,792 of JAVBUZ010000046.1, read as the reverse complement.
CTCAACAATAACTCAGTGGAAAGAATTGGCGGTAGCATTTGCTACAAAACCTTCCATGTTGGAATATGATGAGGTTTTCTCTTCCATTACACATAACGGCGTTGAAAAAGGCATCCTGTATATTATTGATGAGCCAATAACAATGGATATAGATATATATCAACACCCTAGAACAACAATGGATAAAGGTGTTGAGTTTTTGACAAAACGACCATTAAAATTGAAGCGCATGTTTGTGTTAAAAGAATAAATTGAAAATCTTTCACCACTATTTGTGCCCCCGCAAAGCGGGGAATGGAGATAAATATGAATATATGTTTAATACGACACGGAGAAACTGATTCCCAACAAAAGTAAAGACATATGGTAATAGCTTCTACCGCTTTTTCCCCATCTTCAATAGCTTCCTTTGAGGTCGCAAATTGCTACCTCCTTTCTTACTATATATAGAAATGTTCCCTGGGGGAATTGAACCCTCAACTGTCCCTTAGGAGGAAGCTGTGACGCTTATATATATCGGTGATAACTGTGGGGAGTTTGATTGAAAAATTATATACCCCAGCTTTCAATATCAAGCTGCTTCAAAATATCGTTAATTATGTTGATATCCTCTATTCTATTGATTCCAAAACATTTCTTGCCGGCATCCTTCAAAGATGCACCTACATGATAAGCACTTCTTCTATCTAAAACAAGAAATCTATCATGGAACTCTTCTGTGTATTTCATTTCTAATATTGGATATTGTGCATTAAAGTTTTCTACATCTATATTTGTTAGTTTTGTATTTTTATGAGTATACACTGTAACTGATACTTCAGGTTTTTTCTTGGAAAATAAATTTAAAGTTTTTAAATCAACATATCCGTCTACGAGTATTATCTCTGAATTCGCTTTTTGAATTAAGCTTACAATTAAATTAAAAGCATCATAAATCTGTCCCTCAAAGAATACCTTTTGGTTAGTTTCTTCATGTTCAGATATATAGTTAAATATTTGTTCTAATTTTTCATTTGTAACTTTCTGGTACTCCAATTGCTTTAATTCTACATTACTGATGCGCTCAAAAAGTAGGGCATCGTTTCCAATAAATTTTCGCATTTCTATAAAAGACCGCATAATATTTATGCTTACATTAATTGCGATATCACTATGTAATACACTTGCAAGCATAGATATTCCTTGTTCTGTAAATACATAAGGCAATGACCGTCTTCCTCCATAACTGCTCTCCTTCAAACTTGAAATGCCAGATTGGCATTTCAAGTTTTCATATTCATTTAAAGTTATTTGAAAACAAAAGTCTTTCGGAAATCTTTCTATATTTCTTTTTACTGCTCTGTTTAGGGCACCTGTTTCTACTTGATACAATATTGCTAAGTCACTATCCAACATCACTTGTCTATTTTGAATGACGTGTATTAATCGTTTGATATTCAGATAATCAATTTCCACCACTGATTCTAAAAGATCTTTATGTATTAAGTCCTCTTTTTTTGCCATAAAAATTCTCCTTACTCTTATAAAATGGCATATTTGTCCCTTGTTAATTTTTAAGTATTCTATTTAGCTTTTTAAATATGGTTTTTGCATCTAAAGAAATGAACGATAGTGGACCTATCCGATGCGTTGAAAAATGTGAAATGAAAAATAGAAATGTTCCCTGGGGGAATCGAACCCTCAACTGCCCCTTAGGAGGGGGCTGTTATATCCATTTAACTAAGGAAACAAAATACTGTCGTGATAGCCTCACGACAGTATTGAATTATACCATATGTATAGCAAAAGTGCAATCTATTCTGCCTTCCTAAAAGCAAATATCGGCCTGTCTTCTTCGTCCCATTCTACCTTCATAAGCATAGCATGACGGTTGGGATCATAAAGAGGATCTCCTACAACTTCTTCATAGGTTCTAGCATGAAATATACAGATATCATCGCCATTTTCATCCTTTGTGAAGCTGTTATGGCCAGGTCCATATATACCTTTTTCAGCATCTGTTTTAAGTACAGGACTACTTTCCTTTACCCAAGATTTCGGGTCTAGCATATCTGCGTCCTCTGTTGTACTTAGCATTCCCATGCAATAGCAAGCGCCGGTTGCAGATGCAGAGTAGGTTAAATAAATTTTACCATTTCTCTTTATGATAGCGGGTCCTTCATTTACCCAAAATCCAACTCTTTCCCAATCATAATCCGGTGTCGTTAAAAGTACCTGTGGGGTAGCCAAACGATCTGGTTCTAGCATACGAGCTATGTAAAGATTAGATATTGCTTTTCCTGTACTTACCTTTTCTGCCCAAATATAATAATATTTTCCCTTATTTTCAAATACCGTAGCATCTAAAGAAAAAGCGTTAAAAGAAAATTCATCATCTGATGCACTTTTCATCTTTCCTTTTTCTCTCCACTCCCCTGTTAAAGGGTCGGCATCTACGCACTCAAGTACATAAGGTCTGATTTTCCAAATATCATCTCTTTCACCTGCTGCAAAATAGATATACCACTTTCCGTACAAGCAGTGAATTTCCGGTGCCCAAATGTGCTTACTCATCGGTCCGGACTTATGCTTTGTCCAAACTACAACCTCTTCAGCATCTTTTAGACCTTCCAGCGTGCTTGCATGGCGTAAAACTATTTTATCATATTCTGGCACTGAGGCAGTAAAATAATAGCTGCCATCTGTGTGCTTATATACATAGGGGTCCGCCCTCTGAATAATAAACGGCTCATTATATTCTGTAATGGGTCCGTTAATCATACGTTCCTCCATGATGTTTCTCCTTAATAATATATTATAATGCTAGGGTCAAAACATGTTTGACCCTATTGCTTCTTTTTAAACCTCTAATGCTAAATGTAACACGCTACATGGAGGAATCGTAAATTTAATTCCTTCCTTTGTAATTTCACAATCATCAAACTTAACTGGGTGTACCTTGTTAGGGTTATCAAATGTATTGTGCGCTTTCATTTCGTTTGTAAGAATTGTTCCTTCCACAGCCTTAATCTGAGTTTCAGCAAATACACCTTCGATTTCATAAGCCTCTTCAACAGATAGATTATTAAGCGTTACATGAATCTTTCCATCTGTTCCTAAGGAAACGGATTCATGTAAGTTTGGAACCTTAAAGTCATCCTCTAAACCAATTTTCTTTGTTTCGATATAGCTATCTAAAAGCTCTGCATCCTGATGATATTTGTACATATTAAATACATGATATGTAGGTGTAAGTAGCATCTTATCCCCATCTGTTAAGATAACTGCTTGTAATACGTTGATTAGCTGAGCAATGTTAGCCATTTTTACACGGTCACAGTGTTTGTTAAAAATATTTAGGTTAATACCTGCAACAAGTGCATCTCTCATGGTATTTTGCTGATATAAGAAACCTGGGTTGGTTCCTGGCTCACAGTTAAACCATGTACCCCATTCGTCAACAATCATACCAATCTTCTTTTCTGGATCATATTCATCCATAATTGCTCCATGGCGATTGATTAGTGTTTCCATGTAAAGCGTTTTACTTAAAGTTTTATACCAAACCTTATCATCAAAATCAGTTGCACTTCCTTTGTCAACCCAGCCATCTGGATGTGTATAATAATGTAAGGAAAGTCCATTCATAAAACCATTAGCCCAAGCTGCATGATCAAAGGTAGTTTCTAAAACTTCTTTTGTCCAATGATAATCATCAACATTGGCTCCACAGCAGATTTTATACACTGGCGCATCAGGCTTGTAGTTTCTTACATATGTCTGATAATGACGGTATAGATTTCCGTAATACTGCGGTGTCATATTTCCACCACAACCCCAGTTTTCATTACCAACACCAAAATAGTCTACCTTCCAAGGTTCTGGATGACCATTTTTAGCTCTTAAATCGGCCATTGGTGAAACGCCTTCAAATGTCATATATTCCACCCATTCAGACATTTCCTGAACAGTGCCACTACCAACATTACCATTGATGTAGTTCTTACATCCTAGCTGCTTGCAAAGCTCCATAAACTCATGAGTACCAAAGCTGTTGTCTTCAACCACTCCACCCCAATGAGTATTAATCATTTTCTTTCTTGTTTCTTTTGGTCCAATACCATCTTTCCAGTGGTATTCATCTGCAAAACAGCCACCTGGCCAGCGAAGTACCGGAATCTGCATTTCCTTTAATGCACTCACTACGTCATTTCTCATTCCATTTGTGTTAGGAATATCAGAGTTTTCTCCAACATATAATCCTTCATAAATACATCTTCCTAGATGTTCTGAGAAGTGACCTTGAATTTCTTTGTTAATGTGACCCTTTTGTTGTTTTGGATTTACATATAATTTTGCCATTTTATATCCCTTTCCCTTAAATAAATTGTTTATTGAAAACTAAAGCATTTAACTATTCTCTTAACTACCTCTAGTTTATTATGCTTTAGGTAAAATGTCAATTCAAAAACACTTGAATTATGCCTAAATTTGTGCGTGTTTTTTGGTGATTTTGATATTGTGAAAAAATCATTGAAATTCTTGTATTTTTAACATATTGTTAACTACTATATGATTGACTTTAACTGTTATACTGCTATAATGTAACTAGGTATTTCGTTTACTAAATAATAAAACTAATAGATTAGGGGGACACCATGTTATACTTTAAGTCAATCAGTGAAGCAGAAAATGTATTCAAAGCTTTAAGTACTCCCATGCGTCTAAAAATCATGGAAATGATTTATGAAGATGATCAACTTAGCATGAATGATTTGGCCGAAGCTCTGGGGTTAACAAACGGAGCCATTTCCATGCATGTCAGCAAGTTAGAAGATGCTGGACTAGTTAAAATTAAAACCACCTCTGGCAAGAGAGGAACCATGAAAATTATTAGACCTCGTTATGACAGGCTTATGATAGATCTTGCTCCTATCAAGGAAGCTAAGAGATGTTATACGGACGATATTCGCATTGGTTATTATACCGCTTGTAATGTAACACCTACTTGTGGCCTTGCAACAGCTAAGGAAATTATCGGTTCTTTAGATGATACTCGTGTTTTTTCATATCCTGAGCGTTTTAATGCAGGAATTATCTGGTTTTCCAGCGGTTTCGTAGAATATAATCTTCCAAATCATTTACAAGCTGGTCAAACCCTTACTGAGCTTCAAATTTCTTTTGAAATATCTTCTGAATGTCCAGAGTACAATGAAGATTATCCCTCTGATATTTATTTTTCTATTAATGGAACATCTCTTGGTACTTGGATTAGTCCTGGAGACTATGGCGCAAGAAAGGGGTATGTATCTCCTGCCTGGTGGCCAGAGCTGTTAAACCAATATGGACTGATGAAAACATTAATTATTAATAGTGAAGGTTGCTTCATTGACGGAAATAACAAAATTTCTAATACCACCATTCAAGACTTAAACCTTGATTATACTAGCTACATAACCTTCCGTTTTGAAGTACCTAGAGATACTGCAAACTGCGGTGGCTGTACACTATTTGGCGAAGATTTCGGTGATCATAATCAAGCAATTCGTATTAAGACTTATTATGATGAGGATGTGGATTAAAAAACACTTATTGTATAAAAAAACCGGTTCTGATTTTTCAGAACCGGTTTTTTATTATCTTTTATTTCTTAGGCTCTATGACTATTCAACTGAAAGAAGTTCAATGTAGCTTCCTTCGCCAGTTATGAAAACATACATAGGATCTGCTGCAGCCGCTGTTGTTTTAGCTGAGATTTTATATGTATATTCAGCACCTGCTGCGTCTACAATCACACCATCTACTGTAACATCTCCTGCTTTTCTGCTGATTGTCAAAGTAACATCTGCATCCATCATAATATTAACAAATTCTTCCCATGTCCAAGAATATTCATATGCTGGATCTTCTGGGAATGCCCAACCAAATGCATCTGCTCTAACAACACCATATTCTGCATAGCCTGCATAGTTATCTGCTGAAGGAGCTTTGTCAGCTGTTGTAGCTGTATTTGTAAATGCTAAAACGTAGTTACTCCAGTTATTTAAACCACTTGAGTAGTTATTGAAATGTAATTTTACAGATTTTCCATCTTTTACTTCATAAGCATCTGAGAAAGACGCCCAGAATCCATTATCACATGTAGGTACACCTACTGTTGCAATTGCATTTGCATCAATATTTGTTACCACCTGAGCTACTGGTTCAGCGTCATCTGCTACTGCTGCTGTAGCTACAGATTCAACTGTAGGGTCACCCATCTGGAATAATGTTAATACCTGACCTGGTGTTAAAGCCTGATCAAAGAAATATAAATCATCGATAAATCCTTTAAAAATTGTATCCCAGTAGTTAATACCAACGAAACATTCAAAGTTGTCAGAAGCATCCATGATTCCGGTTGCTAGACCGCCGTAGCTTCCTTCCACTGCATCATAAGCTAATTCGCCATTTAAGTATAACTGACAAGCATTTCTATCACATCCATCATCTGCATAGTTGTAGATGCTTCCTGTTGCTACTAATGTAACAAGAACCCATTCTTTTTTGCCGTGAATGCTATCATCTGCTGCATAAACCCAAGGCCATGCACCTGTTCCAGCGTTTCTATTCCAAACAACTGGGAAAATTTTTGCAGAGCTGGTTCCCCATTCTGTCTGTGTAAAGTTAATCCATTTAACTGCTGCATCTGCATCAGACATACCGATATCGCTACCTAACTGTACTGTAGCTCCGAAATTAGATAATCTATCTGCATTAATCCAGAAAGAAATGGTATATGTTTCTGTTTCTAGAGGAGCAACTGGTAATTTTAAACCATAGTTTCCATCTAAGTAAGCAGCTTTGCCAACAGGTCCGTCTGCATATTGTAGCTGAATTTTTTGTTCTGCGCCTTCTTTGTCAACATAAGTGTCTGATTCAATAACACCTAATGCTGCTCCTGTGTTAGCACCTTTATCTTCTGTCTGAATTACTGTTTTGAATCCTTCATCTTCTCCATCGAATGTGAAGTGATAAACTGCTTCAGGAATTGCTTCACCCTGTGCTACTGGAGTTACAACTTCTTCTTTTGATTCTACTACACTAGATGTTTCTACTTCTTTCTCAGTTTCTTTAGCTTTCCCACAACCAGTCAACATAGCTGCCATCATGCTAACACTAAGAACTACTGCTAATAATTTCCTTTTCATTTTTTACCCTCCTTGAACTCTATGATATAGCCTCGAGGCTAGTATCCGTTATTGATTGTCCGTTACCATTTTCTCGTACTCAGCAACTTCTTCTGCCGATAATACATCATAACCGTTTGATCCAAAGTAATCTAACATTGCTTGTGCATGGTAAAGGTTTGCTTTTTCTGTTGCTTCTGTTGCATAGTCAGCTGCTTTCTTAGTTCCTTTATCTACTAAGTCATGAATACCGATATTGTTGAAGTATTCAGAGCAGTAGTTCCAGTAACCAGCAATAGATGTCCATCCAAAAGGAATTGGCTGCATACAGCTTGCAAAGTAGTTTTTCCACCAGGTTACATGTTCTTCATCTAAGCCAGCGGTATACATTGCTGTATAGCCTTCCCATATTTCTTCATTTTTGGTAATAGGTGCAGGCATAACATCATATTTTAAAGCCAAACCAGATGCGTTTGTAATTGTTTCGTCGTTATAAACCTCAAGTCTTGTTTTCCATCCATCTACACCAAAGCTCATGAATTTTAATAATTCGTATGCTTCACGTGGATTTTGACAAGAAGTTGTAACACCACCAAAGTCGATTGTTGCAATAGAGTGATGTGCTTCTGAAGCATCCTCGGCTGTAACCGCAGGTACTACGTAAGGAACAACATCTAAATCATATTGCTGGAACTCTTCTGTTGCCCATGTTCCTTGATATGTCCAATAAGCTTCTGTAAATAATGCAACGTGTCCTGTAGCGCCACACCAAGCTTCCCAGTCACCAGCCCAGTCTTCCATTTCCTGAGTTTCTGTTGTAGGTGCAATATATCCGCCTAATTTCAAATCTGCAAATTCTTGTTCTCCAACTGCCCATACGCTTAAGTCGAAGGTTTTTCCGTTGAAACCAAATTCACCGATAATGCTCTGACTTGCTGCGATTCCATAGTAAGAGTCAAGTCTGTTATAATAACCACATCCATAATATGGCATTCCATCTGGGGAATCTAATACTGTACAATCCTTAATGAGCTTAATCATATCGCTCCATGTCCAGTTCTGATCCGGTTGTTTTACATTCAATTTTTCAAGTACGTTTCTATCAACATACATAACGCCTGGGAAGAATTTCACAGGAACGCCGTACCTTGCACTTGTCTGATATGTTCCAAGTCCCGCTTCATTTACCGTATCTGCAAGATTCTGTGTTTCTGCATCTGCTGCCCAATATTCAGAAATATCTTCTAAAAGCATATTAGATAAAGCAAAATCTGCATCAGAGTACATAATTACATCTGGGCTATTTTTGTTAGCTACTAATGTAAGTAATGTGTCATTGTATGTAGCAACGTTTTCATATTTTACGTTTACCTTAATATTTGGGTATAACTCCATAAATCTGTTTGCCAAATACTGTACTGTTTCATCCTGATCAAAGTGGAAATAGGTTAACTCTATTTTCTTGTCTGTCAAATCTGTTGCTGGATGATATGTAATACCATTAATCTCAACTTCTGATTTTTTGTTTCCACCACCTGTGGAACCACTGTCTTTGCTGTCTGAGCCACAAGCTGTCAAGCATCCAATCATCATGGTAGCTGATAAAACTAGTGCTAAAAACTTTTTCATATTTTTCATAGAACGTCCTCCCTTTATTACAGAATAAATTAATTCTCCTATAGTTTAGTTTATACCATAATATTTCAAAAAAAGATATATCTTTTATACAAAAAGGTGAACTTTTTTAGTAAAAAATGAAATTTTGTGAAAAATTGCTTAATTCAAGATGCCAAAATTGTTTATTATTTCAGCACCTTGAACATAAAAAACTCACAAAACTAATTTATTTCACTTATTCACCTGTGATACCAACTCTATCAATACTCTCTACAAAATATCTCTGAAGTACAAAGTATAATAAAAGTACCGGAAGAATACTTAGCATGGTACCTGCCATACTAATCGATTCATTTAAGGTTGTTGCTCCACTTGCTGCTGTCTGCGAGTAGCTAGAGAAATTGCTTGCAAACTTATCAAGCATTACTACTAGCGTTGACCATTTAGACTCTACCATAACTCCGGTTACATACATTTTTGTTAAATAGGATTCATTCCAATACCAAACAAAGGAAAACAAAAATACGGTTAAGATTGCTGGTGCTGCTGAAGGTAGGGAAATTCTTGCAAAGGACTTAAAGTACCCTGCTCCATCAATCTGAGCCGCTTCAATCAGCACCTTTGGCACCTGTTTGAAGAACTGGAAGAATATCAAAATAAAAATGGATGAGTTAATACCCTGTGCTAACATGGATGGTATAATAAAAGACCATAATGTATTAAGCAGCCTAATGTTTGAGTACAATTCATATGTAGGAATCATTGTAATCTGGCTAGGTAGAATAAATGCAAATATTATAATTCCTAAAATAATCTTTTTACCAGGAAATTCAAATCTTGCCAGACCATAACCAACGATAGAGCAAGAAAGAACATTTAATAGGGTTGGAACTCCTGCAACAATAATGCTCATACCTAGTGATTTCCAGAATTCCATACTTGCTGCTGCCTGGGCATAGTTTGAAAGCGCAAATGTGCTTGGAATCCAGTTTATAGAGGAATCCAATAAATCATCCAAATTCATTAAAGAGCTACTAATCATATAAAGGATAGGGTAGATGTAAATAAAGCCAATGCAGATTAAAAGTGCATATACAACAAATTGTTTAATAAAGCCTTCTTTTTCTTTAGAACCCATTAAAAATTTGTGGACCTTATCCTTATCTGTTTCTTTTAATCTCTGGATAAAAGGTTTTTTAGTAATCGTCTGAGCCGTCGTAGGTTGTGTAGCCTCGTTTCTTTCTTGCTTTTTCCAATTTTTTAACATTACGTTTACCCCTCCTTTCTATCCTTTGTGCAAGTCTTGCTTCTTTCTTCATTTCTCGTTTTGCTTTTTTAACCTGTCTTTCGTAGACATCTTTTCTTGCCATTAAAAGAACCGCAAATAAAACAACAATTAAAACCACAACCAAAGAATATAACCAAGCCATAGCGGAAGCATATCCATAGCCCTTCTCCTTTGTTCCAGAGAACATGGAGTTTTGAATCAGGTTAATAATTGAATTTTGTTCATTACCAGAAATAAATACTACTGTGTATACCACATTTAATAAAATCATTGGTTTAATTGTAGGTAAAGTGATTTTCCAAAAGCATTCCCAGCCAGAACCACCATCGATTTGTGCTGCCTCATACATAGCACTATCAATTTTTTGTAGAGCCGAAAGAAATATCAATATTTGTACACCTGAATACCAAAGAACCATAATCATGCTACCAAATAATTCCGTAATTCCTTCTGCCATACCCCATGGCATGAACTGATATAAAGTATTAAAAATTGCCTGTGTATCAATGGTAGAAATACTTGCTGCTCCTTGCTCGGAAAGCATACCCATAACAGGACCGCTTACTACAATAACAGGAAGGAAAAATATAAGTCTAAAGAACCCTTTAAATTTAATTTTTCCATTTAAAAGCATTGCAATAATTAAGGCAAAAACTACAATGATAGGAACCGAAAGAATGGTGGATACCATATACTCTAATAGCTGCGTTGGAAAGTCTACATCTAAGGTGAGTATTTGAGTATAGTTACCAATTCCTACAAAATTGAATATCTTTCCCTTTGGTGTAATTCTGATATTATGAAGGGAATACCAAAAAGAACTACCCATTGTGTAAACAAGAAAAATAAGGGCACCAATAATCCAAGGTGTTACAAAGATTAATCCTGTGATAGCCTCTTTTTTTGCCAGTCTGCCGGGTTTGATCTTTACTTTATTCTTTTTATCTTCTTTGCTGGCTTTACTCATTTACTCTCACCTACCTTATAGGACAGCCCTTCTATTTCATAGCCGTCTACTGTAACAGTGTTATTAGAATAGTTCACATATATGGTAGCTCCGTTATCATATGTGACCTTATTTACTCCACCTTCTAGCTTTTCATGTTTTGTTATGAATGCACCATCTGTTGCTTTTGCTAATTCTCTAAAAACTGTATCATATTCAATTACCAGATCCTTATAGGTTTCATATTTTGTACTATATAAGCCTGATGAATCTGTATAAATTAGCTTGGAAGAGTCTTCATAGGTTAGATAGAAGGATGGATATGCTCCTGCCTCTACCATCTCTAACCAAAACTCTTTTTTATTTGCTTCAAAATTTACATATTCGCTATACATTGGCATAATTCCCTTTAATACGATTGGTAAAAATGGAACCTCTTCATCTTCATACATGTAATCAGATGAGCCTAGTGGCATATCCAAAAAAGCATTTGTATTATTCCAGTAGAATGCAAATGGTTTTTCTAAAATCAAGTTCGTTTTTTCCGCTACCGTATTTATGGTATTTTTATAGCTTGCTGCGGTATCAAATCTAGTGTAGAACTTGCCATTGTAGCTATAAGAAAATAGATAATTGGTCATTCCCGTAATTGATAGATTATCCACACCTTTTTGGGTATAGGTATTTGTAAACTTTGTCAAATTTGAGTCTGATTTTGAAGGAAGCAGATAGTTGAATATTCTATATACCTGACCCCAGAAATCAATTTCAAGTCTACGTTTATTTACTCTTTTTACGGTGTTAAAGGTTGTATTTGTTTCTTCAGAGTTTGCTAAAAGAGTGTTGTTGTATAAATAAATATCATAATTCTCTTCTGCCGCCTCTTTAATAAGGCTTGTTAGCTTTGTCGTTCCACCAATATGGGAGTCTGCTTTATATTTGCTGATTGGGAGATTGTAATATCCTCCTTTTTGCCAACCCTTATATACGCTTAATAAACTATCTACGCCTGCTGCCTGAAGCTCATCATAAATTTCTCTAATTTGACTAGTTGTAGTCATGGTAACTGCTTTTGTCGAAATAAGAAAATCCTCTCTGTCTGTTCCAAGGAAATCCACTCTTGTTTTATAAGAGGTATCCTTAGCTGATAGCATACCATTATCTAAAAGATAATTTCGATATGCTACTGCCATACCAGAGTAGTCTGCTTCTTTTCCCGTAACAAGCATGTATCTAACCTTAAGGTTACTATGTGTTCTATCGCTTTCCACATTGATAACTGTACCCGAGTTAGAATTATTTAGTGGCTGTACATAGGTTCTACGAAGTAAAAACTTAGCATAGCAACGGTTATAATTTATCATAACCCCATTGGGATGAGCCTCTATACTTGCTCTTTCATCGCCCTCTTCTACGACTGCAAGATATCCTAATTCATCTTCTGAATGAACCATACCAAAAACTGGCATAAGTACTTTATTAGGATTGTTTAGCATTTTATATTCATACCATAAAAATACTTCGGTAGAGGATTCTGTAAAGCCTGCATCGGAGCCATAAATCATTTGTGAAAAGCCAGTAGTGTATTTTCCTTCTTTATCATTTAAGTAAATAAGCGCACCACTACCATCAGGAATAAACATGTATCCTTCCTGAGAATCTAAATAGGTGTATCCCATAAGAGGGTAAAGGCTAATTGTGCCAATATATGCACTACCTTCTTCATAAATAGATTCATCTGGAACCTCAACTACTATGTCTTTTCCCTCTAAGATTACATTTACGGTAAGACCAAATTTATACTCCTTAAAGTAAATCTTTGCAGAAAAACCTTTATCATTATAGGTATAGTCTATATCGTTTGGACAGCTTACCAGGTCTACCTGATAGGTATCTGTTGTTCCTTTAATTGCTGAAAGAACGATACCTGATCTTAAAAAAGCATTCCATGTATTGTTATTTAATCCATCATCCTCTTCTTCAGCCAAAGTGGAACGTAATATTGCCCCAGTTTCTTTGTTCTTTAAAATGATAGATAGTGTTGGTTCATATAAATATAATTCAAAGCTTTCATTTTCTGATACCTTCTTATATTCCGAAGATATTTTACTTTCCGCCTTTGGTGCGGCGTCTACAGTTATCGGCATATCGAAGAAAATAGTTACCATCAATAAGACCGCTAAAAAAGAAGAAACTAATTTTTTCATTTTAGTAACCAAGTCGATACACCACCTCTCCGATAATTGCAAAGATAAACTCAAATACCTGTGCCCATAGTACGTAAACAATAAAAATTAAAAGTGCCAAAATAATAATTGTAAATGCTGTTAAGCAAAGTATTTTTACTGTTTCCTTTGCTGTAAAGTTGTTTATTTCCTTCACTCCTAGCACAAATAACGTTGCCATCCATCCAAGTAAAAGCACATATGAGAATAAAATCAAGAATTCTTCATTTGTTGTTAGCACATGAGATAATGCAAAAACAATTGGAATAATGGTGATATAAGGTGTTAGACAATATGCAAAAGAGCAATATATTTTCTTTATGGTTCCTTCACCTTCGTTAATGGTACATACTAGGTAGTTACATGCTGTTAATGCAAATAGTACGAAAACAATAATACCTATGTCAGAAAAAATCTCATATCTTCCTTCCCTTACGGTTTTTTGTAGGAAACCACAAAGGTATTTGTTAACGATAAATTCGATAGTAAATACAACAACTAAAATATTGGCTGCCATTAAAGAGGCTCTTCCTTCTCTTGCAATACCATAGCTTCCATCAATTGGGTGACGCATAAAGTACCAAGCATATTTTAGATTTTCAATAAGTGACTTTTTACCAATTTTTTCTTTCCATCTTTTAACTGGTGCTAATATATTTTTCTTTTTGTCTAGAAGCTCTATTATTTTCTTTAAAGCTAATAAAATAATAATAATCCAAATAACAGGAACTAGATTTTTCTTTAACCAAAGGTTTCTAACCTCCCATGTAGCATCAGAAAATCCATCATAGTCCTTTGCTAGCTTTGCATATCTAAGTGCTTCTTCATAATTTTCTTCTTGGAAATATGCTCTTCCCATCGCCATATTGGCATAGTCAAACATACTGTTCATTTTTAATACTTCTTCTAGTGGTTCTTTGCTTTCCGTATAACGTCCATTGGAATATAAATTCAGTGCACTGTGAAGAAGGTTTGTAAACTCTGTAGGTTCAAAGGTTTGAATCTGACATTTATCTGCATCTAGAATATATAATCTATCCTGTTTATCTACTGCGATTGCACTTACCACAGTACAAAGACCAACTCGCTGTGTACCATCATCGGCACCACCAAAGATATAGAAGGTATCACCTTCGCTATTTAACTCAAAAATAAAGCCTTGCTGAGAAACCATGTATACGTTGTCATGATTTCCTGCTGTGATTGCAACGGGAACCTCATCATACATCTCTGTTTCATATACATTTTTACCGGCAATATTTAGTCTCTTTATGGTCTGTTCTTCTTCACCACGAGTAACTGTATAAATAAGTCCCTTCTCGTCTAAGCAAAGATTGTCTGGTGTAGAAGGAATATTACTTACCATTTTTGCTCTCTGCGCATCTGTTGAAATGGCTCTTCTTATAATGGTAAATAAGGATTGATCTGCTAAGTTTGTTCCAAAGTATCCTAAGAAAAGCCCGCCCTCTGAAGGGGAAATTTCTACAATACCATTGGTATTTGATTCACAGATTGCAAACATAATACCTGCATCATTTACAATAATCTTGATTGGTAAAAAGCTGAGCGCCTCACCATATAAAGGACTAGTTGGCTTGCCATACTCATTCACTACGCTACCGTTTTCATCAAACTCAAAAATTCTCTGTGCATCTCGGTCTGCTACATATACATGATTATCCTTTGTAACAAAAACCCCTTTAGGAGTAACGAGTGTTCCTTCTCCTATAATTTTAACTAAATTGCCTTCAATATCACCCACAACAATTCTGCTGTTTCCTGTGTCTGCAATATAGATTTTTCCATCGTCAGTAACACACATGTCGCTTGGGCCACTTAGGGCTTCCTCGCCGAACTTTGTAAGTGTTTCATAAGGTAAATACGCTGTTTGTGTTTCAATTAAATAACCATAGCCATCCACAGTATAAGTTCTGTAAGGAGCATCTCCTGCCTGTGCATTTAGGCCGCATGCTTCTATTCCCAGTAAAAATACCATCAAAGCCAAGGCTATTTTTTTTGAAATTTTTATTACTTTTTTCATATACGCCCGCCTCTTCTTTATTTGATACCGGAATGTGCCATGGTATTCATTACATTTTTCTGTAAAATAATAAATAATATTAGGTTCGGAAGAAACATTACCATTGCTGCTGCCGCTGCAATACCCTGACCTGCTACGGTATTATTTGCCGTAATAAAGGAGTTCATATAAAAGGTTAGAGTCTTCATACTATCATCATTGGTAAAGAAATTTGAAGTCTCTAGGTTCGTCCATACCTGCTGAAATACTAGTATTGATGCTGTTGCAATTGCTGGCTTAATCATTGGAATAACAATTTTTCTATATACCTGAAAATCTGAAGCTCCGTCAATATATGCCGCTTCCAGCAAGGAATCAGGTACCTGATCCACGAACTGCTTCACAAGAAACAGCGCAACTGGCATGGCAATCAGTGGTAAAATGTGAGCAAAATAGCTATCAACCATTCCACCTAAACTTACTACCAAATATCTTGGAATCAGTACTGCTGTTGCAACGAACATAATCGCTGCTTGGTTAATATTTAATAAGGTGTGCTTTGCTCTAAACTTAATCTTAGAAAGTGCAAAAGCTGCACAGGTTGTAAAAAGTAAAGAAAGAATAATCGTTAATACTGTTACAATCACACTATTAAACACATAACGCCCCATTGGTATACCAGCGGTTCTATTGATTTTCATTAAATCTGAAAAGTTATCCAAGGTCGGATTTTTTACAAAAAAGGTAGGAGGGAATGCAAATAACTCTTCCATGGGTTTAAATGCATGGTTGATAATAAAAATAATGGGCAGTGCCATAAAAATTACTAAGGGCAAAATTGCTGCTATAATTTTAATATGGCTTTTTTCAAATCTTTGTGGATTAATTCGATGTCCTTTATATGCCATTTTTCCTCTCTCCTTTCTAGAATTCGTCTTTTTCGCCAAACAGCTTATTAGCTGCCTTGGAGAATAGCTGTACAATAAGCAGAAGAACTACGGATAGCGCTGCTGCATATCCCATTTCGTAACGCAAGAATCCATAATCTTCAATGTGGTTAACAATGAGCTGTGACTTATAACCTGGTGATGGATTACCAATTAGTAAGCCATAAATCGTACCTGTTTGGAATGCATTTACTGTTGACATAACCGCTGCAAAAAGCATCTGAGGCTTCATACTTGGGATTGTAATATAAATCATTTCCTGAAAACGGTTCTTAACACCATCGATGGCACCAGCTTCGTATAAGGACTCGTCGGTATTTAAAATACCAGCAATAAGGGATAAGAAACCAATACCCATACTGGACCATAAACCGATAAGAACTACGATAGGAAGTAAAAACCTTGCATCAACTAGCCAGATAATAGGCTCATTCAAAATACCTAAGCTCATGAGCCAGCTATTTAGAAGTCCTGTCTGATCACCAGAGAAGATTACCTTCCAAACGACTGTCATAGCAATACCTGCCGTCATACTTGGTGAGTATAAAATAAGAGCAAATACGGTTCTAAATCCACTTGTTAAATTACATAATGCCCAGGCAAGAATGAAAGACAAAAGATAACCGCCAACACCCACAATAATTGCGTAAACTACAGTATTTGGTAATACATACTGCATGAATACTTCATCATTTGTCAAAACCGTTATGTAGTTTAAGAATCCAACCCAAGAAGGAAACTGGATGGCATTAAAGTTTGTAAAGGAAAGAACAATTGCGAGTAGTACTGGTACTAAAATAAATATACTGAATACAACTGCATAAGGCATAATAAATAAATATCCATTCTTATTGTTTTGCCTTTTTGCAATTTTATTTTTCTTAAAATTACTCATATTTTAAAGTACCCCCTATTCTTCCCTGCCAAGCATTTTTCTAACTGAATCTATATTGGGAATCACATATTCTTCTAAGGTCTTTCCTTCGCTATCTATGTACTCAAATTCTTCCAGTTTTCTCTGGAACTCCCTATTTATAGTTTTTACTGCTTTATCAATTCTCATCTGTGCTGTTTTATTATTTACCACAATATCATTAAATGCATTACTGATTTCACGTTCTAATAAGTAGGTTCCTGGTACTCTGACAACATCAATAACATAAGACATCTGCTCTGCAATAATTCGTTTGTCTGAAGAGTCCCAAGGTAACTGCATAAATGCATCCATATTTGCAGTTGCCCACATATATTCTTTACCATATGTCATCTGCATGGTCTGACCATACTGTGCCTGAGTTTCTGTAGAAGACCACCATTTTGTAAATTCCCAAGCCATTTGCTCTCTATCTTCTGTAGACTTGAAAATAACGGTACTTTCCGCACATCCACAGGTGGTTCTATCAACCGTTCCGTCTTCCTTCTCTACCCCTGGTACTAAGGCAATTTCCCATGAATTTTTAAGTTCAGGTGCTGCATTTGTCATAAGGTTATAGGTAGTATAATCAGCAATACCAATTGGTATATCTCCATTTCTTAAGTGCTGATAGAAGTTATCAATGTTAATTGGTATATCATAAACAGTAAATAAGTCTGTTAAAAAGGTAAAGCCTTCTACCGATTCTGCACTTCCAAGCATGGTTCCTTGTTGTGCTGTTTCACCATATAAGCTACCACCAAATTGGTAAATGGAAGGCGTTGTTCCATGGAAGTTTCTCATAAGTAACATACCAGATACTGGAATACTAAAGTTTAAACCTCTCATCTGAAGTTCAGGTAACATATCAATTACATCCTGCATGGTGTTTGGTACTTCTAATCCCAATTTATCTAAAATGTCAGAACGGTAGAACAATACGTAAAAGTTCATGGTTTCTGGCATTGCATAGATACCACCATTTACGGTAGAGCTCATGAAAAATCCTGCTTCGTAAGGAGCTGCCGTTTCCTGAAAATCTTCAAATTCCATCATATCTACAAGAGCTCCTCGAATGGCTAGCTCATAAGGTATGGTGTAGTTGATTCCTGTTGCAACGTCTGGTGCT
Source organism: Lachnospiraceae bacterium (assembly GCA_031554725.1). Classification (GTDB taxonomy): domain Bacteria; phylum Bacillota; class Clostridia; order Lachnospirales; family Lachnospiraceae; genus JAVBUZ01. Next base: position 20,559 of record JAVBUZ010000046.1, on the reverse strand, counting down.
TTACCTGATGTATTCGCAAGTACCAATTTGTATTGGTCTGGCATAATACTAATATCTACTTCAATACCCGTCTGAGGTGTAAAAGATTCGTCTATAAGCTTTTGCATTACCTGAACGGACTGACTAGAACGGTTTACCCATACCTGTAAGTGTTCTGAATTCGTATTACTGGTAGAATAAGCTTGCTCTGTAAAGGAGGTAAAAAATCTCTTTATATTCATCCAAGCAGACTGGAATATACCTGGTTTACTAGGAATTGTTGCTTGCTCCTGGTAAATATATATCTTATCAAATGCTAAATTATTTTCTATTAACTTATCAATGGAACTTGCCAAATTACGAGTTGCTGAATTTCGGCTGGTGGAAAGCTCTGCAACACGGTATGGAATTTCATCAGGTTCCTCTGCCATGGATTTTATTTGCTCTGCTGCAATAATCATGTTGGATACAATAGCAACGGTTCCTGTCTTATTTGCATAAGGGCGAATACTATCTTGTAGCTCGTACATTCTATTTACGTAACCATACATATTGTTTTCTAAATTTGGTATGTATCTACTTAATTTTAAATCTCTATACTTATCTGCATTGGTTCCTGCCACCTTGGTAATTTCCAGAGCAAGGTCATTAACACCTGACATAACCTCATCTAGTCCTTCAAGTAGATGACAAATAGGATCATTACTAATCGTAAAGGAAATAGAATGTGTTCCCTCTTCTAAGTAAACGCTAAGTTTGTTATTCTCGTCATCCACTAAAGATATGGTTTCATATTTTTTGTTATAAGAAAGTGCATAGGACTGAAATGCTTTATTAGGTATTTCATTATCTAATCTTACATCTACAAAAACAGGGAAATCTGTTTTTTCTGATTGGCGATAATTCATTGCTATGTAGTAGTAACCTGCTTTTTCTACATCAAATTCATAGGTAACTCTTTGTCCTGCTTCATAAAAGGAATCAGAGTCTATGGTATTTAATACGGTATCCTTTACTTCGTAAGGAGTTAGGCTCGTATCAAACTCTGCTACTGCATGAATGGAAGAATCATTTCTATAAGTAAAGTCTTCTGCCTGGATTTCTATGAATCCATCACCCTCTGCCTTTTCTGAGCCAGTGTACTCTGCCACTTCAAAAGGTGCTCTTAAGGTAAGACCTCCAAATAAGAAGTTGCCTTCACCAATGGTTAGGGTGATTTCATGTGTGCCTTGCTCAAGCTCTACCTTTAAAGGAATAGAATGTCTATGGCTACCATCCATAAGATATTTGCTTTCCCACTGGATAAGTTTCTCTGGTACTGTTACAATTTCATTATCATATCTATCAAAAGTTCTTGTATCCTTAGATACCCATGTGGATTCAAATTCAAGGTTTCGACTTTCGAAGAAAGGAAATACACCATCTACCATCATAGACATTTCTATCGGCATGATAGATTTGTCATAGGATAAGTAATCAAACTCAATAAAGTATAGTGCAGTCTTTGGAACTTCTACTGTTAAGATAACGACATCATCCACACCCATATCGATAACATTCGCTACATTTGGATAGCCCTTTGTTTCACTTGTAAGCTCCGCCTGTCCTAAATCACTAACTGTTCCACTTGCTGTACAAACAACATCTGCACCTTCATAATCCTTTGCAGTATACTTAGCGCTAACCTTTGTATAGTTATTGTAAAGCATCTCCATATAATCCCCACCTGTTGTGGAGAATGTAGCAATACTATTTTCTGCAGCACTTACCGTATTAAGTTCTGCTGCTGGTAGATATGAAAACAGCATGCTTGTAACTAATCCCAATGCAATTACTTTGATTTTGCCCTTCCTATACATTATGAACCTCCCATATTTTTGTCTATCATTCATTTCATTTTTTAGTTAAATGTTTTAGTAAATTATATATATATCTAACTTACTATCTTTTTGGTAAAAAGTCAATGCTAGAAATTAAGTGTTTTTGTGCTATTTTATATATATGAGTAAAAAGTTTCACTCATTTATCTGTTATATTTTTAACACCTGTACTATAATCAAATATGTTTATGTGCAAATTTCACATGGGAGGAAATATTTATGACCAAAAAACCACTAAAATGCACCATGCTATTACTAATGATGATAAGCATGTTCGCATTAAGTGCCTGTTCAAACACAGGTACAGCTACTACTAATGAGACTCCGGAGGATGTAATTAATAGTAGTGCGCCTGTAGAAGCACCTGCTGTTTCATATGTTCTTCAAACAGATTTTTCTAATCTTGATAGCAGTTATGATATAAGTGATACTCTTTATGGTATTTTCTTGGAGGACATTAACTTTGCACTAGATGGTGGACTTTATGCCGAGATGATTAAAAACCGTTCTTTTGAATATGGTAGCATAGCCGGTAATCAAAACAAACACGGCTGGATTCTTTCTGATCCGGGAAATGACGCCTTTTCTTTTACAGTAGAAGATGGTAGAGAAGATGCTTCCTATTTAAACTGCAACAACACACATTATGCTATATTATCAAATACCTCTTCCGATTATTTAGGTATCTTTAACAAGGGCTTTCTTGAAGGCTTACATGTGACAGAAAATACTACCTACGACTTTTCCATTTATCTAAAAGCACCTAATGACTATGATAACGATGTGAAAATTTCTATCAAGGATGTAGATGGCAATATTTTTGCAGAGGATATTATTACTGGACTAACCAAGGACTGGAAAAAGTATTCCTTAACATTAACCTCTTCAAAAGCTTCCATCTCTGGCAAGGAAACAAGAGTCTATGTTGAAATGGGAGCAGGAAGCATTTGCGTAGATATGGTTTCTCTTATGCCTGTAGAAACTTATAAGGGCACTACTATCCGAAAGGATATTGGAGAATATCTGGAAGCTTTAAATCCTACCTTCTTACGTTTCCCTGGTGGCTGCGTTATCGAAGGAAGAGACTTAGAATCTATGTATGATTGGAAGGACTCCATTGGAAATGGATATGACTTTACAATAAATGGCGAAGCTGCCATGGGCGATGTTGCTATAAGACCTCAAGGAAAGTCTATCTGGAACGGAAACAGTGGGCATCCATATTACACCACCTATGGTATTGGCTTCTATGAATTTTTTGAACTTTGTGAAATTCTTGAATGCGAACCGGTGCCTATCCTAAACGCAGGAATGACCTGTCAACCTCAAAGTTCAAAATATATGGTTTATGACTTAGATAGCGAAGAATTTGCTACTTGCATTCAAGATGCTTTGGATCTAGTTGAGTTTTGCCTTGGTGATGAAAACACCTATTGGGGAAATGTTCGAATTGCCATGGGACATGAAGAAGCCTTCCCACTAAAATATATTGGTATTGGTAATGAGCAATGGCAAACGGAATACTTCCAGCACTACAAGAAATTTGTTTCTGCCTTTGAAAAGGCTGCTACTCAAAATCCAGAGCTTTACAGTGGCATTGAGCTTATCGTAGCAAATGGCCCTGCTTCTGGAGATAGAAATGGTTGGAGATATGTAGAAGATAATGAAGATGATACTTTTACCACTTTAGTAGATGAGCATTATTATGAATCTCCAAACTGGTTTTTAACAAACACCACTCGCTATGACAAATATGACCGTGAATCAAATGCCAAGGTTTTCCTAGGTGAATACGCGGCTCAGTCCAATACCCTTGCCGCTGCTTTAGCAGAAGCCGCTTATATGACTGGACTTGAAAGAAACGGCGACATCATTGAGATGGCTTGTTATGCACCTTTATTTGGTAACGCCACCTCAAATCAGTGGACACCTGACTTAATTTGGTATTCCCAATCAACCGTTTATGGCTCTGTAAACTACTATGTGCAAAAGCTTTTTGGTAACAATGTAGGTACTACTATCCTTCCTAGTACCTTAGATACTAAGGACTTATCCTTGGAAACAGCACTCTCTGGAAAAGTTGGGTTAGGTAGCTGGCAGACTTCTGTTGCCTATGACAACCTTACTATTACGTCAAACGATACTGGAGAAGTTCTATATTCCTGCACCTTTGATGATGATAGCGTTTTAAAAGCAGACGGTTTCGATGATCATGAGGGTGATTGGTCTGTAAAGGATGGTCGCCTGGTACAAAGCTATACCGGTGCCCCTAATGATGGAAATACTGGCGATGCTATTTATGTTGGCGATACTTCTTGGAACAATTACACTCTTACTGTAGAAGCTGAGATTTTAAGTGGTCAGGAAGGCTTTTTAATTCCTATTTGTGTGGAAAATACCGCAAACAATATTTTTTGGAATCTTGGTGGTTGGGGAAATACCGTTTCCTGTTTACAGATTGTAACTGGAAATTCTAAGAGCGGACAGATAACAGGTACCACAAAAACAACTACCCTAAAGCATAATCAAGTTTATACCTTAAAGGTTGAGGTTTCTGGCAACAATATTAAATGCTATGTAAATGATATGAAATATGTAGACTATACCTATGAAACAGCAGACATGATTTATGAAACAGCCTCTGTAGATGAAAATGGAGATATCATTATAAAACTTGTAAACGTTTCTGATACCCCTATAGACGTAAACACCTCCTTGGCCGATTTTGATAGCTCAAAATACGAAGCAAACGCACAGGTTACTGTACTTCAAGGAGAGAACACCGCAGATGTGAACTCCTTTACAGAACCAAACAAGATGGTTCCTACAGAAAGCTCATTAAGTATTCAAGATAACTTTATATATACAGCACCAAAGTATTCGGTAAGTGTTATTCGTTTTATACATAAATAACTAATTTGATTTAATTTGGTTTTGGATAAGCAATAAAAGAATACTATTCCTTCGAGCAGACACTTTCGTTTTGTGAAAAACGTAATGGTACATAAAATCTGTGAAAGACCAGATTTAAGTGCCAACGTTTTTCAAAACTGCTCTATAGGAATAGTATTTTTTATTGCATATACAAACTAGCTTTATCCAAATAAGGTTATTATATATAAAGGCTTACTATCATTGCAATAAAGACCTTAGGAACTTAGGGTATTGTATATATTTACCGTTTTTGCAAGAATACTTTATGTAGACGCCATAATAAAAAAGCAATTCCTAAAGAGTAGTGTAGGAAAACGTTGGTGCTTAGAACCTGTAGTTTAGGTTCTTATGCACCATTACGTTTTCCTCCAAACGAAAGTGGCTACTCGTAGGAATGCTTTTTTTATTATGGCTTATACATTCTGTCTTCTTTTAACTAATCGGTAAATATACACTATCGAAGTAATTAAGGTCAATCCCCCTGCAATCATAGTAACCTGAATAATGCTTATATGCCATATATTCAGCAAAAATATGGACAGAATTAATAGCATCGCCATCCAATATGCGAAGAATGCAATAATCATTATAACTGTAATTATGATATCTTTTAGTAAATCTCTTTTTGTGTATTTATTATATTCTTCAAATGTCATTCGTATTTTGCACCCCAAATGCTTTGGTTGCTTCCTACAGCGGAGAATGTCATTACTTCTGTACCTGCATCATCTGTCATTTTGCAAAATACACCACTATATTCCACATCATCATAGGTTAGATACATATAGTATGTGCCATCTATTGCATTCCATGTACCATCTATGTTTCCAGTTACTGTCCCATCCTCATTTAGCTTTATAAGTACTGCTTCGGCAATTTTTGCGTTTATTTCCATTTCCTGATTAACAAAGTAATATGTTCCTACTAAATCCTTTTTATCGTATCCAGTTTTAGAAATAGTTTCACCTGATGTGGTATAGGGCGTCAGTACCGGCCAACCTTCTTGATTCATAAAAATCTGTTTTACACAAGGCTCATGATATTCTGTTCCATTATTAAATCTAGAGTGATAACAAATATATCTTTTTCCATCTTCATCAATAAAGGTAGACTGTCCACCTGTAGCCATATAAGCATATTTGTTACTTGGCATATAGTAGTTTCCAGAAAGCTTCAGTCCATAGTATGAATTATTAGAGCCTTTGGTTGGATATATTCCTGCCATATCCACATAATCGCCGTCCGGAGTTTCACTGCGGAATACTCTAATCTGGTATCCGCCAGCTCTTTCTAATCCACCATAGGAAACATATAAGTAGTAATAGCCTGCTTCGGCATCATACTGAATATAAGGTCCTTCAATAGATTTGTGTCCACCACCCATAAGGCGTTTTCCAAAATAAGGATCCACATTATTTTCTGGATCTGCTTCTGGATGAATAATTAATCCTGTTTCTGGATCAAGCTCAAGTATAAAAATTCCGCCAGACCAAGAACCATAAGTTACCCAAAGTCTTCCGTCTGCGTCGTAAAATGGTGCTGGATCAATACAGTTTGGCCAGTCCATATTATTATATTCGCCATTTTTTAATAAAAGATAAGTATCTGCTGCGTATTCTTCGCTGACATAATCATAAACATCGGTTGTAGCAATATCTCCTGCAGTAAAACCAGAATAGAGTAAAGTTCCTTGCCATACATAAGGACCTTCTGGTGCGTCTGCTGTTGCATAACTTAAGTTAGATTTCATATATGTGGATGAGGTACAAAAATACATTACATATTTTCCCATAGCCTCATTGTAAATAACATCCTCTGCCCAAACCGCATATGAGCCATTTCCATAATCGCCAGCATAATCAAAAATACCTAAATCCTCTGCAAATAAGTCTTCAAACAAAGGATTATTAGAATTATATGTATTTCCAATATAGCTCCAGGTCTTCATATCTTCGGAAACTGCACCCGTCATATGAGAACCATATATGTAATATTTACCATCAAAAACCTTAATGGATGGATCATGCACCGATACCCTTGCACCATTTGCTGCTATCTCTATGCCTTCAAAAATATCTACATCCCCTTGCACGAGGGTTTCTGATGCTTCTTTGTTTTCCGTTGTTTCTACTTCCTGAAGTTCTTCCTTTTCTTGGCCGCAACCCACTAGGCCACAAGCTAAAATAACACCCATTAATGCCCCAATAACTTTTTTATTCATAGTTTACTTCCTTTTAAGATTTTATAAAGTGTTTTAGTATCAATTAAAACATACTATGAATTTTCTCTCTTGTCAATCCGTCAGGACATCTTTCCCCAAAAGATATTTCCTTTATCGGTTAATCCACAAAGGGCTTCTATCTCTTTGCTATTTTCAAAATCATAGCAGGTAAAAGAAATTGCATTATTTTCGCTAATTTCTGTTGGTAGTGGTTGTCGTTTTGACATTACCATATGATTATCTATAGGAGAAAACATAAGCCATTCGCATTCTCTATTTTTTTCTACAAAAACTTTTTTTTCTTTACTTTCTCCCGCAAATGGCTCTGGTGAAAATACTGGCCATCCATTTACAAAATACATTCTTCTTACTACCATATAATGCATAATATAAGAATCCTTATCTCCTGGCCTTTTTCCTTGTCTGAGCAAGCTTTTTGCACCATCTCTCACATGATGAACAAAAAAATAGCTATCATCCTTTGGGTTATAAAAGGGTACGCCATGACCTGGCCCTCTAAAGCCTCCAAAATCCCAATCACTACTTTTTTCAGCGTAAGGATTTGAACTTTCAAAGCAATAACTACCAGCAAGCTTCATTCCAAGAGCCTTACCGTTTAAATCATTTCCAAAAAAGTCTAGATAGGGTCCTTGAACATTTTTGCTTCTTCCAACACGAATATCATAGTCATCTCCAAGCCAGCCGTATGACAAGAAAAGATAGTAGTAGTCTGTTTCTGGAACATAAATAATAGCCGGACCTTCTGGGCCATCAATATAAGAGTCCTTTGATTTTTTAGCAATACATTTTCCTTGATATTTTACATCTTCATTTTTTGCAAGTCCTGTTTTAATATCAAGCTCCTTTATAAAGATTCCGCCAAAAAAAGAACCATATACTAAATATTTCTTTCCATCTTTTGCATCAATAAGGTGGGCATCAATGGCATTGGGCTGGCTATCTGGAGTATCCCAGGTATCAATAACTACTCCTCTATTTTCAAAAGGTCCTTCCGGACTATTCGAAACTGCCAGCCATATTTTTGATTCCGAGGAACCAAATGCTTTGGTTGCCGAATAGTACATACGATATTCCTCTTGGCAATATTCAACAAAGGGTGCCCAAAATCCGCCAGTGGGAGGAAAGGTTCCGTTATCCCGGCCTTCATCTACAGCCTTTTTAGATAAGGCATGGCCTAAAAAAGTAAAGTTAACTAGGTCCTTGCTTTTTCTGATTTGAATTCCTTGTTTGTATTTTGATGTAATTGCTGTATCTGTAGAATAGGAATAAAAGAATCCACTCTTAGGATCCCACATCATCGATGGATCATGAGATTCAAAAAGAGGATTCTTATTTCTGTCATGACAATTTAGCTTAAACCCAGGTTTCATAATGCGCCTCCAGTACTGATTATATAATGTTATAGTCATTATACACTTTTTCTTTCATAAAAAAAGCCATGGTATTTTACCACGACTTTTTAAAATCTATCTATTATTTAATAAACACTAAGGAAAGTTAATAAATCCTTGTAACCATATGGTTCCTTTAAACCGTCTTCCTGCCTTTGGCTCTCCATATAAATCTTCTGCATTAATACACAGATCAAAGGATAATTCGTTGCAATAAATGGTCATCTGGTAAACCTCTTCACCTGTTAACTTATTTGTTACCTTTTGGCAATGCTGGATTTCTCCTAGTACAGAATATTGATCACATTCCACTCCATATGGCATAAAATAGGTATCAACCAAGCTAAAGACATCTTCCTTTTGTATCTTTTTAGAAATAGCGGTGTAAATATCCATATCTTCTAAAGTCAATGTCTCTATTGCCTCTTCATCCCCTCTTCTTGCTGCTGCAATTAGATTGGTTCTATTTTTTGACTCTTTCTTTATCTGTTGTTTTTGCAATTCATCCTTTTGGATGGGCATCATAACAGTTCCTTGAAGAGATAATGCAGACAAGGTTAATGTCGTTCCCTTTATTGGTAACTGCTTACCAGCTTGTGCTTTAACATATGGAATCATATTTTGTAAATAAAAGATAATGGATACACCAACTTTTATATCATCACAAACCCCTGCATAAGATTCCTTGGAAGCATGACGCTCCACAGACACATCTTCTTCCGTAGTAATTCCGGTTCCTCTAATATATGGAAAATAATAATCATAGATAAACTTATCCGTATCATCAAATTCTCCACATACCGCAATACCCATATTATCAGCGAAATCTTTGCAGAATTCTCCGAGCATGATATCTTCCAAATTGGTGGTATATGCTCTAGAGGTTGAATTTAATACAATATCTGTAAGCAGTTCTTTTAATTTCTTTCGATCGGTATATTCACTAAAACCGATAGCTCTAAGATACTTGTGCATTGATTTCACCTTCTTTCTTTTCTAATTTTAAAATATCTCTAACCAATGATTTGTTTTCCACCCATATAAGGACGTAGTGCTTCTGGAATATTAATTGTTCCATCAGCATTTACGTTGTTTTCTAGGAAAGCAATAAGTCCTCTTGGAGATGCTAATACTGTATTATTTAGTGTATGCACATAGTAAGTACCATTTTCCCCTTTGGTTCTAATGCCAAGACGTCTTGCCTGTGCATCGCCTAAGGTAGAACATGAACCAACTTCAAAATATTTCTTTTGTCTTGGGCTCCAAGCTTCTACGTCACAAGACTTAACCTTTAAGTCTGCTAAATCTCCACTACAACATTCTAAAGTACGAACTGGAACATCTAAGCTTCTAAAAAAGTCTACTGTATATGCCCACATTTTGTTATACCAATCCATAGATTCTTCTGGTTTACATAAAACAACCATTTCTTGCTTTTCAAATTGGTGTACACGGTAAATACCTCTCTCCTCTATGCCATGAGCACCAACCTCTTTTCTAAAGCATGGAGAATAAGAAGTCATAGATATTGGAAGATTATTTTCTGGCACAATCTCGCCTTTAAACTTTCCTATCATAGAATGTTCAGAGGTTCCAATTAGGTATAAATCTTCGCCTTCAATTTTATACATCATAGCTTCCATTTCTGCGAAGCTCATTACACCTGTTACAACATTACTTCTAATCATGAAAGGAGGAATACAATAAGTAAATCCTCTATCAATCATAAAGTCTCTTGCATAGCTAATCATTGCAGAGTGAATTCTTGCTGCATCACCCATAAGATAATAAAAACCATTTCCACTGGTTCTTCCAGCGCTTTCCTTATCAAGTCCACTAATTCTTTCTAAAATATCTGCATGATAAGGAACTTCAAATTCAGGTACAGCTGGTTCACCATATTTTTGAATCTCAACGTTTTCATTGTCATCTTTTCCGATTGGAACTGACTCATCAATAATGTTTGGAATAACCATCATAATTTTTATAATTTTTTCTTGAAGCTCTGCTTCCAAAGCTTCTAATTCAGCTAAACGTTTTGCACCCTGAGCAACTTCTGCTTTCTTTTCTTCTGCTTCATCTTTTTTTCCTTGAGCCATCAATCCACCAATTTCTTTTGAAACCTTATTACGATTAGCACGTAGATCATCTGCCTCTTGTTGTGTTTTTCTACTTTGTAAATCTAGTTCTATTACTTCATCAACTAAAGTAAGCTTTTGATCTTGGAATTTTTTCTTAATATTTTCTTTTACTACTTCTGGATTTTCTCTTAGAAACTTTATATCAATCATTGCTTCCTCTTTCTGCATGCATTTCATGCCTATATCTTTTAAATAACTTTATCAATAAATAAATAATGTATTTCCAATAAGTCTTTGAAAATATCTCCAACTACTCCATTGCCATTTTTATCTTTCACAATTTGAATAACTGGTCTATCAACAAATCCTTTGTTTTGTCTTACTACTATAGCAACTTCTCCATAATTTGTCACTACTCTAGTTCCAACTGGATATACCGCTGTAAATCCAAGGAGCGCATCTACTACTTTTTCATCAAACTTTATATTTCGAAATGTACGTAAATATTCTACCGCTTCATTTACTTTTACTTTCTTACAACCAATACCACATATCATTTCATCAAAAGAATCACATACACTAACAACACTTACTGCTAATGGTATTGTGGTGGTGTGAAATGGATATCCAGAGCCATCTATTTTTTCATGATGATACAATATAATATTTTTAGATCTATCAGAAATCCAATTTTCATTTTTAAGAGCACTGTAGCCATATACTGGATGTTTCATAAACTCCACCATATCTGCTTTACTAAACTGCTCAATATCCTGATTATCAAAATTGATGGTAAGATATCTTAAACCTATATCATGTAAGAGGCACGCAATACCTATATCACGTATTAAATTTTTAGATAAGCCTAGTTTTAATCCCGTCATAATAGATAAGGTACATAAATTCGTGGAATGCTCAAAAATATCTGCACTCCTTTGTTTGATATCATATACCTGTTCCATTACCTTCTCTTCATTGATAATATTAGCAATAATACTGTCGGCTGTATCGCAAAGTTGCACTAACTCTTCATTATGACTATACGTGTGCTGCTCTAGAATTTCTTTCACTTTCGACTTTGCAATATTCTCTATGTCTGATTTTAAAATTGCTATTTCTTCAGGGGCTTCCTCTTTTATGTAAACCGAATCTATTCCTAGTTCCTGTAACTTCTTTACATATTCTAACTTGATGGTTACACCCTCTGATAAGATAATCTGAAAATCAGAAGTCATTATTGCTCTAGCTAAAATTTCGTTCCCCGTCAATTCACTGATTTTTTTCATCACCATATGATTGACTCCTATCCTTATACTTTATTACTTTTCCATTGCCATGGACAATGCCTTTTTCTCTTCTTCCCCCAGAGAAATGGCGCTATCACCATTTTTAATTTCTTTGGTATATGAATAGCAACCATCAGTACTATGAACAGAGTTAATAATAAATCCGTCATTTCTTTCATTTAAAAGTGCTAGACAAAAGCTTAACTGTCCCCCCATTTGTCTAAACGCATCATATTTTACTATGCCCAATTTTTGGTAAGTAAATTCCATCCTTTTATATAATTGACGAATATCTTGTTTGTTTTTATCTACGCTTATTTTCAAGAATTTATTGTCTTCATATAAACCAACAATATCTTTCTCTAAGCTTTTCGCATCTTTACCTAGCGTAAACTTGTCCAATCTCTTTTTTAGCTTACTACTTTGTACTAATTGGACTATATAAAGTAGAAGTAAAATAATTATAACTACAGCCATTCCAATAAAAAGATAGCCAATATCTATATTACCCATACCCATACTATCTAGTACATTACTACTTACATTTGTTTCCATTGTATCTCCTTGCTTTTCTTATGTGCATATCATACTATTTCATAAAAACTTCCATTAAACGATCTAGGTCTTCATGACTGTAAAATTCTATTTCAATTTTTCCTGCGCCTTCACCTTTTGATGTAATAGATACCTTTGTACTTAGAGATTGTTTCATTTTCTCTTCAATATCTTTGTAAATAATTTCCATTGTTTTATCATCAATTTTTTTTGGCTTAGTAGGCTTATTCAAATTCTTAACCAATTTCTCTACATCACGCACACTAAGCTTTTCATCAAAAATACGCTGAGCTATTAAATATTGCTCTTCTTGATTTTCAATAGCTAGTAATGCACGAGCATGTCCTGTACTAAGCATATCCTGAATAACCATCTGCTGTACTTCATCACAAAGCTTAAGTAAACGCATGGAGTTTGTTACTGCGGTTCTACTCTTTGAAACTCTTTCAGCAACTTCGTCTTGCTTTAAGTTAAATTCTGTTAACAACTTTTTATATGCTTGTGCTTCTTCAATTGGATTTAAATCTTCTCTTTGGATATTTTCAATCAATGCTATTTCAACAATTTCTTGTTCTGTATAGTTCTTAATAATTACAGGAACTTCTTTTAAGCCAGCTAGCTTTGCTGCTCTCCAACGACGTTCTCCTGCAATAATTTCATAATGATCGTTTCTATCCTGAACTAGTATGGGTTGTAATAATCCAAATTGTTTAATAGAATCCGCTAGCTCTAATAGAGCATCCTCATTAAAATTCTTTCTTGGCTGTTCTCTATTTGGTTCCACTCTTGTTATTTTTACAAAGGTTTCTGGTCCTTCCATAAGCCCTTTGCTTTTCGTTTCTTCTACTTCTTTTTTCCCTTTTGTATCCCCTAATGTATTAGGTATAAGAGAATCTAATCCTTTTCCTAATCCTCTTGCTGCCATATATTTACCTCTCCCTATTTGTGTTTTATCACTTCTTCCGCTAAATTCATATATGCTTCTGCACCCGCAGATTTTGGATCATACATATTAATTGGTATGCCATAACTTGGTGCTTCTGCTAGTCTTATGTTTCTAGGAATAAGTGTTTTATATACTGTTTGGTTTAAATGATTTTTAACATTCTCTACTACTTGTGTGGAAAGATTTGTTCTTGAATCATACATTGTAAACACAACGCCTTCCATGTCTAATTCAGGATTTAACCTTTCTTTCACTAAATTAACTGTATGTATTAACTGGCTTAAACCTTCTAGTGCATAATACTCACATTGAATTGGAACAAGAACACTCTTTGCTGTTGTAAGTGCATTTATTGTTAATATATTTAAGGAAGGTGGACAATCAATAATAATATAATCATATTGATCTTTAATCCAATCTACTTCATTTTTTAAAATATATTCCTTTTTTTCTACTCCTATCAATTCAATTTCCAATGCTGCCAAATTAACATTTGATGGAAGAACTGATACATTTTCAATTACATCTTTGATAATACAATCATGTATAGAACATTCTCCTAAAATTAGTTCATATATGGTATTATCTAAATTGTTCTTATCTATACCGAATCCGCTTGTTGTATTTCCCTGTGGATCAGTATCTATTACTAATACCTTTTTTCCTTTTTCTGCAAGTGAAGCAGAAAGATTAATTGATGTAGTTGTTTTTCCCACTCCACCTTTTTGATTTGCAATTGCAATAATTCTTTCCATATATTAATCACCTTTCGTTCGGTTAGACAAACCGTCCTCTTTTCCTCATATTGTGCTTTACAATTATAACACTAATTATCCAAGTAATCTATATAAACTTATTACCATTTATAAAGAAAATCCTATGTTTCACGCCTATTTTCCCTTATATTTGGAATGTTTCACGGCTTGTTTTCACTACATGTGGGGTTCAAATGTTTCACGTGAAACATTATGTAGTGTTCCTCTCATATATATAGCCCAATGTTTCACGTGAAACATCGGGCTATTTCTTTTAAAATAACTTAATTATATCATTTCTTATTGCGAATACAGCCGCCTGGGTTCTATCAGCAACCTCAATCTTTTTAAATATATTAGATATATGATTCTTAACTGTTCGTTCACTTATATCTAAAGATGTTGCAATTTCTTTATTAAACATTCCATTTGAAACTAAAATAAGAACTTCTAATTCTCTGCCTGTCAAAGATTCTATTTTATCTTTATCTACATCTCTTGCTACAAGTCTAGAATTTAATGCAGGAATCAGATTCGATTGAATGTAACTTTCTCCATTCACAATCACACTAATAGCTTTTTTAAGTTCCGCAGATTCTGCATCCTTTAATATGTATCCATCAATTCCTATATCCACTGCCTTTAATAAATATTCTACCTCATTATGAACAGTTAATATAAGCACTTTAATATTCTCTTTTTTCTTATCCTTCAATACTTGTAAAACTTCAATACCATTTTTCTTTGGCATATTAATATCCAGTAATAGAATATCCGGTTCAGTTGATTCAAGAATACTTAAACATTCTTCTCCATCACTAGCTTCTGCTATCACTTTTATGCTTCCATCAAATTCTAATAGTTGACGTATACCCTCTCGCATCAAACTATGATCATCTGCAATCATAACTTTTATACTCATTTATCTTTCCTCCTATAAATCCAATGGTACTTTAATATTTATTTTTGTTCCAGTACCAGGTATAGACTGTACTTCTATTTTTCCCCCAAGTAATTCTACACGTTCCTTCATCACTAACAACCCAAAATGTGTCTGTTGCTTTTCAATAACTTCTTCAATATCAAAGCCAACACCATTATCCTCAATCAAAATGTTACAATTATCATCATCATTGCTCATCTTTAATTTAATTAAATTTCCACTTGAATGATGTAAGGCATTCATACAACATTCTTTAACTACTCTAAATATTGTCATAAGTAGGATATTATTATCACAATCAATATCTTCTATATCTATAACAAAATCAATATCTGGATTTGCTTCTTTAAGTTTTACAAATAATCTATCAAAAGAATCTCTTAGCCCTAAATCATCAAAAGACATTGGTCTTAAATCAAAAATAGTATTTCTTATTTCTTCAATAACATTTTTTAGATTTTTTGAGATAGATGCTAACTCCAGTTTTGCTCTGATTACATCCTTATCCATATATAAATTGGACAACTCAATTTGATGAACAATATGGGCAAGTGTTTGCAAAGAGGTATCGTGTAAATCTCTTGCTATCCTTTGTCGTTCTACCTCTTGAACCTCTAATACTTGTAATGCTTTTGTTGATTCCTTTTTTTTAAAATTCAGACTTTCTATATTATAGTCTCCTACCTGCTCTAAATCTAATAATACAATTTCTAATTTAGACAAATTCTCATTTAACTTATTTATATGTTTATAGTGACTATAATTTTCATTTTCTAATTTATGTTTTTCCGTATTACTTTGTTCGATTATTTCCATATTAAGAACATCCAATTTTCGAGGCGAAAATAAATTAAAATCTGCATCTGCATCGGTTATAGATGTAATGTATTTATCTATCTCAGCAATTCTTAATAAATTGCTATCCAATTGTTGCTTTATAGCATCTTTTTCTTCTAAAGCACTCTCATACATCTCTCTAATTACTTCACGACTTTTTTGCATAGGATTTCCTCCTAAGTATTTAGTACCATAAAGGTGCCATTTATATAATATACTAAATATGAAAATAAGAAAAGAATTATTTTATTTGTATACCTAAGCTTTTTCTATTATAATATAAATATCATCATACAAGGAGGTTACCATGAATCAAAAAGGAAAAACTCTACTTGCACTTGCTGGACTAGCAACCATTTCAATACATATTATTAATCGCATTCAATATTCACGTGCTACGGCAAAGAATGTATTAGCTTGTTCTGAAAATAATTATTACGAATGGCGATTTGGTAAAGTACGTTATACAAAAAAAGGAACCGGCACCCCACTTTTACTTTTACACGATTTAACTGTAGGAAGCTCTTCTTATGAATTTCATAAACTAGTAAATACCTTAAGTAGAACTCACGAAGTCTATACCTTAGACTTTTTAGGCTATGGTCTTTCTGATAAACCAAATATGACTTTCACCAATTATTTGTATGTTCAACTGCTAGTGGATTTTGTAAAAAATGTAATAGGAAGAAAAACCGATGTAATAGCTACTGGCGATGCTGCTCCCATGTGTATTATGACATGCCACAATGATCCAGAAATATTTAACAAGCTTATCGTTATTAATCCACAAAGCTTATATAATTTAAACCTTATACCATCAAAACAAACAAAAGCTTTAAAGCTACTTTTAGATACTCCTATTTTAGGAACCTTTGTATTTAATATGCTTACCACCAAAAATGTTTTTGAAAAAACCTTTAGGGAACAATATTTTTCAAATCCATATAATATTAGTGAAAAGGACATCCTTTCTTACTTAGAATCTTCACATACCTCTGACTATAACTCAAAATATGCATTTGCCAGTTATCTAGGAAAGTATATGAACTGTAACGTTGTTCATGCACTAAAAGAGATTAATCACAGCATATATATTATAGGAGGAAAAGATAAACAAGATGTTCAGAATATAGCAAATAACTATACATATTATAATAGCGCTATAGAAGTTTCTTATATTGAAAACACCAAACATCTTCCACATCTAGAAAAACCTGAAAAAGTATTATCTGTATTAGACTTGTATTTAAACTAAACATTATTTGCTCAATGTAAATGCATGACTTTATAAGGAGTCATGCTTTTATTGGTTCTTTTGCAGGTAAACCAGCTTTTCTTGGGTATTTTTTTGGAGATACCCTTTCTTTATTAATTTCAAAAAGATTTCTATATATATCCGAATCTGGTAATATAAACTCCACCTGTTTTTCAACTTTTCCACCAAGAAGAAAAATAGCACCTTTTGCATCTTGCATCTCTTCAACAATCTTTTCAGATTTATAGGAAATAAATTTACCACCTACCCTTACAAAAGGTAAACATAATTCTGACAATGTTGTCATATTTGCAACTGCTCTAGAAACACATAAATCAAATTTTTCTCTAAGTAATTGAGGCTTAGCATAATCCTCTGCTCGGCCATGTAATGCTACAATATTTTCTAGGTTCAATTCTTCGATAACCTTGTTTAGAAAATTAACTCTCTTATTTAATGAATCTAAAAGTGTTACTTCCAAATTTGGAAATGCAATCTTTAATGGTAATCCGGGAAAACCTGCTCCAGTTCCAATATCAATTACAGAAATTGGTTTAGATAAGTCAACAGATTTAATTAAAGAAAGACTATCAACAAAATGCTTCTTCATTACTTCGTCAAATTCTGTAATGGCCGTTAAATTCATAAAACCATTCCATTCAACCAACAATTCATAATAAAGCATAAATTGATCTATTTGCTTTTCAGATAAAGAAATACCTAATTCTTTTAAATCTGCTTCAAATTTTGATGTATTATACTTATTCAAGACCTTCTCCTTATATACTCTTCTTAAAATGTTCCAAATAAACCAATAATACAGAAACATCCGCAGGTGACACTCCTGATATTCTAGATGCTTGTCCTACAGAAACGGGTTTAAACTCTTTTAATTTCTGTCTTGCTTCTATTCTTAAGCTTGGAATATCATCATAATTTAACTCCATTGGAATTAACTTCTTTTCCATCTTCTTATACTGTTCTACCTGACGTAATTGACGAATAATATATCCTTCATATTTTATTTCAATCTCTACCTGTTCAATTACATTAGTTGGAAGAGGAGTTCTTTCTTTATCCACCTCTGCCAAAATCTCATATGAAAGCTCTGGTCGACAAATAAGCTCTGCTAATGTTGCAGCCGTCTTTAATGCTGAACTATTATGACTTACTAAAAACTCTTGAATATCTTTTGATGCTCCTAAAGATGTGCCTTTTAATCTCTTAATTTCAGTTTCAATTTGTTCTTCCTTTTTAAGCAAGGCTTCATATTCCATCTCAGATATAAGTCCTACTTGATAACCTTTTTTTCGCAATCTTCTATCTGCATTATCCTGACGAAGAAGCAATCTATATTCTGCGCGAGATGTCATCATTCGATAAGGCTCTCTATTATCTTTTGTAACTAAATCATCTATTAACACACCAATATAACTTTCCGAACGATCTAAAATCAACTGCTCTTTTCCTTTTATAAATAATGATGCATTAATACCAGCAATAAGCCCTTGTGCTGCAGCTTCTTCATAACCACTACTTCCATTAAATTGTCCAGCACTAAATAATCCACTTATTTCTTTAAACTCTAACGTAGGATATAACTGCTTGGCATTAATACAATCATATTCAATTGCATAGGCATTTCTAACTATTTTACAATTTTCCATTCCCGGAACTGTACGGTACATAGCTATCTGTACATCCTCTGGTAAAGAAGAAGACATTCCACCAACATACATCTCATTGGTATGAACTCCTTCTGGTTCTAAAAATACCTGATGTCTTTCTTTATCAGCAAACTTTACAACCTTATCTTCTATAGAAGGACAATATCTAGGACCTGTTCCCTCAATAATTCCTGCATATATTGGAGAACGATCTAAATTATTTTTAATAATATCATGTGTCTTTTCATTTGTATAAGTTAACCAGCAAGAAATCTGCTCTTTTTGTATCGATTCAGGATCAGTAGAAAATGAGAAAGGTACCACCTTTTCATCACCAAATTGCTCTTCCATTTTTGAATAATCAATACTCCTTCCATCCATTCGTGCAGGAGTACCTGTTTTAAACCTTTTAAGCTCTATGTTTAATTTTAATAAAGAATCTGTTAGATAATTTGCTGCCTGTAATCCACCTGGACCTGTATATGTAATAGCTTCACCACATAGACATCTTGCCTTTAGATAGGTACCAGTACATAAGATAACTGCCTTACATTCATAAATAGTACCAGTAAAAACTTTTAAACCAACAATTTTTTTATTCGCAATCTTTCGATCTAAATTATCATCTTGGATAGAAACCATAGCTACATTTCTATCAATATCTTCAACTAAAATATCACAAACCTCAGCCTGCTTAATTGTTAGATTTTCTTGACTTTCTAAAATTCTCCTCATTTCTCTAGTATAATCTGCCTTATCTGCCTGAGCTCTTAAGGAATGTACTGCAGGACCCTTTGACACATTTAACATTTTAGACTGTATAAAGGTTTTATCTGTATTTTTACCCATTTCTCCACCAAGGGCATCTAATTCTCTAACTAAATGTCCTTTTGAAGATCCTCCAATATTAGGATTACATGGCATAAGTGCAATACTATCAACACTTACGGTAAAAATCACAGTATTCAATCCCAATCTAGCACAAGCTAATGCGGCTTCACAACCAGCATGTCCTGCACCTACTACACATACATCTACTTTTTCTCTAACTTCAGGCATTTTTAAAACCTCTTTCTACTATAAATAAATCTCTACAATCATACCTTATGCTTTTTATTTTTACAAGTTATTTACCCATACAAAATTTAGAAAAAATCTCAGTTACCAAGTCGTCTCCAACTTCTTCTCCAATAATAGTTCCTAAAGAGGTATAAGCACTCATTAAATCAATAGAATAAAAATCTTCCGGCATTTCATCTTCTAAACTCGTCTTTACCATAAGCAAACTATCATATGCATTAAGCAAAGCTTCTTTATGACGCATGTTTGTTATACATACCTCATCATTAACTACTATTTCACCTTGAAAAAACATATCTTTAATGGTATCTTCAAAAATATCAATACCAATACTTTCTTTTGTTGAGGTTCTAATTATTTTTATTGATTCCTTATTATAGTTACTCAATTTACTGGTAAATAAATTTTCAAGAACTTCTTCTGTTACCACAGGCTCTAAATCTGTTTTATTTAATAATGCAATACATTTTTTTGACTCAATAATACCCATAATATTTGCATCATTTTCATCAAGGGGAATAGAGCTATCAACAACATATATAATTAAATCAGCATCTCCAGCATACTTAAGTGCTTTTTCCACACCAATTTTTTCAACAACATCTTCTGTATTTCTAATACCTGCAGTATCAATCACATTTAGGCCTATTCCATGTAATTTGATACTTTCTTCTAATACATCCCTTGTTGTACCAGCAATACTTGTTACTATTGCTTTTTCTTCACCA
>JAVBUZ010000038.1:0-3437 GCA_031554725.1 Lachnospiraceae bacterium | reverse complement strand
ATCATTCTATGGTTGAATATGAGGATGGAGCAGAAATAGCCCAGATTGTAACACAAGATATGAAGCTACCAATTCAGTATTCGCTATTCTATCCAGACAGAAGATCAATGGAAGGAAAAAGATTGGATTTTTACGATTTGGGACAGATGACATTTGAAAAACCAGATATGGAAACCTTTCCAGGCCTACGTTTAGCTTATGAGGCATCAAAAATGGGTGGTTCTATGCCAACTGTATATAATGCAGCCAATGAAAAAGCGGTAAGTCTATTTTTAGATAGAAAGATTAGATATTTACAGATACCTGAGCTTATCGAAGCATCTATGAAGCAGCATAAGATAACTGCCAATCCTAGTGTAGAACAGATACTACAGGCAGAACAAGAAATATATGAATATATAATGACAGAGGTGTAAGAGTGACAGTAATTTTATTCGTACTTATATTTGGGATTGTTGTTTTATCTCATGAATTTGGGCATTTTATCATTGCAAAATCAAATGGAATCCACGTAGTAGAGTTTTCAATTGGTATGGGGCCAACGTTGGTTTCCTTTCAGAAAAAAGAGACTAAATATGCGATCAAGCTATTGCCTATTGGTGGAGCCTGTATGTTTGAAGGCGAAGATGGCTTAAATGTGGAAGATGGGGAGACGGAAGGTTCTTTTTTAAGGGCCAACGTTTGGTCAAGAATAGCAACGGTTGTTGCTGGACCTATTTTCAACTTTATTCTAGCTTTTTTTGTTGCAGTAGTTTTAGTTTCTATGGCACCTACTGACTTACCGATTGTAACTGATCTTGTAGAAGATGGGGCGGCTAAAGCAGCGGGAATAGAAGCAGGGGATAAAATCGTTAGCATCAATGGAGAAAAAATATACCTATTTCGTGATTTACAATTAATGTTAGCTATTAACAAGGGCGAAGTGCTGGAAATTGTATATGAAAGAAATGGAGAAAAAACGGAAATTACTCTAGAACCTAAATATAATGAGAGTACAGGAACCTATGCGGTGGGAGTTTACAGCGGTGTTTATGAACAAAGCAAAGGGCTGACGGTTTTTAGAGATGCGTTTTATGAAATGCGTTACTGCGTAAGGGCAACCTATAAGAGCTTAGGAATGTTAATTACAGGTAACTTTAAGAAGGAAGATGTAGCAGGACCAGTAGGAATTGCTGTTAATGTAGTTGGAAAAACCTATGATGCAGCAAAAGAATATGGTGCAAAAAGTGTAATTCTTAGTATGATGAATATTGTTCTTTTGCTATCGATCAACTTAGGAATTTTAAATTTGCTTCCATTTCCAGCCCTAGACGGAGGACGTTTAGTGTTTATGCTAATTGAAGTAGTGCGTGGAAAACCAGTGCCAGCAGATAAAGAAGGGATTGTACATTTTATTGGCTTGGTATTTTTCATGGGGCTTATGGTAGTTGTTTTATTTAATGACTTAATAAATATTTTTGGATAAATAACACAATATTTTGACTTTCATAACAAAAAATAATATAATATATAATATTTTGCATGAGATAAGTGGTTGGAAAGGTACGGTTTATTAACATGAAGAAATTAGAAGAATATGTAAGAAGTATTCCAGATTTTCCAGAAGAAGGAATTATCTTTAGAGATGTAACTAGCGTATTACAGGATGGAGATGGATTGCATTTAGCAATTGATACAATGCAGGAAAAAATCAATGACTTGGAATATGATGTGGTAGTAGGACCAGAATCAAGAGGCTTTATTTTTGGAACACCAATTGCATATAACAATCATAAGCCATTTGTACTTATTCGTAAAAAGGGAAAGCTTCCTTGCGAAACAGTAGAAAAGGAATATGAGTTAGAATATGGTACGGCTACGATAGAGATGCACAAGGACTCAATTAAACCAGGACAGAAGGTTTTAATTGTGGATGATTTAATTGCCACAGGCGGAACAACAGAAGCAATGGTTCAATTAATCGAATCCTTAGGTGGCGAAGTGGTTTGTATCGTTGTGCTTATAGAGCTAGCGGGCTTAAAAGGAAGAGAAAAGTTAAAGAATTATAGATTAGAATCAGCAATATGTTATGAGGGTAAATAATACTTTAGGTGGCTGGAGTAACTATGACAGAAGAAAAAACAGAACTTGTCCTTGACGACGGAAAAATTAATAAAGTACAAGAAGGAATGACACCGGATGATCTTTATCAGGTGCTTGTTAATCGTGTGCAATTATATCATCCATCGGCAGATATTTCTATGATTGAAAAAGCATATGGAGTTGCAAAGCAGGCACATAAGGATCAATATCGCAAATCAGGTGAACCTTATATTATTCATCCGCTTAATGTTGCAATCATTTTAGCAGACTTGGAGTTAGATAAAGAAACTATCGTTGCAGGACTTTTACATGATGTGGTAGAAGATACAGTACTAACAGACGAGGAAATAAAAGCAGAATTTGGAGAGGACGTTTCTTTACTTGTTGATGGTGTAACAAAGTTAGAAAGCATTCCCCTTTCCAGTGTAGAAGGCGATGTAAGCGATACGAAGCTGGAGATGCAGGCTGAGAACCTTAGAAAGATGTTTTTGGCTATGGCGAAGGATATTCGTGTTATTATGATCAAGCTTGCAGATAGGCTTCATAATATGCGTACTTTAAAATATCAAAAGCCAGAAAGTCAGCAACGAATTGCCAAAGAAACAATCGAGGTATATTCACCAATTGCTCAAAGATTAGGTATTTCGAAGATAAAGGTAGAGTTAGATGACTTATCCTTAAAATACCTAGAGCCAGAAGTATATTATGATTTAGTGGAAAAAATAGCAGTTAGAAAAAGTGTACGCGAATCTTATATTCAAAGCATTGTTGATGAGGTACGTGAGCACATTGAAAACGCCGGTATTGAAGCTAAAATCGATGGACGTGTAAAGCACTTTTTTAGTATCTACAAAAAAATGAAAAATCAGAGCAAGACCCTGGATCAAATTTACGATTTGTTTGCAGTTCGTATTGTGGTGGATTCAGTAAGGGACTGCTATGCAGCCTTAGGTGTTATCCATGAAATGTATAAGCCTATTCCAGGAAGATTTAAAGACTACATAGCGATGCCTAAAGCCAATATGTATCAGTCTTTGCATACGACCTTAATTGGTTCTAGTGGACAGCCTTTTGAAATTCAAATACGTACCTCCGAAATGCATAAGGCGGCGGAGTATGGTATTGCTGCCCATTGGAAGTATAAGGATGCCTCTGATGGTAAAAAGGCAGAAGGAAGCGAAGAGCAAAAGCTAGTATGGCTTCGACAAATTCTTGAATGGCAAAGAGACAATGCAGATAATAGAGAGTTCCTAAATCTCTTAAAGAGCGATTTAGACTTATTTTCAGATAATGTTTATTGCTTTACTCCTAGTGGTGATGTAAAGAACCTGCCAGCAGGCTCGACTCCTATTGAT
>JAVBUZ010000022.1:0-4961 GCA_031554725.1 Lachnospiraceae bacterium | reverse complement strand
AGAAACAATTTTAAACACCGAGATTACACCAGTATTGGCTACGTGAGTACCACCACAAAGTTCTGTTGAGAACTCACCCATAGATACGACTCTAACCTTCTCGCCATACTTTTCGCCAAACAGTGCCATTGCGCCGGTCTTCTTTGCTTCATCTATTGTCATAACCTTGGTTTCTACTGGTAAAGACGCAGAAATCTGTTCATTTACAATCGTCTCCACTTTTGCAATCTCCTGCGCTGAAAGAGCTGCAAAATGGCTAAAGTCAAAGCGAAGCTTATCTCCATCTACGAAAGAACCTGCCTGCTCTACATGGCTTCCAAGCACTTCACGAAGTGCTCTTTGTAGTAAGTGAGTGGCACTATGATTTTTACATGTATTGCTTCTATTTATGGTATCTACGCTTAAAGTAGCACTATCTCCTACTTTTAGCATACCTTTTACAATTTTACCAATATGTCCGATTTTTCCACCAAGTAAGACCACGGTGTCTTCCACAACAAACTCACCATCTGCAGTTTTAATCACACCAATATCTGCATTCTGTCCACCCTTGGTTGCATAGAAAGGAGTTTCCTCCACAATAACAGTTCCTACTTCGCCATCGGTAAGTGCTTCTACTAACTCACTTTCCGTTGTGAGCACTGTAATCTTAGAAGTATGAACTAGGCTATCGTAGCCTACGAATTCAGAGGTAACGCTTGGGTCTATGGATTCATATACCGTCACATCGGCGCCCATATAGTTCGTTGTTTTTCTAGCGTTACGTGCCTTCTCCTTCTGCTCTTTCATGCAGCTTTCAAAGCCTTCTTTGTCCATGGTAAATCCATTTTCCGCTAGAATTTCTTCGGTTAAATCTACAGGGAAACCATAGGTATCATATAGTTTAAAGGCTTCTTCACCTGAAAGCTCTTTGCTACCACTTGCCTGCATCTTTTCTTCCATATCACCTAAAATCGCAAGCCCCTGATCAATGGTTTTATCAAATTTATCTTCTTCCTGAGTTAAAACATTTAAAATAAATGCTTTCTTTTCTTCTAATTCAGGATATCCGTCTTTACATTCTGCAATAACAGTTTCACTTAAGTTTGCCATGAACTTACCTTGCACACCTAGTAGTCTGCCATGTCTTGCTGCACGTCTAATCAGACGACGAAGGACATAGCCTCGACCTTCGTTAGATGGCATAATTCCGTCACTAATCATAAATGTTGTGGAACGAATATGATCGGTAATAAGTCTAATAGATACATCCACCTTGTCATCTTTTTGATACTGCGCTCCTGCTAGTTCACAAATTCTATTACGAATCGCTTTCATGGTGTCAATATCAAATACAGAATCCACATCCTGAACAACAACTGCAAGACGCTCTAATCCCATACCAGTATCAATATTTTTCTGTACAAGCTCTGTATAATTGCCTTTTCCGTCATTATCAAACTGAGTAAATACGTTATTCCAAACCTCCATAAAGCGGTCACATTCACAGCCCACCTTACAATCTGGCTTTCCACATCCGTATTTTTCTCCACGGTCATAGTATATTTCCGAGCAAGGGCCACAAGGACCAGCACCATGCTCCCAGAAATTATCACAAGCACCCGTTTCATCACGGTAAAAACGAGTGATTTTTTCTGCTGGTACTTTGATATCATTGACCCAAATATCAAAAGCCTCATCATCTTCGCAGTAAATAGAAGGATAAAGTCTTTCTTCATCCATACCTACCACTTTAGTTAAAAATTCCCAGCTCCATGCAATTGCTTCTTTCTTGAAGTAATCACCAAAAGAAAAGTTTCCAAGCATTTCAAAGAAGGTAAGATGTCTAGCTGTCTTTCCAACATTTTCAATATCGCCAGTACGCACACACTTTTGGCATGTGGTCATTCTTTTTCTTGGTGGAATTTCTTGTCCTGTAAAATAAGGCTTTAATGGTGCCATTCCAGAGTTGATAATAAGTAAGCTTTTATCATTATGAGGTACCAATGAAAAGCTGTTCATTTTTAAATGTTCTTTTTCTTCAAAGAACTCTAAGTACATTTTACGTAATTCATTTACACCATAAGGCTTCATGGTATTTCCTCCAAGTTATTAGAATGTGAATTTATCTGCAAAGTAAGCATCTAACTGATCAATTGCAACTCTTTCCTGCTCCATAGAGTCACGGAAACGAACTGTTACACAGTTATCTGTCTCTGATTCAAAGTCATAAGTGATGCAGAAAGGTGTTCCGATTTCATCCTGACGACGATATCTCTTACCGATATTACCTCTATCATCAAATTCACAATTATATTTTTTAGAAAGCTCTGTATAGATTTTTTCTGCACCTTCATTTAGTTTTTTAGATAAAGGTAACACACCTATTTTAACAGGTGCTAGTGCTGGATGGAAATGAAGTACGGTACGTACATCACCCTCTCCGATTTCTTCTTCATCATAAGCGCCACAAAGGAAGGCTAAAACCACACGGTCTGCACCAAGTGATGGCTCTACAACGTAAGGAATGTATTTTTCTTTTTTCTCATCATCAAAATATGTCATATCCTGGCCAGATACGTTTTGATGCTGTGTTAAGTCATAGTCTGTTCTATCAGCAATACCCCAAAGCTCTCCCCAGCCAAATGGGAATAGGTATTCAATATCTGTGGTTGCCTTGCTATAGAAGCTTAGCTCTTCTGGAGAATGATCTCTAACTCTCATTTCTTCTTCTTTCATACCAAGTGCTTTTAGCCAATTGATACAGAAGCTTCTCCAGTATTCAAACCATTCTAGGTCTGTATCTGGTTCACAGAAAAACTCAAGTTCCATCTGTTCGAATTCTCTAGTACGGAAGGTAAAGTTTCCTGGTGTAATTTCATTTCTAAAAGACTTTCCTATCTGACCAATGCCAAATGGAATTTTCTTACGAGAAGTTCTTTGTACATTTTTAAAGTTAACAAAAATACCCTGTGCTGTCTCTGGTCTAAGATATACTGTGTTCTTTGCATCCTCTGTTACACCCTGGAAGGTTTTAAACATAAGATTGAACTGACGAATATCTGTAAAGTTGTGTTTTCCACAAGTAGGACATGGAATATTCTTTTCTTCTACGAAGTTTTTCATTGCTTCTAAGCTCCAAGAATCTACGCTTTCTGTTAATTCCATTCCAGTTTCAGCGCAGTAATCTTCAATAATCTTATCTGCACGAAAACGCTCGTGACATTCTTTACAATCCATAAGAGGATCTGAAAATCCACCTAAATGTCCACTGGCAACCCAAGTCTGTGGATTCATTAAAATCGCACAGTCAACACCTACGTTATATGGGTTTTCCATGATGAACTTCTGCCACCATGCTCTCTTTACATTGTTTTTTAATTCTACGCCAAGATTACCATAGTCCCATGTATTGGCAAGTCCACCATAAATTTCTGAACCTGGATATACAAAACCTCTCGCTTTTGCTAGTGCTACAATTTTTTCCATTGTCTTTTCCATACTTTTCCTCATTTCTGCATAACGTTTTTAATTTGTAAGAATACAAGAATAGCCTTCTGTGTGATTTGGCATTGCTTCTTTTGTTTTAATAACCTGCGCATCCTGCGATGCATATAGAATTTTTTGTGGTAGATATACTTTTATGTTGTCTTCTATAAGAAGTATATGGTTATCTTTCATCTCTTTTATCTCTTTTTCCGAGATAGTTTTCTGCGAATTAGAAACATCCTTTAAGGTAACATTTAACTGGTAACCGCCAGCATAAGCCTCTTGTACTGTTCCATAAAAAAATGTACTGTCATTAAATCCTTCATATTCCTTAGACGTTGCAAATTCCATTTTTAATAAAATACTTTGCTTTTCAGGAAGCTCTGTAATATCAACCAATTTAACTAAACTGTTCTCTTGCCCTGAATAGCCCAACTCCAAGTAGTAAGCGTCAATTTCCTCTTCTATCATACTTCTAAGCTCTGATACGCTATAATAATCTTGTTCAAAGGCTTCTAATATATATGCAGTAACCTTTCCATCTTTTGATATGTATAAACTTGTTTCTGTTATTTCCACTGTGGACACCGCCTTACCGCATCCAGTGAAGAAAGCTGCGCACAAGCATATAGCTGAAAATATTAATGCAAGTCTTTTTTTCATTTTCATCCTCATTTCATTATATAACAAAATTGCATCTTCTAAATGCCACCCATTATTATATCTAACTTATTTCAGTTTTTCAACAAAGAGTTTCTAATATTTCGAGACTTTTAAAATTGTGCTGTGTAAAATGCTTAAAATAGTTCGTACTTACTATCTTTAGCTGCTTCAAAACATCATCTGTTACGGTAAATGTATACAGCTTTTCAATGGTCGAGGCTGCTATAAACTCAATGGTATATTTTGTAGAATCTTCAAGCTCCATGTTTGTAGGCAAGCCCGGATATTCTCCATTTACAACCACCGTCTTTATTTCATAGATACGGCGAATTAGTTCATTCGAAATCGCATCGCTTATTAATGCGCGCAGAGACTGATATAATAGCTTAAGCATTTCTTTTTCATCATTATTTTCTCTGGTGCAGTAATCCGCCACTTCCATGAAATACATTCCATAATAGGCACCTATGTAGTCAGTTCGCAGTTCATCAAAATAATTACTAATAGTCACATCTACGACGTTGTAAGAATTTTTCCCCGCATATAACTTAAATTGACCAAACGAAAAAGGATTCGTTGCCGCCAGAAGTCTACTGTTTTGTCTTCTGACACCTTTAACAAAGGCTGAAATCTTTCCTTTTTCTTTGGTCAATAAGCATATTCGCCTATCGTACTCACCGATAGGCGCCTGACTTAAAATCATTCCCGTCACTGTGATAAAATCCTGCATACGGGTTATCTCCTTCACTTTTTCCCATCTGGCGTGCACTTTTGATCGGCAGCTCCTGTTTTAATGTATAACTTAGGTAGTCCTCCACCTTGCCAGAATT
>JAVBUZ010000028.1:0-11187 GCA_031554725.1 Lachnospiraceae bacterium | reverse complement strand
TTATTTACGTTTTTAAATTCTACAAATGTACTCATTTAGTCACTCCTTACTTATGATATGGTTCATTGTTCATTATGCGAAAGCCTCTATAAATCTGCTCACTAAGCAAAACTCGCATAAGTTGATGCGGAAATGTCATATCAGAAAAGCTCATTTTTTTGTGTGCCACCTTACTTACACTGCTATGCAAGCCCAGCGAACCACCAATAATAAATTGAATTCTACTTTTACCATTAATACCAGCTTGCTCAATCACCTTGGAAAAGGCTACTGAATCCATCTTATCACCTAAAATTTCCAAAGTAATTACGTACGCGTCTTCTTTTATTTTAGCTAAAATGCGTTCAGCTTCTTTTTGTTTTATCTGTTCTTCTTCAATTGGACTCGCTTTATCTGGTGTTTTTTCATCTGCAACTTCAATTATTTCAAATTTACAATACTTGCTCAAACGTTTTGCATACTCCGAAATAGCATCTCTAAAAAAAAGTTCTTTGATTTTTCCTACACAAACTATGTTTACATTCATAATATCACCTGTTCTTTATTTTTCCCACCGAAAATCTAAAAGTTAATAAATATTTTACTAAATATTAATACAGCACTGCTTTCTATGCGAAAGCAGTGCTGATTACTATGCATTATTCAAAAATATCTCCATATATTTCGTCTGCAAAATGTTCTAAAAATTGCATATCCAAGTTTAAAAACTGTGTCTGAATTTTCCTTTTTAGCAAATCTATTCTACGAAAATACTTGACTTCATCAGTCAATTCGCTAATCGAACCACCAAATGCCTCTTCATCTAGCTTCTTGGCATCTAACGTTTCTAAACACCACTTTTCAATGGTATCACGAAGGGTATTTTCAGATTCTGCTTTTTTTGCAAACACCTTTGAGGACCTCATAGAGATGGCGCCCATTACAATAAATAAAAGAAAGAGTGCGCTCATTACACCAAAAATCATATATTTGGAATAAGCACTTAAATTTAGGGGAAATACTCCTGTCATGCCCAAAATCATAGCTATTAGACCTAAAATTCCCACCGCTAATAAAGTATATGCCGAAGACCGGTTTTCTTCTGCCTTTTGAGCATTATCCTGATAAATACCAAAGGAAATATGTTCTATCTCTTCTTCCTCTTCATTTTCTTCAGATTCATATATAGGTTCTTCTACTTCCTGCGGGAAAAAATCTTCGTTATTTGCTTTGGCTTCTTCCTTAGAATCTACCAACTCACAACCACAATCCACACATGTTAAAATACCATCCTTATATTCGCTCTTACAACTTGGACACCACGGCATATAATAATCCTCCAGCTTTCTGACCCTTTGTCAAAATATCTTATCTATTTGTAATCCATACATGCTCTATCACATGTAACGCTTCTAATATATTTTCCTGCTTCTACATGGGCAGGATGAGACTGATAAGACTGTAATGCTTCCACTGTATCAAACGTAGAAATTAGTGCAATATCTCTATTGCTTGAATCGAATTCATTAAATATTACTTGCATTTCTAGTGCGCCTTCGACCAAGTCTTTAATAGGTTCTAATAGGTCTTTTACTTTTAAAGCTGCTTCTTTTCTTTCATTTTCCGATAGCTCTGGAATGAGATTCCATAATACAATGTGCTTTACCATAAAAAATCCTCACTATTTATTACTTAAATATTCGTCAATACCTTTTGCTGCCGCTTTTCCTGCACCCATTGCTAAGATAACAGTTGCTGCGCCTGTTACTGCATCACCACCCGCATATACACCTTCTTTTGTGGTTTTTCCATTTTCTTCTTCAGCAATGATGCACTGCCATTTGTTTGTTTCCAAACCTTTTGTTGTAGAAGTAATCAGAGGATTGGGTGAGGTTCCAAGTGACATAATTACCATATCGACATCTAAAACAAATTCTGAGTCAGGAATAACAACTGGGCTTCTTCTTCCAGATGCATCTGCCTCTCCTAATTCCATACGAATACACTTCATTCCTTTTACCCAACCATTTTCATCTGTTATAATTTCCGTTGGGTTAGTTAATAAATCAAAGATAATACCTTCTTGTTTTGCATGATGTACTTCTTCCACACGTGCTGGCAATTCTTCTTCGCTACGACGATATACAATATGAACCTCTGCACCAAGTCTAAGTGCTGTTCTTGCTGCATCCATAGCTACATTACCACCGCCGACAACAGCTACTTTGCTGGCACGCATAATTGGGGTTGTGGAATTTTCATTGAACGCTTTCATCAAATTGCTTCTTGTTAAATATTCATTTGCCGAAAATACCCCATTAGCATTTTCACCAGGAATTCCCATGAATTTTGGGAGGCCTGCGCCAGAACCAACAAATACAGCAGAAAATCCTTCTTCCTCTAACAATTCATCAATTGT
The DNA here is from genome assembly GCA_031554725.1 of Lachnospiraceae bacterium. Classification (GTDB taxonomy): domain Bacteria; phylum Bacillota; class Clostridia; order Lachnospirales; family Lachnospiraceae; genus JAVBUZ01. The sequence goes on along the minus strand of JAVBUZ010000028.1, from coordinate 8,789 downwards.
TACTGACTTACCAACTACAACATTGGTTTCTATTTTTACGCCTAAAGATCTTACATTTTCAATTTCTTTTGCAACAACATCTTTTTTAGGAAGACGAAACTCTGGAATACCATATACGAGTACCCCGCCTGGCTCATGAAGTGCTTCAAAAATAGTAACATCATAACCTGTCTTTGCTAAGTCGCCTGCGCAAGTAAGTCCTGCTGGGCCTGAGCCAATTACAGCTACCTTTTTACCTTTTTTCTCTTTTGCACCTTCAGGCTTAATTTCATTCTGACTTGCCCAATCAGCAACAAATCGTTCTAATTTACCGATAGATACAGGCTCTCCCTTAATTCCTCTAATACATTTACCTTCACACTGGCTTTCCTGTGGGCATACACGACCACACACTGCTGGGAGCGCTGAAGATTCACTAATTACTTGGTAAGCAGCCTCAATATCTCCTGTTTTTACCTGGCTAATAAACCCTGGTATATCAATAGCAACGGGACAACCTTTTACACATTGTGCATTTTTACAGTTAATGCAACGTTCGGCTTCATTCATTGCTTCTTCTTTATTATATCCTAAACATACTTCTTCAAAGTTCGCTGCACGAACTTTCGCTTCCTGCTCACGAACTGGTATTTTCTTTAATACGTCCATTCTAATGTCCTCCATTTGACTTTTTAAATATTATGAATTGCAGTTTCCGCATCCGCCATGATGTGTGTCGCCTTCTTTTGCTTTTAAGAAATCACGACCTTCCACCGTTTTGTATATCTGTTGACGTTTCATTGCTTCATCAAAATCAACTGCATGTCCGTCAAATTCAGGACCATCTACACATGCAAATTTCACTTTTCCACCTACAGTTACACGACAAGCACCACACATGCCTGTTCCATCAACCATAATTGGATTTAGGCTGACAATCGTTGGAATGTTCAATTCTTTGGTTAATTTACATACAAATTTCATCATAATCATAGGTCCAATAGCTACGCAAACATCATAGTTGTTACCATCATTTACTAAATCCGTAATTGTCTGTGTAACCATTCCACTTCTTCCGTATGAACCATCATCTGTAGTTACATAAAGATTTCCAGCAACCGCTTCCATCTCTTTTTCTAAAATAAGTAAATCTTTTGTCTTGGAGCCAACAATAACATCTGCTGCAACACCATTTTCATGCAACCATTTTACCTGTGGATATACTGGAGCTGTTCCTACACCACCTGCAACAAATAATATTTTTTTCTTTTTTAACGCTTCTAATTCTTCATGAACAAATTCAGATGGCTGACCTAATGGACCAACGAAGTCATGGAAGCTATCCCCAGCTTTTAAAGCGGACATATACTGTGTGGAAGCTCCTACAATCTGAAATACGATTGTAACGGTCCCAAGTTCCCTATTGTAATCACAAATAGTTAAAGGTATTCTTTCATCGTTATCATTCATTCTTACAATAACAAACTGTCCAGGCAAGCAGGATTTTGCAACCCTTTTTGCTTCTACTTCCATCAGATAGATGTTAGTAGTCAATTCTTCCGATTTTAAAATTTTGTACATCTCACACCTCATCTTGTCCCTTTATAAGAACATTTTTTCATTATAATTTATCAGAACTCCTCTAACAGGTAATTCTCATCCTCATCAGTTAACAATTTATATTTTTCTAAGCTATAGACATTAACTGCATAATTTGTACCGGTTTTATTTTGAACCCCGGCCGTATCTTCATATATTTCTGAAATCACATAGAAATCCCCAGCATCCACAATTGATAGCGCAAATTGGAAGCCATACTTATATCTACCTTCTACTTCGTGGTTATTTCCCTGATAATCATAAATTTTCCCTTTTTCCATCATCGCTTCGACAATAATTTTTGAAGCATCCTGTGGTGTATATTCTGTCTGTAATTCAAGCTCATACTCTCTGCTTGTTATTTCACCAGATACATTTTCAGGGTCATACATTATAAATTTATAATTTGACTTGCCTATCGGCATCGGGATTGGGTTAACATACTGAACGGAATGGATGGATGGCACTGAACCATCTGTTGTATAATATACACTATAACCCTCGGGTACGTCTACTGTAATCATCGTTGGATATATATATTCGCCACTATAAACTTGGACATCTGGTGCCACTGGTTTTAAAACATCTATATTGTAGCGTTTACTAACTATTTCACTAGATATCCCGTATTCATTTACAAAAAAAGCTGAAATAATATACTTTCCGGTCTCTAAAAAAATAGGCGTGGTATATATTTCTGAGCCTGAATCCGGTGTTGTTCCATCTAAAGTGTAGTAAATAGTTCCCTTTGTATTTGAAGAGAGCTTTAATGGCACTATTTCTGCATAAACTCCTTCTTGATAGCTAAACTCAGGCTCCTTTGCCAAAAAGTTTTGATTCGCATCTAAAATATTAATATTGGTACAGTTAAGCAATAATTCATTAATTTCCTTATAATTTTCTTTTGATATATAAAACTGAATTATTTTATTATATGCCTTTTCCGACTCATTATCTGTTGTATTATTTGATTGTGTAATCAGCAAAAGCTGCTCTATATATGAGATTTCATTGCCTAGATTCTTATATATTTCTGCCATTTGAAATCTAATAGATATATTTTCCTCATCTAATTCAATAGCTCTTTCATAATAAGCCATTGCCTCTTCTACTTTCCCTTTAGAAATACATTCTGCCGCTTCATTTATTTGATATGCTACCGAATTGTATTGGTATTGAATAATAACACCCACAAGAGATAGTATTACAAGTACCAGGGCGAAGGCACTACAAAGAAGAAGTAGCAATCTGTTGTTCCAATTGCCCTTCTTTAGGTCCTCGTGTTCTTCTTGATTTTTTTCCTGCTTTGTGTTCTGACCTACCTCTTGAATCATTTCTTGCAATGATTTTTTGATATTGTCTTCAATTTCCGGCTCAAAATCAGGAACTATATAAATTTCATTACCACACTTTTCGCAATATAAATTTTCATCCTTTATTGTTTCACCACAATTTGGACATATCATAAAACAGTCTCCACACAATTGTTCATCAACATTGCAATTGTCATTGGACCTACGCCACCTGGAACAGGCGTTATGGCACTACAATGTGGTGCAACATCTTCATAATCTACATCACCGCATAACTTATTTTGTTCATCGCGATGAATGCCTACGTCAATAACTACAGCACCCTCTTTTACATATTCACTTGTAATCATCTTAGGCTTGCCAACTGCTACAATTAAGATATCTGCTCTTTTTGCAACGTCTTTTAAATCTGCTGTTCTTGAATGTGCAACGGTAACTGTTCCATTTTCTCTAAGTAATAAAAGTGCCATTGGCTTGCCAACAATATTACTTCTTCCAATAACCACACATTCTTTTCCAGCAATTTCAACTCCTGAACGTTTTAAAAGCTGAATAATGCCTGCTGGTGTACAGGATACAAATCCTGGCTGACCAATACATAAAGCACCAACACTTTGAGGGTGAAATCCATCTACGTCTTTTTTAGGGTCAATCTTTTGGATTACACGATCCTCGTTAATATGCTTAGGTAGAGGTAATTGCACTAAAATACCATTTACATCCGCTCTCGCATTTAACTCTTCAATTAATTCTAATAATGCTTCCTCTGTTGTCTCTTCTGGTAATTCATACGCTAAAGATAAAATACCAATGTATTCGCATGCCTTTTTCTTATTTCCCACATATACGCTAGACGCTGGATCGTTTCCGACCTGTATTACTGCTAAAGTAACTTCTTTGCCATCTGTCTTTAAGCCTGCTACTTTTTCTTTTAGTTCATCTTTAATTTGTGCAGAAATAACTTTACCATCAATAATTTTTGTCATAACCATACCATGCCTTTCTTAAAATAATCCTGTAATTACGCCGTTGTCATCAACATCAATGCTATATGCCGCTGGTTCTTTAGAGAGACCTGGCATCGTCATTATGGTTCCGGTTAAAACTACTAAGAATCCTGCACCAGCAGATACGTATACTTCTCGTATTGTTAAATCAAAACCTTCTGGTCTTCCTAGTAGAGTTGGGTCATCCGATAGTGAATACTGATTTTTTGCCATACATATAGCTAAGTTTCCATAGCCTAACTCTTCTAATTGCTTGATTTGTTTTGATGCAAGTGCTGTATAATTTACATTTGCAGCACCATAAATTTCTTTTGCTACCGTTTCAATTTTATTCTTGACTGGCATATTTTCATCGTATAATAGCTTGAAGTTGCTTTCTTTCTTTTCTAAAGTATTCAAAACCTTCTCAGCTAGTTCTATACCACCTTCACCGCCATGTTCCCAAACCTTAGATAGGGCAAATTCACAATTTCTTTCTTCGCAGAACTTTTGAACATAGGCAATTTCTGCTTCACTATCTGTTATAAATGAATTTAGGGTTACCACAACTGGCACCTGATATTTTTGTAGATTTTCAATATGCTTTTCTAAATTGGCGCTACCAAGCTTTAGAGCCTCTACATTTTCTTTGTTTAACTCCGCTTTTACAACGCCACCATTATATTTAAGCGCTCGTATGGTTGCAACCAAAACTACTGCATCTGGCTTTAAACCTGCCATTCTACACTTAATATCAAAGAATTTCTCTGCACCAAGGTCTGCACCAAAGCCTGCTTCTGTTATCACATAATCTGCCATTTTTAGTGCTGTTTTGGTTGCAATAATAGAGTTACAGCCATGTGCAATATTAGCAAAAGGACCACCATGAACAAGCGCTGGTGTATGTTCAAGGGTCTGGATTAGGTTTGGCTTCATAGCGTCCTTTAAAAGCGCCGCCATGGCACCTACTGCTTTTAAATCCCCTGCAGTTACTGGCTTTCCTTTTTTATCATAGGCAACTACCATGCGAGATAAACGCACCTTTAAATCCTTCATATCATTTGCAAGACAGAGAATCGCCATAGTTTCTGAAGCTACAGTTATAACAAAATGGTCTTCACGAACTACTCCATCCATTTTATTTCCAAGCCCTACAACAACGTTTCTAAGTACTCTGTCGTTTAAGTCTAAGCATCTTTTTAAAACAATTTGATTGGTATCAATCTCTAGCTCATTGCCCTGTTGAATATGATTATCCAAAATAGCTGCTAATAAATTATTCGCTGTTGTTATGGCATGAAAATCACCAGTAAAATGTAAGTTTAAATCTTCCATTGGAACAACCTGTGCATAACCGCCACCTGCTGCACCGCCTTTAATGCCAAAGCAAGGACCTAGCGAAGGCTCTCTTAAGGCAATAATTGCCTTTTTGCCAAGCTTGCCAAAGGCTTGCCCCAAGCCAACACTTGTAGTTGTTTTGCCCTCTCCTGCTGGTGTGGGATTAATCGCTGTAACAAGTATTAGCTTCCCGTCTTTGTTGTTTTCCATTTTTTGTATGTACTCATTACTTATTTTAGCCTTATACTTGCCATACAATTCTAAATCATCTGCATCTATTCCTAAAGAACTCGCAACATCTACGATCGGCTTCATAATCGCTTCCTGTGCAATTTGAATGTCTGTTTTCATGTAAGCTCCTATCTGTACGCTTTGTACTTATGTCTTATTTATATTTCATCAATCAACTGTTCAAATGCCTCTGGGCTCATTAATACCTTTCGAGGCTTTGTCCCCTCTTCTTCACCCACAACACCATACTCATATAACTGATCCATGATTCTTGCTGCACGATTAAATCCAATCTTAAATACTCTCTGCAACATGCCTATAGACGCTTTATCTTTATCAATAATAAACCTACCTGCATCCATAAAGTATTCATCTAAGTTTGAACCACCATCTCCAGCAGAACTGCTTCCCGATGAACTTGTGCCGATATTTTGAATCTTCTCTTCAATATCTTCTGCGTATGTATTTCCTAGCGTCTGATTTTTTAGGAAATCAACAACATCCGATACTTCCTTATCTGACACAAATGCCCCCTGTACTCGAACGGGTTTTGTATATCCCTGAGGATAAAATAGCATATCACCCTTACCTAGTAGTTTTTCCGCACCAACCATATCTAAAATGGTTCTTGAATCTACACCACTTGATACACTAAAGGCAACACGGCTAGGCATATTGGCTTTAATTAAACCGGTAATGACATCTACGGAAGGTCTCTGGGTTGCAATAATTAAGTGAATACCTGCTGCTCGCGCTAGCTGTGCCAAGCGACAGATTGATTCTTCAACCTCACCAGGTGCAACCATCATTAAGTCTGCCAACTCATCTACAATAATTACAATTTGTGGCATTTTTGCTGGAGCATCTTCCTCGCCACTCGCCTGCATGGTTTCTATTTTCTTATTATATCCCTTTAAGTCACGAACATTGTGATCTGCAAATTTCTTATAACGATCTGTCATTTCAGACACACCCCAGTGAAGAGCTGCTGATGCCTTCTTCGGGTCAGTAACAACGGGAATGAGTAGGTGTGGAATTCCATTATAAACACTTAATTCTACCACCTTCGGATCAATCATTATTAGCTTTACATCATCAGGATGCGCTTTATACAAAATGCTCATTATCAGCGTATTAATACAAACAGACTTACCGGAGCCTGTAGCTCCTGCAATTAGCATATGTGGCATCTTTGCAATATCTGCCACCACAACTTTTCCTGCAATATCTTTACCTACTGCAAAAGCAAGATTAGAGTCAAACTCTTTATAATCTTTGGTTTCTAATAGATCCCTAAGTGCTACTGCGGAATTTTCTTTATTAGGAACTTCTATACCAATTGCTGCTTTTCCTGGAATCGGTGCCTCAATCCTAATATCTGTTGCTGCCAAGTTTAGCTTAATGTCATCTGCTAATCCGACTACCTTACTAACCTTTACCCCAACCTCTGGTTGTAGCTCATATCTTGTTACCGCTGGCCCCTGACTAATATCCGTAATGGTAACCTTAACACCAAAGGTATTTAAGGTTTGTTGCAAACGCATTGCTGTTTCTTTTAATTCTTTTGTAGAATCTCCACCACCTACTTTGCCTTTTTGTAATCTTGAAATTGGTGGGAATATGTATTTTTTTGCTACTTTTTTCTCTGGTATTTTCATATCCATGGAAGGCTGTGTAGCTACTGATTTTTCTTGATATGCTGGCCTTACTTCTCGTCTTTGTGGCTTTGGCGCTTCAGGCTCATATGGTGGTTCATAAGACTCGTATGATGGTTCATATGTTTCTTGATATGGCTCTATCTGGTCCTCTTGCGGTGCTTGCATCTCTACCTGATGGATTCCACGAATCTTTATTTTATCAAAATCAAATTCTGGTTCATCATTTAAAATAATTTCATGAATGTCATCTCTTGTTTTGCTTTCTTCGTTCTTAGCCAAGGAGGTATCAATCATAACTCCTTGCACTTTTTTATCCATCCTTAATATCTTTTCGTTTTCTTTTTCTTCTGCTTTTAATTTCTTTTCTTCTTGCCTCTTACGTCTAAACTCATCTTGTTCCTGTCTTCTTTGTTCTGCTGTTTCTTTTCTTCTTTCGTTGTCATATCTTGATATTTCCATCACCTTTTGACTTCCATTTTTCATACTATTTAGAAAAGAACGTTCTGTTAAAAGAACAACGCATATAATTGCAAGCACAACAACAACCAGTATCGCACCTACCATATCTAAAAAATGATATAGCATATATGCAATACTGCCTGCCAAGACACCGCCACCGGTACTATTTAAACTAGAATAACTATATAACTCTTTTATCTCATATACAGGTAAACTGGTTGCAACTCCATTTAAATACTCTATAATCACTCCAAAAAGAACAAATAAAACTGCTCCCGAGATGATTTTAATGGTTGCAATTGAATTCCCTTGATTGGCAGACCAAAATGCTGCCCCTACAAATACTATAATGGGAGCAATATATGCACTCCATCCAAATAAGCCAAACATAACTGAACTTATGGAATCACCTACCGAACCAATAATACCAAAATTGCATAAAAATAATATAACTACCAAAGCAAACAAAACAATAAGTCCAATTTCATAAAAAAGTGCACTTTCTTGAGCACTATACTGTCTATTACTCTGACTTCTTCCTTTGGAAGATTTATATTTGCTTCTATTTGTAGACGCTTTTTTCTTCCCTGTGCTAGATGCCATACTGTTTTATTTCTCCTTTTATGTTCTTCCATTTTAGACAACACAAGGTATTATATCATTTTTAAGACTTCTTGTCATCATGTATACACTTTTGATTCTCACTTTCTATCATACAATGTAATTTCCTTAAAGCCTCACTTATTCCCCCTACTTCATCAATAATTTTCTCGTTTACAGCCTCTTGTCCAACCAAAATAGTACCCACATCTTTTGTTAAAATACCAGTTTCCATCATAAGCTCTTCAAACCTATGCTTTTTAATATGGCAATGACTACATACAAAGCCTGTAATCCTATCTTGTATCTGTTTGAAATAATCAAAGGTCTGAGGAACTCCTATTACCATTCCATTCATTCTAACCGGATGAATTACCATGGTTCCTGTGGGAACGACAAAAGAATAGTCCGTACTAACGGCTATTGGCAATCCAATAGAATGGCTTCCCCCCAAGACCAAAGATACTGTAGGCTTTGATAGAGAACCAATCATCTCCGCAATGGCAAGCCCTGCCTCCACATCCCCTCCCATTGTATTAAGTAACACCAAAACTCCTTTTATTTCATCACTATCTTCGATTGCTGCTAGCCTTGGTAAAACATGCTCATATTTTGTAGTCTTGGAA